>CATPBK010000062.1 GCA_955652705.1 Candidatus Dormiibacterota bacterium | reverse complement strand
TCGCGACAGCACTGGTCGTGCAGGACCAGCTCACGCAGTCGCTCACTGAAAACGAGAGCGAGCAAACCGCGCTCCGGAGCGAGATCACCAAAACGCATGAGCTGGTGGTTGCGTTGGACGGCGAGCTGAGGCGAATCGCTGCCGAGCAGTTGCGCACGGAGCTGAGGATCGACGCCGATCGCAAGCAAGCCGCGGCCCTGGCGCGGTCGCTTTACTTCCGCCCTGAGTCCTTTCTGCTCGAGATCGTGACTGCTGGAAGCCTGCAGGAGCTGATCGGTATAGCGGCGGATACGATGGCGGCCGCTTCTCGTACTGAGTCGGACCAACGCCAGCTCCGCGAGGATCAGGCACGGCTCAGCCAGGAGCGGACCGCGACCACCAGAAAGCGTCTTGAAAAATCGACGGCTGAAGACACGCTCACAGCGGGCATCGCACGGCTGGCCGAGCTGGCGCGAGCGCAGGAGGACTCGAGAGCGCGGTTGGCCGCCCAGATCGCCCAAACGCGCTTCGAGCTCAGCCGCGCCGACCAGCAGGCGGCCGGGCTTGCGCAGCAGATCAGCACCGCGCTCGATGCCGAGCAGGCAGCGATTATCGCCCTCGCCATCCAGCAAGTCTGGGCTCAGGTGCTGGCGTGGGAAGAATCGGCTCAGGTCGGCTCAGTTCCGGTCGCCAGCGGGCATTCGAAGACCTACCGGTTTGTCTGGCCGGAGCCGACGGCGGTGGTCAGCCAGCGCTTCGGCCCAACCGACCTTGGCGTAGTACCGAGCTACGGCGGCTACCCGCATTTCCACACCGGCCTTGACCTGGCGGCACCGGAGCTGACCCCTGTGCTGGCTGCCGACGACGGCGTCGTCGCTCTTGTCGGGAGCGGCGCCACTGGCTACGGGACCTATGTCGTGCTTGGCCACCGCGGCGGGCTCGTGTCCCTGTACGGCCATCTTCATGATGCCCTTGTGAAGCCCGGCGATTCTGTCCGGCAGGGACAGCCGATCGGACTCGAGGGGTCAACAGGCAACTCGACTGGGCCCCACGTTCACTTCGAGCTGAGGCTCAAAGATCAGCCGACAGACCCGACTCCCTATTTGCCTCCCGGTCCGCCGTCCCGGTTCGGCCTCAACGGCGCTTGATCGCCAGCTCAGCCGCGGCTCAGCGAGGCTTGGCGTACTCCTTCGCGCTCTGCACCTCGATGCCTACGAACGGCTCCGAACCCTCAACCCAGGCGTCGTGGCCGGGCGGGATCTCGTAGGAGTCGCCGGCCTTGATCGTGGCCTGATCGCCGTTGCCCAGCTTGACGACGATGGTGCCGGACACCGCGTAGCCGACGTGGTGGTTCTGGCAGCTGTCGGTCTGGACCACCGGTTTGATGCACTCAGACCAGCGCCAGCCGGGCTGGAGGGTCAACCGGCCGACCGTCCCATAGCTCAGGTTTACGAGCTCGAGCTTTGTCTTGTCGGGGGTGCGCGTCTCGTCGGGTGAGTTGTGGCTCTTGACCTGGATCGAATCTCCCATGGCTATTTCTCCCACTCCTTTTTGAGCCTGCCGACAATCAGCCCCCCGCACGGCCAGTCTAAACGGGATGGCGTCTCGGAGCCCGGCGACATGCCGAAAGGCGCCTTAGTCTGTTAAACCTTGCTTGAGAATGGCGACCTCGAACGGACACAGGCGCCAGAAGGCGGGCGAGCGGTCGTCGTCGATGCTCCGGCTCGGGCGCAAGGAATACGACAAGGAGTTGAGACGACTCCAGGTCGAGCTGGTTCAGCTCGAGGAGTGGATCCGGCATCGAGGCTTGCGGGTGGTCGTCCTCTTCGAAGGTCGCGACACCGCCGGGAAGGGTGGCGTCATCAAGCGCATCATGGCGCTGCTGAACCCGCGTTACTGCCGCGTCGTGGCGCTGCCGGCTCCGACCGAAAGAGAGCGGACGCAGTGGTACTTCCAGCGCTACATCGCCCACCTGCCCTCAGCCGGCGAAATGGTCCTTTTCGACAGGAGTTGGTACAACCGGGCCGGCGTGGAGCGCGTCATGGGCTTCTGCAGCGACGACGAATACGACGAGTTCATGCGGACCTGCCCGCAGTTCGAGCGCATGCTGATACGGTCGGGGATCATCTTGATCAAGTACTGGCTCTCGGTCAGCGATGCGGAGCAGGAACGGCGGTTTCTGGCTCGGATCAACGATCCCAGTAAGCGCTGGAAGCTGAGCCCGATGGACCTGCAGGCGCGCGCGAGATGGGTCGACTACTCCGAGGCGAAGGACCAGATGTTCGCCTACTGCGACATCAAGGAAGCGCCCTGGTACGTCGTCGAGACGGACAACAAGCGGGCGGCGCATCTGAACCTGATCAGCCACTTCCTGACGCTCATCCCCTGGGAAGAGGTGCCGCACGAGGACATCAAGCTGCCGCGCCGTCAGAAACGTAGCTACGTCCGGCCTCCGAAGAGCTCGCAGCGGATGGTCCCGGTCGGCTACGAGGTGGTCTGAAGGTGAAGGTCAGGGACGTGCCGCCCGGACGCCTGCTCTCGGTCGATCCCGGGACAACTCTCGCTGAGGTGGCGAGGCGGATGCGAAAGGAGAACTCCGACTCCGCGGCGGTCATGTCTGAGGGCCAGCTGCGGGGGATCATCACGGAGCGAGACCTGGTCAGCGCCATCGCTGATGGCGTGGACGCGCAGGAGGCGGTCGCGGACGTGATCATGTCCGCGAACCCGGCGACGGTAAGGGCCGACGAGGAAGTCGCCGTGGTGGCGGTCAAGATGATGCGGCTGGGCATCCGGCATCTGCCCGTGGTCGACGAGAAGGGCTCGCCGATCGGGCTGCTTTCGGCGCACGACCTGGTCGGCGTGCTGGAGCGCGGCTCGACCGGGAAGCGGAGCAAGCAATGACCGAGCTGCGACGCGCGGAGAAATCCGGGCCGAACGGTGAGGGCCCGCAGGCGGAGGACGCCGCCAAACCCGACGTCTCGGCCTCCGCCGCCACTTCGCCGGCGGCCAGCTCCTTTCCGCCGATCGCGGACTACGCCTTCCTCTCCGACTGCGAGGTGAACGCGCTGGTGGCGCCGAGCGGCAAGGTGGAGTGGATGTGCGTCCCCCGACCCGACAGCCCCAGCGTCTTCGCCGCCATGCTGGACCGCGCCGCCGGCAGCTTCCGATTCGGTCCGGCCGGTGTCATGGTGCCAGCCGGCCGGCGCTACCTGCCCGGCACGCTGGTGCTCGAGACCACCTGGCGGACGCGCACCGGCTGGATGGTGGTGCGCGAAGCCCTCTGCATCGGGCCCTGGTATCACGAGCAGCGCCGCTCCGGCACGCACCGCCGGCCGCCGACGGACTACGAGGCCGAACACATCCTTCTCCGCACGGCTCGCTGCATCGTCGGCAGCGTCGAGCTGAGCCTCGACTGCGAGCCGGTCTTCGACTACGGGCGGAACAGCGCCAGCTGGGAGTACTCGGGACCCGACTACGGTGAGGCGATCGCGGTCGGCGGCAAGAAGGACCTGCCGCTGCGGCTGGTGACCGACCTCCGGGTTGGCTTCGAGGGTCCGGGCGCGCACGCGACCAAGATCCTGCGTCAAGGTGAACGCGCTTTCGCGGCGCTGGTCTGGCCGCGGTCTCAGTTCTCGGTCTCACAGGAGCACTGGGCTGAGCACCCGCCTCCCGCGACCACCGAGGAGGCGTTCCTGCGCATCGAGCGGACCGCCGATTTCTGGCGCGAGTGGATCAACCGCGGCGAGTTTCCGGAGCACCCCTGGCAGAGCTACCTGCAGCGCAGCGCGCTGACGCTGAAAGGACTCACCTACGGTCCGACGGGTGCGCTCCTGGCGGCGCCCACCACGTCGCTGCCGGAGACGCCCGGCGGCGAGCGCAACTGGGACTACCGCTACACCTGGATCCGAGATGCCACCTTCATGCTCTGGGGCCTCTATACGCTCGGCTTCGCGCGCGAGGCGAACGACTTCTTCTATTTCATCGCCGACGTCGCCAAAGGCGAGCGCGACCTCCAGATCATGTACGGCATCGGCGGCGAGCACGAGCTCAGCGAGGCGACCCTCGACCACCTGGCGGGCTACGAGGGCGCCCGGCCGGTGCGGATCGGAAATGCCGCCTACGGTCAGCAGCAGCACGACGTTTGGGGCGCCGTCCTGGATTCGGTCTACCTGCATACGAAGTCTCGCGATTACCTGCCCGAGCTGGTCTGGCCGATTCTCAAGCGGTCGGTGGAGTCCGCCCTCGCCAACTGGCGGAAGCCCGATCGCGGCATCTGGGAGATTCGCGGCCAGCCCAAGCACTTCACCTCCTCCAAGCTCATGTGCTGGGTGGCGGCCGACCGCGGCGCCCGGATGGCGGAGCTCCACGGCGACGCCGACCTGGCGGTCGCCTGGCAGGCGGCGGCCGACGAGATCAAGGCGGACATCTGTAAACAGGGCGTGGACTCGCGCGGCGTGTTCGTCCAGCACTACGAGACCGAGGCACTGGACGCTTCCTTACTCCTGGCCCCGCTGGTCCGCTTCCTGCCCCCGGAAGATCCGCGGATCCGGGCGACCGTGCTCGCCATCGCGGACGAGCTCACGGTTGACGGCATGGTGCTGCGCTACCGGACCGACGAAACTGACGATGGCCTGGCGGGCGAAGAGGGGACCTTCACCATCTGCTCGTTCTGGCTCGTCTCCGCGCTGGTCGAGATCGGCGAGCTGGCGCGGGCCCGCGAGCTCTGCGAGAAGCTGCTCTCGTATGCCAGCCCGCTCCAGCTCTACGCCGAAGAGATCGACCCTCGCAGCGGCAGGCACCTGGGCAACTTTCCACAGGCCTTCTCGCACCTTTCGCTGATCAACGCGGTGATGCACGTCATCCGCGCGGAGAGCGGCGAGAGCAACCAGTTCGTGCGGCCGGCATCCACCCTGGGCTAGGAATCCGCCTAGCTTTCCTTCTCCGCGGGCTCTGCCGTCCTCGGCCAGTGAACCGGGCAACCGTAGGAGACGTCCCAGCCGCCGTCATCGTCGGTGCCCGCGCCGCGGTTGTTGTCGAAGATCGGACACGTGCATCCGATGGCGACCGCCTCGAGGCTACCCGGCCTGGGCTTGTTCCAGAAGTCGTCGGCCAAAGGTGGTCGAGGCGGGCCTGGTTTGGTCATAGTCGTGGCGCGACGCCCAACGCGTAGCCGGACCGAGCCTCAGCCACGGGAAATCTTCAGTTGCGCGAGCCGACAGCACCCTGGTCTATCTGGAGCGCCCTCTCGATCGCTTCCGCTCAGCGACGACACTCACGTTGCCGGCACTCGGGAAGAAGATGGTCTCGTGACCGTCAGCCCACTGAACCCGGTAATGGACATCGTGGCCAGGTGAGAGGACCTGCAGCACCACGCCCTCCCGCATTGGCTGGCCGACCCGCTCCGACTCCATCGCGACACGATCTCCGACTCTAGCCTGCACTTCGCAACCTCCTGTTCCCACAGCTTAAGCTGAGCCCGCGGCGGTATCGCAAAAGTGGCCGTTTACCTTTTGGTAGCGAACGAGACGGCGGGGAGCCCGGAGCTTGCGCGAGCGGTCCTGGAGCTTCACCAGCAGGACGCGGATGCCGAGTTCGAGGTCCTTGTCCCGGCCACGCCGCTCAACCTCCTCCATCAGCTCAGTGGGTCGTTCAAATCGCCGGGGGCGCTGGCCGCCCATCGCGCACAGGGCACGCGCCGACGCCTGGAGCAGCTGGGACTCCGCGTCCGTTCGACGCGTATCGGTAATTGGGACCCGTTCGTGGCGATCGAGGCCGAGTTGGTTCAGGGGCGCTACGACGGCGTCGTGATTTCGACCCTGCCGCCCGGTGTCTCCAGGTGGCTACGCATGGACCTCCCCTCGCGGGTCGCCCGGGGCTTCCCCGAGATCCGCCTCATCCACGTTGTCGCGCGGCTGGATGAACCGTTGACGTGACGAGTCTGTGTTCAGCAGATTCACGTCGGCTGGTTCGGTCCTCACTTCGGCTGCCGCTCGACCGCCTCTTTCAGCTTCCTCGGCACCGACCCAAACGCTCTCGGGCCCATCGCGCGCCCCAGTGGCTCGACGAGGCGTCCGAGAAACGTGTTCGGCTCAAGCGTGAGCTCGATCGTCCAGCGGGTGCTCCCATCTACCGCTTCCAGCGTGTAGCTTCCCTCCGTGCCGATCGTCCAGCCGGAGGAACTAATTCCTTTCCACATCAGCCGCTTCGGGGGCTCGTACTGAGTTATCTCACTCACGTAGGGATAGTTCTTCGGTCCGACTCCGACGACACCTTCGTACCTAGCGCCGACGCCGCTTCCGATCCGCTTCAAGTTCTTAACTGGCCGCCAATAAGCATCGTGGCTGGGGTCGTCTATGTAGGCCCACACCTCTTCGATCGTCCGGTCGATGATGATGCTCGTCCGCGCAGTGAACGCCATGGCCACCTCCTCAACGTCAGGCCGCCAGCTGAAGATCCCTGGAACTCATGCTAAGCAGTACCGGGCCTGGCATGCTGCCGGCTCTAGCGTGGCGAAACATCCAAGGATCTTGAGCCTCGATCGGAATCCGGACAATCGCTAGCCAGGAAATCGGGCCTCAAGTCCCAACAAAGGGACCGTCGCCGACGAGAGGAGCTCGCCGCTGAACGGCGTTTGTGTTGCAAGGCCGATCTGCTCGCGTTTCCAGACCGCGAAAGTCAGGGCTGGCTGGGAGGCTCCGGCGGCGCGGCAGCCGGCGGCGTCGCCTCGGCAGCCGGAGCCGAGACGGGCGGGCTCGTAGGGGCGGGGGCCGCTGGCGCCGTTGCCATCGACGTTGGCTTCGGACCTCGCCGCGAGCGGATCGACCACTGGGCGCCGACCCCGGCCAGGAAGAGCACGATCACCAGCAGGAGCCACAGCGGCGTGCTGCGGATGATCGCGGTGGGATCGGTCGCGGTCGGGACGTCGAAGGCGAGCTTACCGAGCAGGATCAACACCCCGGCCAGGATCGCCCCCGCGCCGGCCAGGGCGGTGACCGCGATCACCAAGAGGCGGTGGACCCGGAAGAGGTAGATGAGGACGATCGCAACCGCCCCGGCGACGATGCCCGCGGCCTGGGTCAGGGTCCCGGTGCCGTAGCCGAGGTAGACCATCACCCCGCTCGCGATCATGTAGGCGACGACCCCGCCCAGCATCGCGACCGCGGCCGCGTAGAAGGGGATCGCGAGGCCGCCCAGGACGAGGGCCACCACGATCGCCACCACCCAGCCCCAGAGGCTGTCCAGGAAGTGGCCCTTGGTGATCGCCGCGACGCCGGAACCGCCGAGCACGAAGCCGGCGGAGATGCCGACCAGCACCATCAGGAAGCGGAAGAAGCGATGCCCCCCGAAGCAGAGGATGATCCCCACTACCAATGTCAGCAGGCCGATGAAGGTCGCTTGCATCGCCGGAACGACCCGTATTGTGTCAGCCGCTCGGCACGCGTGGAACCACCGGCCGCGGCATCCACCCTGGGCTAGGGGTCAGCCGCCAAGTGAAGGTGGCCAACCGCAGGTAGATAATTCCGCCCATGAGCATAAGCACCGTCCTCTTGATCATTGCGTTCATTGCCTTCGTGCTCGCTGCGATCGGTTGGGGTTACAAGAAGACTGACCTGATCGCAATCGGCCTGGGGCTGTGGGTGCTTTCGGAGCTGATCACTCGGCTCTCCAGCTTGACCCTGAGCACGATCCTGCTCATCCTCGCTCTCATAGCCTTCGTACTCGCCGCCATCGGCTGGGGTTACAAGAAAGTCGGCTTGATAGGTGTCGGGCTGGCGCTCTGGATGGCATCCATCCTGGTGCCGCTGGTGATCAAATAGAGCAAAGGCCGCACCTGGCCTGACAGGCGCGGCGTACCCCTAGGCCGGCTTCCGAGCGCGCGCGTAGCTGACGCCGCAGATGTCCATTCGCCGCGTGGTCTCGAGAACCCCGCCCGGCGCGCCCACATAAGTCCCGGAGGTTGGCGCGACGTCGGCATAGTCACGGCCGGCCGCGACCGCGACGTAGGTCATCCCGGCCACGCGGTCGTGCGTCGGGTCGAAGGCCCACAGCGCAGCGGCGTCCCCATCCTTGACGATGACCTCGACCCAGGCGTGGGAGCCGCCCTCGCCGACCAGGTGGCCGCTGACGTAGCGGGCCGGTATCGCCAGCGCGCGACAGGCCGCGATCATCACGTGGGCAAAGTCCTGGCAAACCCCGCCGCCCGCGGCCAGCGCCTCTTCGGCGGTGGTTCCCACATCTGTCATGTCGTGGCCGTAAGCGAGCGCCGAGCGGACTGCGCTGCAGGCGGCCTCGGCCTGGGCGAGCGCACCGCCACCTGTGATCCTGGCATCCTCCACCAGCTGCATCACCCGGCGCCCCGCCGCCGTGCGCGGCGTCGCGGCGAGCAGCCGCTCATCGTTGAGCCAGCTCTCCGGCACCGGCGCGCCCGAGGCCACGCGGTCCTGCTCCAGGACGAACTGCGCCTCGAAGTTGACGGCGTCTTCCACGTAGGGGACTCGGATCATCAGCACGGCGTTGCCGAAAGCGTCCTCAGCCTCAGCGATCGCCCCTGGGACATCCATCCGGAAGTCGTGTCCGACGCGGCGCCGGCCGCCGGCCACCAGCGGCGGCAGCACCACCAGGCGGTGGTCGAGCTGGGAGATCGGGGCCGGGTACCGATAGGTGAACCGCTGCCGCACGTGGAAGCGGACGCGCTGCGCCCGGTCCCAATCCACGTCTTCCCAGGCGGTGAGGCCCGGGATCAGGTCCTGCGCGGC
>CATPBK010000061.1 GCA_955652705.1 Candidatus Dormiibacterota bacterium | reverse complement strand
GCTGGGTTACGCGGCCGCGGGCCTGGCGGTCGCAACGGCGGTGTTCGGCTTCCGCGACGGAACCTCCGACCGAGTCCGAGCCGCGGCGCTCGGGCTCCTGGTCTTCCTGCTGCTAGCGCTGCCGCAGGGTGTCTTGATCGCCGCGCAGCCGGCCAACGCCCCTGTCCACGATGGCGTCCTGCTGACCGACGCGGCCGCCGGCCGGCTGCTGCAGGGGCAGGACCCCTACGGCCACGACTACATCGACAGCCGCGCCCGCTCCTTCTACCTCTCCGACGTGCCTGTCAACTTCGGCCTCCGCCACTACGTCTACATGCCGGGCATGATCCTGCTCGACCTGCCGGTCAGAGCCTTTGGCGGAGACCGGGCCAACTTCACCTGGATGTTCCTGCCAGGCCTGCTCGCCCTGGCGCTCGCCTGCTGGAGCGTCGGGCGGCGGGCGGCCGAAAGCCAGGCGGCCGTGGTCGCAGTGGTCCTGAACCCGCTCTTCCAGCTCGACTACCTGTACTTCCTGAACGACCTCTTCGCCCTGGCGCCGGCACTGGCGGCCGTCGGGATGCTGCGAAGGGGCCGGCCGCTGCTGGCCGGGATCCTGCTGGGCCTGGCAATCGGGATCAAGCAGCAGGCGGTCCTCTTCCTGCCGCTGTTCGTCGTCGCCGCGTGGCTCCTGCTGCAGCGGCGCGCAGCGCTCCAGGCGGTCAGCGCTGCGTTTGCGACCGGGGCGGCGCTGGTGCTCCCCTTCCTGGCCTGGAACCCGGGCGCGTTCGTGGCGGACACGGCCGCCTTCTTCTTCGGGTCCGGCGTGGACGCTTACCCGATCCGAGGGATCGGGCTGCCCGGCGACCTGCTCGCCCTGGGCGTGGTCGGAAGCCGCTGGCAGCCGTTCGACACCATCCGTGTCACGACGCCGACAGTCGTCTTCATCATCGCCCTGGCTACGACTCGTCTACGCCGGCGCTGGTCCTGGGCTGCGTTCTGGCTGTGGCTCGGGCTGGAGACGCTCGCCGTCTTCTTCTTCGGCCGCGTGCTGGCGCCGAACTACCTCGACCTGGCGCTGATGATCATGGCGCTGGGCTTCGCCCTATGGCTGGTAGACCAGGCTCCAATGGAGACCGCGATCGACCGACCGGTAGATGCCGCCCCGCGCGAGAGCGGCGTAGTGCACGACGAGGGCGCCCTCACCCGTTGATACGACCCGGGTGACCTCCCGCCCGCGGAAGGCGCCCACGGGGTAGATCCCGCTGGTCGTGGCCACCATGCCGAAGGTCATGGACCAGATCCCAGCCCGGTACCGGTCCAGGCGAGAAGCGTCCGCGACCTGGTAGACGTCGCCCCGCCAGTCCCCTACGTAGCCGCCGTAGAGGGCGGTGGCCCGATCGGGCAGGTTGTCGAGGTGGCGCCAGGTCTGGCCGCGATCGTCCGACTGCAGGACGCCCAGGAGAGTCGCCGCCAGGAAGGGCGCCGCCTGAACCGCTTCGAACTCCGTATCGCCCCTGGGCACCTGCGCGCTCTGCCAGGTCAGGCCGCCGTCCTCAGAGCGCCAGAGGCCCTCTGCCCAGGCTCCCGCCAGTCCTACACCGTCCGCCATCGCGACCGCCGTGAAGCGTCGCCCTGGGATGGCATTCCGCCAGCCCTGGCCGCGGTCGGTCGAGACATAGAGCCCGCTCTCGGTGGCGAGCAGGAGGGTGCGGCCATAGGCGGCAAGCCCCCGGTAGATGGCCTGCGGCAAGTGGCCGGCGGCGCTGGCCCGGCCATCGCGCATCAGGACCAGCTCCCGGCGCTGCTCATCGGCCAGGTAGGCGCCCCCCGCAGGCGCGGGGGCGATCGCCGTCCAGAAGCCCTCACCGCTGGGGCTGGTCCGCTCGCGGAGGAGGACAGCGCCGAACGTGAGAGCGACCGCAACCGCGATCGCCACCGCTCGGAGGAAGGCGCTGTAAAACATGCGGCTGCAGGTATACCACCGGACCCGCCCTGGAGCAGGAAACTTCAGCTGGCTATCTGGACGATCGACCGGGCCAGGCGGAGCCGCTCGCCCGGGCCCGACATCACGGTGTCGGTGACCGTCACCGAGTAGCCGAGCTTCTCGATCTGGGCCGCTTCGCCGGCGTCGCGGACGTCGAGGACGAAGCGCCCCGCGACGTCTCGGTAGCCCGCCGCCACCGCGGTCGCGGTCGGTTCCCGGCCGAGGCTGCGCAGCATCTCCACGGTGGGGCCTTTCAAAGCCTGCCCGGCGACGATGGGCGAGACCGCCAGGGTTCGCCGCCGGTCCAGGAGAGGGCGCAGCAGCGCCAGGATCGGCTCGACGCTGATAAGGGGGTTGGAAGGCCCGATGACAACGAGATCGGCAGCGGCCAGGATCTCGGCCAAACCGGGAGCCGGGCGCGCCGACTCCAGGCCCCGCAGTTGAACTTCCAGCGCGGGAGGTCGCTGGCCGTCCCGCACGAACCACTCCTGGATACCGAGCTCGCCGCGTTCCGTGCGCACCCAGGTACGTACCGGCTCGTCGCTCATGGGCAGCACGGCCGCGATACCGAGCCGCCGGTCGAGCTCTCGCGCCGCTGCGGTCGCCGTGAGGCCGGACTGGAGCAGGCGTGTCCGCTCCAGACAGAAGGCCAGGTCGCGGTCGCCCAGCCGGAACCAGGTCTCGACACCCAGCCGCTCGAACATGGCCATGGCACCGAAGGTGTCCCCAGCGATGCCGAAGCGTCGCTCCTCGTCGAAGAGCCCGGCCAGGCGGTAGACGACAGCGTCGTAGTCGGGACTGACGGCCACGCCGTACATCTCGACGTCGTCAGCGGTGTTGGCGACGACTGTCAGCTCATCCGGCGGCTGCAGCGCACGGGCGAAGCCCTCGGCGAGCAGGGCGCCGCCCGTCCCGCCCGCAAGCACCACCGCCCTCAGCGGAAGAGGTCCTCCTGCGGCGGTCGTACCAGCTCGCGCCCGCTGCCCAAGCGGCCCGCGAGGCGGTACCCACGGATCACCACCGCCGGCACCCGGTCGGTCTTGCCCATCGCCAGCTCCGCGGCCGCCGCCAGCTCGTCGGCGACAGCCACGACCGTGCCGTGCATCGTCCGGCCGAAGTCGTCCGGCCGGCCCCGGTAATCGATCAGCGGCGCCATCCCGGCCACGCCGATGGCCACATTTGCGATGCCCGTCCGCCAGGGCCGCCCGAAGGTGTCCGTGATGACCACTCCCACATCGACGCCGGCGATCTCGCGCAGGCGGGCGCGGATCACCTCAGCGCTGGCGTCGGGGTCGACCGGCAGCAGGCTGACGATCTCGCCGCCCGGGATGTTGGAGCGGTCGACGCCGGCGTTGGCGCAGATAAAGCCATGACGCGTTTCGGAGATGATGACGCGGTCCGTGCGTACGAGACGCACGCTCTCGTCCAGCACAACCTGGACGTGGCGCGGATCGGCGCGAAGGCCCCTGGCCAGCTCCTGGGCGCGCTCCGAAGGTTGCACCTGCCGGAGGTCGCGCAGCCGGCCCTCCGCTTTGGAGACGGCCTTCTGGGCCACAGCGACGATATCGCCGTCCTGGAGCTCGGCGCCCGCGGCGACCACCAGCTCGGCGATATCGGCGCCTTGCTCCACCTCCGGCAGGCCGGCGACCGGCCTGAGCTCGATCAACCCACCGCGGTCAGGCGTTCGAGGTCGTCGGGCTCGTCGACGTCCAGCGCCAGCTCGGGCGCCTCGAACAGCTCAAACCTGACGCCACGCGAACGCGCGTCGGCCTCAAAAGCGGCCAGCGAGTTGTCGCCGAAGTGGAGCCCGACTGCGCCCGGCGGTTTCAAAAAGAGGGCGTTGGTGCCGCCCCGGCCGGTCGCCGGCGCCGCCAGCACGGCCGGGGTTTCCAGCCGGGCTCCGCGCTCGAGCATCGCCTTGACCACCACGCGTCTGACCAAGGGCAAGTCGCTAGACAGGAGCAGCACAGAGCCCGCACCCCGCCGAAGGGCTTCCTCGATTCCCCGCCTGGCGGCTGGGTTCTGGCCGGCCGGCGCCGCTTCCAGGATCGCCTCCAAACCGAGCTGCGTGGCCATTGCGGCCACTTCGGCCGAGCTGGCGACGACGAGCGAACCCTCCCCTGCGGCGCGCATCGCCCGAGCCGCGTAGCGCCTTGCCAGCGCGCGGCGCCGGCCGGCGCCGACCGCCGGGCCCAGCCGGGTCTTGGCTCCTTCGAAACCTTTCACGAGGACGACGACAAGCGTCACTGCCAGCGCTCGCGGAGGCGGGGCAGGACCTGCCGGGAATAGAGGTCCAGAAAGCGGGCCTGGTCGTGGGTAGGTGCGTGGAAGACCAGGTGCCGGAACCCGAGGTCGAGGTAAGGCGCCATCTGCTCCAGGTGCTCGTCCGGATCGTCGGAGACCAGCCAGCGGCGGTGGGCCTCGTTCTCCACCGCCTTGGCGCGCCGCTCGAGCTCGCGCGGATCCTCCACGCCGGCCTTGTCCTCGGCGGGCAAAGCGAGCGGAGCCCAGATCTTGGTGTCCTCCATCGCGCGGGCCCGGTCGCTGTCGAAAGAGACCTTTATCTCGATCATCTTCTCGACCGAGTCGAAGTCGCGGCCCGCCTTTTCTGCGCCCTCCCGCACCGCCGGAAGCAGCTTCTCTGAGTAGAGGTCCAGGCCCTTCCCGGAGGTGCAGATGAAGCCCTCAGCCGTTCGCCCGGCGAAGCGGGCCGCAACCTCGCCCCCGGCGCCGACATAGATGGGCACGGGCCGGGTCGGCTTGTCGTAGAGGGTCACGTCCTTCGTGCGGTAGTACTCGCCCTCGAAGGTGACGAAGTCTTCTGTCCAGAGGCGCCGCATCAGGTCGACCGCCTCGCGCAGGCGGCCGAGCCGCTCCTTGAATGGGGGCCACTCGATCCCGATCACCGGCACTTCGTTCATGGACTCGCCGGTGCCGACTCCGAGAATCACGCGCCCAGGGGTCAGCCGGTCAAGCGTAGCGAAGGCCTGGGCGACCACCGCCGGGTGGTAGCGGAAGGTCGGGGTGAGGACGCTGGTGCCGAGAACTGCGCGCCGCGTGCGCTGGCCGGCGGCCCCGAGCCAGGCGAGGGAGAACGGCGAGTGGCCGTCAGTGTGCTTGAACGGCTGGTAATGGTCGCTGACCCAGATGCTTTCGAAGCCCTTTTCCTCCGCCAGCACGGCCAGGTCGAGCAGCTCCTGCGGCCCGAACTGCTCCGCCGACGCTTTCCAGCCCAGCTTGAGCGTCATCGCTTGGGAAGCCGGACCCGGTTGAAGTCCTCTTTCGTCTGGTACTGGTGCCAGTCAGGGTTGGGTCCGGACTCCTGGTCGAGGTCCTTCTCGGTCCAGTTGTCGACGCGTCGAATCCCTTCCTCGAGAAGTTTCTCCAGCTCCCCTAACGGCTGGTCGCGCAGGAACTCGCCCACCTCGTCGAACCGGGACCGGCGCATCGTCGTGTCCCAATCGTCGAGCCACCAGTTGGCCGTGACCCAGTAGGTATCGGGCGCCTCCTCGGTCCACTCCACGTCCACCGTCGCTTCGCCGCCCGCGCTGCGCGCCCATTGCAACCGCCAGATGGGATCGTCCCGATGAAACTCGACAAGCTTCACGCCTTCGTCCTGAGCGACTTTGCGGATCGCCGGCGCCACGATCTCGAAGACGCGGTCCATCTGGCCGAGCTTGTCCCACTGAGTTCCAGCCAAGGCGTTTCTAAGCTTAAGCACCGTGATTCGGCACCTCTCAGAAGTCGACTCGACGATGAACGCGGCCGCCGGCCTGCCGATCGGCTCGGTGGTCGTGGCAGACTCCCAAACCGCCGGGCGGGGCCGGGCGGGTCGGAGCTGGCAGGCGCCGCCCGGGACCGCGCTGCTGGCCACCTTTGTGTTACCGCCCGACCCCATCGTGGTGTTCCGAGCTGGCGTGGCGGCCGCGCGCGCTTGCGGGCTCCGCGTCCGCCTCAAGTGGCCGAACGACCTCATGCTCGACGGCCGCAAGCTGGGAGGAGTCCTGGCCGAGATCCGCGACGAGCGCGCGCTGGTCGGGATCGGGGTCAACCTGACCTGGGCGCCGGAGGGCGCGGCGATGCTCGGCGTCGACCGCGACGGCCTGGTCGACTCCCTACTGCGCGAGCTGCGGAGCCTCTCCGAGACGCCGGCCGCGAGCGTGATGGCGGCCTACCGCGAGCTCTCCGAGACGCTCGGGCAGCGTGTTCGCGTAGAGACCCCAGCCGGCCCGGTCGAGGGGATCGCCGAGGCGGTGCGGCTGGACGGCGCTCTAGTCGTGGGCGGCCGGCCGATCATCGTGGGCGACGTCAGGCGGCTGCGGCGATCCTCTTGAGCTCGGGCAGGACCTCGCCCGCCTTGCCCACGATGACAACCGCGGCCAGGTCGTCGTATGGCGTCGGCTCGACGTTGACGATGATCAGGGGGGCGCCTGCCTCGAGAGCGGTCAGCGGCACCTCGGCGGCCGGGTAGACGACCAGCGAGCTGCCGACCACCAGCATCAGGTCGCAGGCGGCCGCCAGGTCGAACGCCTCCCGGACGGCCCGGACCGGCATCTGCTCCCCGAAGAAAACCGCCGCTGGCTTCAAGCGCCGGCCGCCGCAGGCGCGGCAGCGGGGCGGCATCTCGCGCTCCAACCTGGCCTGGACGCTGGCCCGTGGTTCCGAAGCTCCGCAGTCGAGGCAGACCACGGTGCGCCCGTTGCCGTGCAGCTCGACCAAGCGGCGCGTTCCAGCCAGCTCGTGGAGGCCGTCCACGTTCTGGGTGACGACACCCTCCAGGTGGCCCAACCGCTCCAGCTCGACCAGCGCCTCGTGTGCCAGGTTCGGCCGCGCCGCCAGCAGTCGCGCTCCGCGCTCCCTTGCGCCCGTCCAGTACCCCGCCGGGTCGGACAGGAAGTACTCGATCGAGGCGAACTTGGGATCGGCGGTATTCCAGAGGCCACCCTGACCGCGATAAGTCTGGATGCCGCTCTCGGCGGAGATGCCGGCACCAGTGAAGGCGATGCCGTGGCGTGCGGCCGCGATCAGCTCCCCGGCCCGGAACAGGCTGTCGGCGTAAGCGGTAGTCCCTATCTGGATGACCCTCATCATGAAGGCGTTGGCACGCCTCCGATCTGGGCCGCTGCCCATCTACGTGACAGTCGCGATCGTGTTCGCCGTGATGGCCGCGCGGGGGCTGGCGCTGCCGCTCTACGCCGACCAGGTCGGCGCCAACCGAGCGCAGATCGGCCTCCTCTTCACCGTCTTCACCGTCGCCGGAGGCGTGCTCTCGATCCCGGCCGGAGTCCTCTCCGACCGGTTTGGCCGGCGCCAGCTGGTCCTTTACTCGATCCTGGTCGCGGGCGTCACCCAGGTGGCCGCGGCCTTCACCGCCAATGTGCCGTTCTTGTTCGTCCTCCAGGGGCTCGGAGGCGTGGCCGCGGGCGCCACGCAGACCGCCCTGATGGCCTCCCTGGCCGACTCGGTCCCCATCCACCGAATGGGCAGGGCGATGGGTTGGTTCACGCTTGGCATGCAGACCGGCTTCCTGGTCGGGCCGGCCGTGGCCGGCATTCTCCTGCGCTGGCTGAACCTGGCAGAGGACCTGGCCATCACTGCCGCGCCCCTGGTGGCGGCCGCCGCGCTCGCCTTCATTGGCGTTCACAAGGGACACCGATTGCAGGATCGGGTCAGGTTCGGGGCGGCGATCCAGGCGCTGGTGAGGAGGCCCGGCTTTTACGCGGTCTCCATCGCCCTCCTGGCCGGAACCATGGTCTGGGGCACATACCAGGCTTACATCCCGATCTTCGGCAAGCGCGGCCTGGGCTTGACCGGCACCGAGATCGGCTACCTGCTGGCCATCCAGGCGCTCTCCAACGGGCTCTCCCGGGTGCCCGCCGGCCGGCTGCTCGACCGCATCCAGAGCAAGGGGCCGGTGGTGGCGGGGTCAATTGCCGTCTTCGCCTTGGCCATCGCGGTGCTGCCCCGGCTCCACGGCTTCTGGGGCCCGGTCGTGCTGCTCGTCGTCGCCGTGCCGTTTATAGCCACCGCTTTCATCGCGATCGGGATCGTCTTCGCCCAGCTCGCGACGGCAGAGTCGCGGGGGGTCGCGATGGGCGTCTACTCGACCGTCCTCTTCGTCGGGCTGGGCCTCGGGCCGGCCGTTTTCGCGCCCCTCATCCAGGGGCAGGGCTTCGCCGCCGGTTTCACAGCCTGTGCGGCCACCGGCATCGTCCTGAGCGGCCTCTCCCTGGTGGCTCGCCTGGAGCCGGTGCGGCGCCGCCTGCGCGAGACGGTGGTCGCGCCACCTACCCCGTAGCGGTTCGTCTCCGCTTCCAGTCGGCCAGGGCCTGGCGGTGGGTGGTGAAGGCGAGGTCGGGGAGCTCCCCCGGAGCGAAGGTGCCGACCTCGAGCATCTCGTGGCCGGTGGCCGGCGATTCGCCGTTCCGCAGCCGGGCCTCGAAGGCGATGGCGACCATCCCGCGGCCGTCACCGCGGATCACGTGGTAGACGCCGAGGAGGTCAGCGATCTCGATCGCGGCTTTGACCTCCTCCTGGCACTCCCGCACAGCGGCGGCGGCGGGGTGCTCGTCCTCGTTGACGAAGCCGCCAGGGAAGCACCAGAGCCCATAGCCCGGATCGATCGCGCGGCGGCCGGCGACCAGTCCGCCATCGGTCTCGATGAGGACGATCGTGGCTACGAGCGGGTTGCGCCAGAAGACAAAGCCGCAGCTCGGGCAGGCCTCGACCTGCTGGCCGTCGACATCCCGCCACTCGAGCTGGTGCCCGCACTGGAGACAGTAGTGATTAGCCGTGGGACTCCAATTTTTATCCAACCGTGTCCAGCGGCCCCCAGTCCGCCTACCTAGAGCTGGCAGCGGACCCGATTAGACTTATCGGGCCCTGGACCTGACGTATTTCGAAGACCTGGCGCTCGGCAGCGAGTGGACGACCAGAGGCAAAACCGTCACCGAAGCCGACCTGACGGCGTTCGCGGGGGTGTCAGGCGATTTCGGACCGCTCCACCTCGACGCTGAGCATGCTCGCGGGAGCCTTTTCGAAGGCCGCGTCGCGCACGGCGCCCACCTCATCTCGCTGGCTTTCGGGCTGGGCTCGATGGACCTGCCGATGCCGGCCATCGTCGCGCTGGTCGGAACGGGCTGGCGCTTTGTGCGGCCCGTCCGGCTGGGCGAGACGGTCCACGCCCGTTGGCGGCTCGGCCGGAAACGGGATGTCGAGGATCCGCGCTGGGGTCTGGCGGTCTGGCAGGTCTCTCTCGTCAACTCCCACCAGGAGCCTGCCGCCGAGGGCGAGGTCACCTTGCTCGTGCAGCGCCGGCAGGCGCCGCAGGCGGCCGCCGGCAGGCGCCGCCGGCGCCGGCGGGGCGGCCAGGTCGCCCAGGTGGCCCAGACGGTCGAGGCGAACCTGCCTGAACCGGCGCCGGTGGATACGCCGCCTCCCTCTCGGCGCCGACGGCGCGCGCCCAGCCAGCAAGCGACCGAGCCGGCCGCCCAGCCGGCCGCCCAGGAGCCGGCCTCCAGTCCTTCCCCAACCCCGTCAGGCCGGCGCAGACGGCGCCGCCGTTCGGGAGGCGGCAACGGTGGCCAGCAGGCATCCGAATCGGCCCCGCAAGCCTCTTCGCCGGCCGTGCCGACCGCGCCGGCCGTGACCGCCGCCGACGTGAACCCGATCGGAAGGGTGCTGAACCGGCTGCGCCGTTCCCGTCCCCGGGTCCAGAAAGCCGGCGGATGAGCCAGCTCCGGGTCGCCGACCAGGCCGCCGATACGCCGCGCGCTGCGCTGTCCGTGCTTGGGCTGCGCACGACGCTGACGACCTCCGGCATCCTGCTCGGGCTGGCCGGGCTCGCCTGGTACCTGACCTGGCGGCAGACGACCGGGATGATGACAGCCGATCTGACGGGTCCTGTTTTCATGGCGATGTGGTTGACGATGATGGTCGCGATGATGTTTCCGACCATCGGGCCGATGGTGCTCGCCCATCGCCATGTCGTCCTCAGAAGGAGCGGCGGCAACCTGCCCACGGTGGCCTTCGTTGCCGGCTACCTCAGCATCTGGTTCGCCGCCGGGCTGGTGCCCCTGGCCGGTTTGATCGCCTTCCGCGCGGTCGCGCCGGCCGTGCTCGGCTCGCTCTGGCTCCCGGTTGCGGCCGGCGCCGCGCTGGTGGTGGCCGGCCTCTACCAGTTCACGCCCTGGAAAGGCATCTGCCTCAAGGCCTGCCGAACGCCGCTGGGATTCGTGATGACGCACGACTTCGGCGGAGGCTCCCCGGCCGCCTACAGGGCCGGCCTCTCGCATGGTCTCTACTGTCTGGGCTGCTGCTGGGCCCTGATGGCCGTCCTGGTCATCGTCGGGCTCATGAACCTGGCCTGGATGGCAGTCATCGCAATCGTCTTCCTGCTCGAGAAGAACTGGAGCCGTGGGGTCGCCCTGAGCCGGCTCTCGGGTCTGGCGGTCGTCGCCCTCGGAGTCGCGGTGATCGCGTTTCCCCGGCTGCTCTTCTGGCTTGCCTCCGGTCTGCCGCCCTCGCCGATGGGCGGTCAGATGTAGTCGATCAGTCCGACCAGCTGAAGGGCGCCGAGAAGGCGCTCTGCCCCTCGTTGTCGAAATCCATGCCGAAGGCGCTGATGCGAGAGCGGGTCGGGCGCGCGATGGTCAGCGTCGAGCTGCTCGGATGGAAGACGCCAGTGAGCCTGGTCGGCTCGGTCATCCCCTCCTGCGGCGGCACGAAGTCTTCGACCTCGATTTCGATGCCGGAACCGATCCGGGCGCTGTGCTTAAAGCCGGCGTCGGAGTATTGGATCGGGGCCGTCTCCACGCCCAGCACCTCGCCCACCAGCGGACCCAGCCCCGCCATGGGGCCGCCCATCTGGCCCGAGAACACTGCGGCCAGCTTCTCATGCTGCTCGGCCGAGGCGCCGTCGTCGATGATCAGGCCCAGGCGCCAGTTACCGTCGAGCATGTTCTTGGGCGTATCGGCGACCGCCGCGACGGTGCGGCCGCTGACGTCCAGACCGTCGATCTGGCCCCGGCCGATGTGATAAAC
The DNA here is from genome assembly GCA_955652705.1 of Candidatus Dormiibacterota bacterium. GTDB lineage: Bacteria > Chloroflexota > Dormibacteria > Dormibacterales > Dormibacteraceae > VBGR01. The sequence goes on along the minus strand of CATPBK010000061.1, from coordinate 69,803 downwards.
GAGCACGACCTGGCAGCGGTCGCGGGTGGCCGGACTGGTCAGGCTCGAATAGGTGCACGGGCAGACCCAGTTACAGGAGCAGTTCTCGAAGTACGTCCCGTCCAGCTTCCAGCTCACACTTTTCACCCCTCGGCCTCACCGCAAAACGGCGTCAACCCGGACCTTAACATCCAGGCCGCTTGCCTAGGCGGGCGGCTCCAGCTCCTGCAGGTACTCGATGACCTTCCGCGTCAGCTGGCTTGGCGTCGAGGCGCCGCTGGTCACCCCGATGCGCTTGGCCCCGCGGAACCAGTTGAGGTCGATCTCCTCCAGGTTATCGATCAGGTAGGCGGGTTTCCCTCCCTTCTTCTCGACCACTTCGACAAGCCGTTTCGAGTTCGAGGAACGCGTGCTGCCGACCACGATCACGAGGTCGACTTCGGCCGCCGCCGCAACCGCCGCCTCCTGGCGCTCTTGGGTCGCCAGGCAGATCTCGTTGTAGACCTCCGCCTGCGGGTAGCGCTCCTTGACCTTGGCGATGAGACTGTCCGTGTCCCAGACGGAGAGCGTGGTCTGACAGGTGATCGCCACCTTTTCCGCGCGAACGTCGAGCTGGTCGATGTCCGCGGCGTCCTGGACCAGGTGCACCTTGCCCGGACCATGGCCGACCGCGCCTTCCGGCTCCGGGTGGCCGCGAAGTCCGATGTAGACGACCTCGTAGCCCTCGCCGACCAGCCGATCGATCAGGTCGTGCGTCCGGATCACGTCGGAGCAGGTGGCGTCGATGGCGTTCAAGCCCATCGCCTGCGCCTTCGCCTTCACCGCCGGCGAGACGCCATGGGCGGTGAAGATGACCGTGCCCTCCTTGATCTTGTCGAGCCCCGTGAGCCGGTCCGGCGCGTCGACGAGCTTGACGCCGTGCTCCTGCATGTCGTCAGTCACGTGCGTGTTGTGGACGAGCAGGCCGAGCATGTGGACCGGGCCCTGCGTCGACTCACCCACGTGCTTGGCGATCCGGATGGCGTCGACCACGCCGTGGCAGTAACCCCGCGGTGTGATCTTGAGGACGTCCACGCCTGAACTCTACCCGGCGACCGGCGCGGCAATCCCCACGAAGAGGTCGGGCTCAGGCCGGGGGGCCCCCAGGTGGCCACGCACGATGATGAAAGACTCCCAACCGAGCGCCCGCTCGAACCAATCGGCGGAAGGGTTCGAGAGGAACGAGTCCGGCGCGTTCTGGGATAGATGCGCCTGGAAGGCCCGACGCTTGTGGTCGACGAACTCCCGCACATCCACTCTGGTGGTGATCTCCTCGTCGGGGACGCCGATGGGGTATTTCTCGAACGGATTCGGCTTGCCCTCCGCCTCCAGCCGGCGGCCGAACTCCTCGATGCCAGAGCGGGGGATCGCCTGCCAGTAGGCCTTGGCCGGCTCCCAGCCCTCCTTTTCGAGAGCATCCAGCGCGGCCATGGTGACCCGGTGGCTCTTGATGTGATCGGGGTGGCCGTAGGTCCCGGTCGGGTCGTACGTGACCACGACGTCAGGGCGCTCTTCGCGCAGCAAGGCCGCCAGCCGCTGGGCCGCCTCCCCCAACGGCGCCTGGTGGAAGGAGGCGGGGTGGTCGTTTTCTGGAGTGCCGGCCATCCCGGAGTCGCGATAGCCGAGGAACTCCTGACGATCGACGCCCAGAATCTCGGAGGCTCGGCGTAGCTCCTCGGTCCGGATCTCGGCCAGGCGCGGCCGCGAGGCCTCGGCGTCCATGTTGTGGATCTCGCCGGCCTCGCCGCGCGTGGCGGTAACAAGGACCACCCGGCGGCCGGCCCGGTGTGCCCTCAGCATCACCCCGCCCGTTCCGATCGCTTCGTCGTCGGGGTGCGCATGCACCAGGAACAAACCGCTCAGAGGAAGGCCTCCCCGAGCGACGGCCGATCTGCGGCGCCCATGCGGGCCGCTGCCGGGTTCGGCACCTGTGCTCCTCGCTTACGCACCTTGAGGTGCGCTCCCTCCGGTGCTCGGTGCCGCGAGTGCGGCATCGGGCCACCTGGATCGTCGATCTCTGGGCGCCGCCCGGGGAAGGCCTTCCTCACAAGCTTTCCAACAACTCTGCGACGCCGCCTGTTCCCGGCGGCCCGATCACCCGGTCGGCCACCTCCAGCACTTCCGGGGGCGCGCCCTCGACCGCCACCGCCAGCCCCGCCCACTCCAGCATGGGGCGGTCGTTGCGGCCGTCGCCCGCGGCCACCACCTGCTCGCGCGGCACCTGGAGGTACCCGGCCAGGAACTCGAGGGCGGTGCCCTTGTGGGCGCCCGGCATGGTCATCTCCAGATAGGTCGGGAGCGAAGTGGCCACGAAAAGGCGGCTGCGCCAGCGCTCGCGCACCTCGGGCAGCAGCGCTTCGACGAGCTCCTGCGTCGCCACGATCACCAGCTTCGGGGTGGTGGGACCCATAGCCCGGTCCAGGTCGGGCACCAGGTGCGTCTCGAGACCCGAATGGCGCGCATACGCGCGGCCGTCCGTCGTGTCGTGCTCGACCAGCAGCCGGTCGTCGCGATAGGCGTTCAGATGCAGGCGCCGCTCGCGGCAGAAGCGGACGACTTCCATGGCCAGCTCGTGAGGGATGCCGTGGTCGAGCAAGAGGGAGCCGTCGGCAGCCCGCACCTGGGCGCCCTGGTAGCAGATCAGCGGCTCGGTCAGGTGAAGACGTTCCACCCACTGCACGGCCCCGCTGTAGGGCCGGCCCGTGCAAGCGGCAACGAGCAGCCCGCGGTCGCGTGCCCGCGCCAGGGCCGCCTCGTCGCGCGGGTCGACCTGGAGATCAAGACTCACGATCGTGCCGTCCAGGTCGAGCGCCAGCAGGCGATACGGCGGGCGGCCCTGCGGCTTAGCCGCGCTTATCGAGGACCTCCGGGTTCACGAGGTTGGCCGGCCGGCCGGCGGACACGCCGGCGATCAGGTTGCGGGCCGCGACCTCGCACATCTGCGAGCGCGTCCGCACCGAGGCGCTGGCGATGTGCGGAGCCAGGACCACGTTGTCGAGCTTCAACAGCTTCGGGTGGACGGCCGGCTCGCGCTCGAAGACGTCGAGTCCGGCCGCGAAGATTTCCCCTTTGGCGAGCGCCTCGGCCAGCGCCTCCTCGTCGACGACGGGACCGCGCGAGGTGTTGACGAGCACCGCCGTCTTCTTCATCCGCGCCAGCTGAGGCGCGCTGATCAGATGTCGCGTGGTGGGGGTGAGCGGCACGTGAAGGGACACGAAGTCGGCCTCCTCGAGGAGCTGATCGAAGTCCGTGCGCGTCACGCCGAGCTCGCTCTCGACGTCCGGTTGGGCAGGAAATTCGTCGTAGTAGAGAACCCTCATCCCGAACGCATGCCCGCGCCTGGCCACGCCCCGGCCGATGCGCCCGAAGCCGACCACGCCGAGCGTTGCCCCGTGGATGTCGTGCCCGAGCAGCATGTCGATGGCCCAGCCCTTGAAGTCCCCGCCGCGGATGAACTTGTCCCCTTCGACGAGGCGGCGGGCGGCCGCGGCCATCAGCGTGAACGCGAAATCGGCCGTGGTGTCGTCGAGGATGCCCGGCGTGTTGGTGACCAGGACGCCGTGCTTGGTGGCGGCGGTGACATCGATGTTGTCGAAGCCCACGGCGACATTGGAGACGCACTTCAGGCCGGGCGCTGAAAGCACCTCTTCATTGATCTCGTCCATCAGCTGCGTCAGCATCCCCTGGGCGCCCTCCGCGGCCTGCCGGAGCTTTTCGATGGGGTGTTTGTAAACGTTGGGCAGCTGGCGGACCTCGCAGGCCTCTTCAAGCAGCGCCGGCGCGGGTTCGAGGACGGGGTGCGTGACGACGACCACCGGCTTCGTCACGGGTTGAGGCCGATCTCCGACGCGATCGGCTTCAGGGCGTCGCGAACGTTCTCCACGTGCTCGTCGAAGGGTACGCCGAGCAGTTCGGCGCCACCTGTCAGTTCATCGCGATGCACGGCCCTGGCGAAAGCCTTGTCCTTCATCTTCTTGCGCACGCCCGCCGGCTCCACCGCGTTCAGCGAGCGGTCGGGCTTGACCAGCGCGCAGGCGATCACGAATCCCGAGAGCTCGTCGACCGCCTTGATCGTCTTGCGGATGTTGGTGTCACGCGGAAGGCCGGTCTCGCCGTGCGAGTAGCAGTCCTGCGCGATGTCCTCTGGCACGCCTCGCTCACGCATGATGCGCAGGCCCGAGTGCGGATGCTCGGTGGGATATGCCTCGAAATCGAAGTCGTGCAGCAGACCGACCATGGCATAGCGTTCCTCGTCCTCGCCGAACTTGCGCGCGTAAAAACGCATCGCCGCTTCGACGCTCAGCATATGACGCAGCAGCATCGGCGACTTCGTAAACTCGGCGACAATCGCCCATGCGTCATCGCGCGTCATGCGGCGTCCTTCAGCACTGAGGCGATGCCGCGGAGCAGCTCGCCGAGTTCCTCGCGGCTCCCAACGGTGATGCGAAGCCAGCCGTCGAGCGGCGGCTTGGAGAAGTGCCGGACAAGGATGCGGCGCGCTTTGAGTCCAGCGAAGACCTCCGTGGCCTCGACGCCCTCCGGAGGGCGCACGAACACGAAGTTCCCCGCCGATGGCGAGACCTCGAAGTCGAAACCCTGCAGCTCCTGCGCGAGCCACTCCCGATCGGCCACCACGCGTGAGACCAGGTGGTCGCGATAAGAGCGGTCGGCGACGGCGGCGGTCGCGGCCACGATCGCGAGCCGATCCAGGTTGTAGGAATCCTTGACCAGGTCGAGCCCCGCCAGCAGGTCCGGATGGCCGAAGGCGAAGCCGATCCGCATCCCGGCCAGCGCGTAGGCCTTCGACATCGTGCGCAGGATCATCAGGTTCGGGTGGCGCTCCAGCAGGTCGAGCCGGGAGGAGGGCGCGAAGTCGACGTACGCCTCGTCCAGGATGACGACTCCCGCCGAACCGACGACCACGCTCTCCACCTCTTCCCGCCGGTACCAGGTGCCGGTCGGCGAATTCGGGTTGACGAGGAACTTGAGCGGGGAATCGTCGACGGCGAAGGCGGGCGGGAGCGCCCATCGCGAATCCAGCGGATGGGCGACGGGCTGCGCCTCATGGATGCCGCAGAGCGGCTCGATGAGTGGGTAGCTGGGCCAGGTGAAGGCGACCCGCTCGCCCGCCCCGGCGAAAGCGCGAAAGCACATCGCGATCAGCTCATCCGCACCGTTGCCCAGCCGGACCCACTCAGGGTCGACGCCGTAGGCCCGACCGATCTCCTGCCGGGCCGGGTTCGCGAGCGGGCTCGGGTAGAGGCGCAGAGAGTCGCCGGCCGCGGCCCGCACCGCCTCCACGACCTTCGGCGAGGGCGGGTATGGCGACTCATTGGTGTTGAGCTTGATCCAGCGCTCGCCGTCCGGCGGCTGGTCGCCGGGGACGTAGGGCGCGAAGCCCTGCAGGCTCTTCTTCAGGAAGCGCGGCGGCATTCGAGGAGGAAGCATTCGAGGTTGAGCCGGGGGCTTACGTTCTGCTCGTGATGGCCGAGCGTGTCGTAGGAGAGCTCGAGGAGGCGGGCCCAGCGGCCTGGCCGAGCGTCGTTCAGCAGGCGCCGCCGCAGCTCGAGCTGCCAGCTGCCCAGAGCCTCGAGCAGCGGGTCGGCCATGCCCTCGTCCGGCGTCGGGCCTCCCCAGCGCTCGCTGTTGCGCCAGGCCAGGTGGGCCGAATCGAGCTCGGCGGCCAGCCGCAGCGCGGCGTCGGCCGGACCGCCCATGACGTCCTGGAGGCGCTCCAGCCAGGCCGCGTGACGAGTCAGCACGTCGGCATCCCGGGCGGCGCGCAGGGCCCAGCCTGGACGCCCGCGGGAGAGCCGCGCCAGCCCGGTGGCCGTCGCGCCGGCGACGCCCCGGGCTTCCAGCAGCGCCTTGATCTCGTCCTCGGCCACGGCGTGGAAGCTAACCCGCTGGCAGCGCGAGACCACCGTGGGCAGGACGACGAAGGGCGAGATTCCGGGCGAGGTGAGGATGATGATGCGGCCGGGATGCGGCTCCTCGAGAGTCTTGAGAAGGATGCCCTGGACCTCGTCCTTCAACCGCCCGACGTTGGTGATCAACGCCACGCGCCGCGCCGCTATGGCCGGCATCAGCGACAGAAAATGCTGCAGCGACTGGGGGTGAAACTCAGGCTGCCGGTCGGGCAGGAGCCGGATCTCGTCGATCGGGATCGCCCGCCCACGATCGTCCTCCCAGTAGTCGGGGTGGCGGTCGAGTGGATGCTCCGGGAGTAGTGCAACGGCGAGGCGCCGGGCGACTTCGGTCTTGCCGAGGTTGGCTTCGCCAGTGAAGAGATAGGCCTGCGCAAGGTGGTCACGCTCCAGCTGCGATTCGAGCAATCGGAGCGCTCGCGAGTGCCCGGCGACGCCCTCAAAAGCCGCGGCTCCGGTGAGACTCATGGCGATCTAGAGGGTATCGGTATCCTGTGCCGATAGTCCGCCTCCATCTCGCCCTCGCGCTCCACAACCACCAGCCGGTCGGCAACTTCGGGTGGGTCTTGGAGCGCAACTTCGAAGAGTCCTACTTGCCCATGCTGGAGGCGCTCGAGCGGCACCCTCGCATCAGGACCGCTCTCCACTACAGCGGCTTCCTGCTGGACCACCTGCGGGAACACCACCCGGAATTCGTCCAGAGAGTCCGCGGCCTCGTCGAGCGGGGCCAAGTCGAGGTGCTGGGAGGCGGCTACTTCGAGCCGATCCTACCGATCATCTCCGACCGCGACAAGCTCGTTCAGCTGAAGCTGCTGCGCGATGCCGTGACGCGCCATTTCGGCCGCCGGCCGGCCGGGCTCTGGCTGGCCGAGCGAGTCTGGGAGCCAGGCCTGCCTCGGCCTTTGGCCGAGGCCGGCTACACCTACACGATCCTCGACAACGAGCACTTCGAAGCGATCGGCATCCGTGCCGAGGCGCTTCTCCAGCCGTTCCTCACCGAGGAGCAGGGCCACGCGATGGTGGTGCTGCCGACGCTCAAGGTTCTGCGCTACGCAATTCCCTGGCAGCCGGTCGCCCAGGTCATGCAGATCCTGCGCGGTCTGGCCGGCGAGGGCGAAAGGCTGGCTCTGATGGGCGACGACGGCGAGAAGTTCGGCGGCTGGCCGACGACTCGCGAGATCTGCTGGGACCGGGGCTGGGTGGAGGACTTCTTTACCGCGATCGAGGCCCGCGCGGACTGGCTGGACACTGTTCTGCCGGGAGCCTACGTCGAGGCCCACCGGCCGCACGGTCCCGTTTACCTGCCGGCCGCCAGCTACCCGGAGATGATCAAGTGGTCGGGGGGCTTCTGGCGGAACTTTCTGGCGCGCTACCGGGAGGCCAACGCCATGCACAAGAAGATGCTGCGAGTCTCCCGGAGCGGCCGGCCCAACCGCCACCTCCTGCGGGCCCAGGCCAACGACGCTTACTGGCACGGCGTCTTCGGGGGCGTCTACCTTCCCCACCTGCGGCGGGCGGTCTGGCAGAACCTGCGCGCGGCCGAGGGCGCCGGCCGGCGGCTGGTGGCGCGGGTGTCGGAGGAGGACTACGACCTCGACGGCCATCGTGAGGTTCTGTTCGAGGGACCAGAGCAGAACGTCTATGTGGCACCCGCCGCCGGCGGCGCCATCGTGGAGTGGGACGCCGGTCGCCACAACCTGGTGGACGTCGTCCAGCGGCGGCCCGAGCCGTATCACGAGGAGCTGAAGGCCGGGTCGGCGCAGGGCGGCGGCATCTTGAAGGCCAATCTCCTGGTTCGCGAGCCCGGTCTCCACGAACGGCTCTGGTATGACCGGCGCCGCCGCCTCCTCTTCCAGTGCTACCTGGTGCCGGCCGGGGCCCGGCTGGAGGCGGCTCAGCGAGGCCAGCTGGAGGAGCTCGGGAGCTTCGCGGCCGGAGGGTTCCAGGCGCGGCTGCGATCGCGGCGGCTCCGGCTGGAGCGGACCGAGGCGATCGGTGGGCAGCAGGTGACGATGACAAAAGCGCTCACGGTCGACGGCCAGGGCCGGTCGATCACGCTCAGCCTGAGCGTCGACCCGCTGCCCCCGGGAGCCCTGCTGGCTGTCGAATCGAACCTCGCGATCACGGCGGGACCAGCCAAGGGGAGCCTGACCGCGAACCGCCAAACTCATTGCTTGGACGCTGAGGTCGAGATTGCTGAGGCTGCCTCGCTCCTGCTCGAGCAGCCCGAGCTGGCGACCCGCTGCGCGCTCCGCGTCTCCCCGCCCGCGCGGGTCTGGTACTACCCGGTCGAGACGATCAACAACTCGGAGCAAGGATACGAACGAATCCTGCAAGGCGGCTGTCTGGTCACCCTGCACGCCGGCGGCCAGGTGCGTTTGACCATCCGCCAGAGCGACCTCTAGCCTGCATCCTCTCCCGATCTGAGACCCTTGGGTCGGTCTCGGCGCTGGAGTTTCGAACGCCGGGCCAGGCGTCGACCCGAGACCTGAGAATTCGACCATGAGGCGCGGCGGTGCATAGCGCCTTTCAGGGCCCGTCGTCGGCCGTGGAGATGCTGCATAAGTATTCAGCCGCATTCGCCGGCGGATGGGGGTTACTCCGGTCCGGATTACCCCCCGTTTCACACACTCGTCAACTGATAGGCCAGGAATCCACTCCTCGCCCCCCTTTGGCTGCATGAAGATGCCTTGGCACCGCATGTTCATGCATTGCGCCGAATTGAACGACCAAACGGGGCCGAATCGCCGCTTCCAGGTTCCGTGTTCCACACCTGGCGAGTCCGCCGTCGTCGCGCCGGTCGCAGACGTCGCTATTGCGACACTGGGCTCTGGGCTTGAGGTTTCAGGGACGTGGCGCTCGAGCCCGCCGTCTGAGCTCCGGCGTCACCTCGGCGGGCTTCTCGCGGGCGACTTCGCGCTGCGCGCGCGCTTGGCCCCAGACCTCGAAGATGCGCTGCAGAGCTGTCAGGTTGGTCAGGAAGGCGAGGACCCAGACCACCCCGACCAGGATGGCGCCGCCCAGAATGAGGCCCGCCACAATGATCACGACGCGCTCGGGCCGCGCGAAAAGGCCTGTCTCGCAGGTGAAGCCCAGGCTCTGGGCGCGGGCCCGCACGTAGCTCACGAGCTGCGAGCCGACGAGGGCCACGATCGTGGGCAGAACCATGGCTTGGGCGCCCGGCCGCTCCAGGAAGTAAGCCGCCAGGCCGATATAGACGGCCGCCTCCGAGTAGCGGTCGAGTGTCGAGTCGAAGAAGGCGCCGTACGGGTATTGACGCTTCATGACGCGCGCCAGGGCGCCGTCGAGGATGTCGAAGGTACCGCCGAAGGCGAGCACCACGCCACCCAGAAGCAGGTGACCGGTGGCGATCAAGCCCGCCGCGGAGAACGTGATCAGCATGCCGACGACGGTCACCTGGTTGGGTGTGATGGGCAGGCGGCCGAGCCAGGTGGCGAGCCGGAGCGCCCGCCGCCTCACCCACTCCTGGAACCGGCTCGTGAACATCTGAAGTTACTCCGCGCTCGGCGCGGCCGGCGTGGTCGCCCGAGCCTTCACGCCCGCGATGAACTCTTCGGTCAGCCGGCGCGCATCCACGTCCGAGTACTGGATCGGCGGCGACTTCATGAAGTAGGCGCTGGGACCTTCCAGGGCGCCGCTCAGGCCGCGGTCGAGCGCCACCCTGCAGCAGCGCACCGCATCGATCACGATACCCGCCGAGTTGGGCGAGTCGACCACCTCGAGCTTGAGCTCGACATTGAGGGGTACGTCGCCGAAGCCGCGGCCTTCGAGCCGGATGTAAGCCCACTTGCGATCATCCAGCCAGGGCACGTAGTCGCTCGGGCCGATGTGCACATTGTCGTCGCCGATCGCGTAGTCGAGCTGGGACGTGACGGAGCGCGTTTTGGAGATCTTCTTCGACATCAGCCGCTCCCGCTCGAGCATGTTCAGGAAGTCCGTATTGCCGCCGAAGTTGAGCTGGTAGGTGCGCTCGAGGCGCACGCCGCGCTCGCGGAAGAGCCGCGCCAGCGTCCGGTGGACGATGGTGGCCCCGACCTGGGACTTGATGTCGTCGCCGATGATCGGCAGGCCTTTCTTCACAAAGCGACGCTGCCAGTAATCCTCACGGGCGATGAACACCGGGATGCAGTTGACGAATGCGCAGCCGGCGTTCAGCGCCTGCTCGACGTACCACTTCGTGGCCTCTTCGCTGCCGACCGGCAGGTAGTTGACGACGACGTCCGTGCGCGACTCCTTCAGGATCTCGGTCACCTCGGCGGTCGACCCGGGCGCCTTCTGGATCTTGCCCGCCAGGTACTTGCCGATGCCGTCGTGCGTCATGCCGCGCTCGACCTTGACGCCTAACGGCTTGACGTCGGCGAACTTCACAGTGTTGTTGGGACCCGCCCACATCGCTTCGGAAACGTCCTTGCCGACCTTCTCACGGTCGATGTCGAAGGCGGCGCTGAACTCGATGTCGCGGATGTGGTAGCCGCCCAGGTCGACGTGCATCAGGCCGGGAACGAAGTCGGCGGTCGACGCCTCTCGGTAGAACTCGACGCCCTGCACCAGCGCGTTGGCGCAGTTGCCGACTCCGACCAGCGCGACCCGGACCTTGCCGTTGCCGTTGCCGTTCCTCATCCGATGACTTCCCTCCCCAGGCTGGGCTGCGTCCGACCGGCCAGCATGGCTTCGAGGTCGGTCAGGCGGCGGCGGATCACGTCGGCGTCGACGGAGCAGTAGGTGAGGCGGCCCAGATGCCGCGTCTTGACGACACCACCCAGCTCCAGCATTCGCAGGTGCCAGGAAAGCCGCGGCTGGCTCATGCGCAGGGCGGCTGCGAGCTCGGTGACCGTCTCCTCGCCGGTTTCGCAAAGGCGCGCGATGATGCGGAGCCGCGTCACGTTCGCAAGCGCGGTGAAGAACGCCGGCAAGTCGCCCTGCTGTCCTGGCAGAAACATAAAGAACTCTTTATGGGAGCTTAAAGCATAAACAGTCCTTTATGTATCGGGGCCCGGCCGCGGCGCTGTATGTTTCTTGATAGTGGACCGTCAGAAGGAGTCTTCGGCCGAACTCGCGGCGGGCATCGTCGAGGAGGCCGAGCGCTTGGTCCGGCTGGAGATCGCGCTGGCCAAGCAGGAGGCCAAGGAGCTGGCGATCCGCAACGCGATCGCCGGCGGGCTGATCGCCACCGGCGGTCTCCTGCTCATGCTCGGGTTGCTGGTGGCGGTGCCAGCCCTCGTCGTGGTGCTGGTCCCGGCGCACTGGATCGCGGCCCTGGCCTGGGTCGCTCTCTACGTTGTGGGAGGCGGCGCGCTCGTCCTGGGCGGCCGGGCGGGGCTGCGGCTGGAGCTGCCGCCGAAGACCATGAACAGTCTCAAGGAGACCAAGGAATGGGCTCTTCGTCAGATGAGATCGCCCGCGAAATAGCGGGCACCCGGGAGGACATCGAGGAGCGGATCGTCACCCTCCGGCAGCGCAGCCGCGAGGTGGTCCGGCGGAGCCGGCGGGCGCTACTGATCACGGCGGGCGTGGGCGCCGGGGCGGCCGTGCTGGTCGTCGGCGGCGTCGTCGTCTGGCGGATGACGCGACCGACCTCGATGCGGGAACGCGTCGAACGCGTGATCCCGCCCACCATCTGGGACCGAGCCCGGCACCTGGTCGAATCGGTGGAGCTCGGCCTGCGACGCTCCGTGCCCCCGGTCCGCCTCTACGTCGGTGACCGCCAGGTGGGCGAGGAGCCTGCGACCACCCATTGGGAGAGGATCGGCGTTCGCGTCGCACAGGCGGCGGGAAGCGCGGTGGGCGCGGCTCTGATCGCCCGCCTCATGGGCCGCCTCAAGAGCGGGGGTAGCTAGCCTGCTGGCCTCTTGCCGTCGGGCCCGGTTTAGAACGTAAGGGCCCTTCCTTGTAGGCTCGCGCGCCGCAGCGCGCGGCAGGCCGCAGGGGGTCGTCGCGAGCGGGCTTGGCCCGGCGCGACGCTCAAGGGGGAGGCCCCCCTCAGCCGAGTGGCCGGCTCCAAATTAGATGTAGAGCCGCAGCCAGAGCTCGTAATCGTCGAGCACGCGGTCGAACAGGAGGCGCCGGCGCCCGCTCGCCCGCACCTCCCGGCGGTCCAGTTCCAGGGCCAGGCGGATGGCCCGGGCCAGGCCTTCCAGGTCGTCCGGTTCCGCGAGAAACCCGCTCACACCTTCCTCGACGACCTCGGGCAGCGCGCCCCGGCGATACCCCGCGACCGGGCAGCCGGCGACCTGAGCTTCGGCGGCAACCAGCCCAAAGGGCTCCTCCCACTTGGCAGGCATCAGCGTCACGGCGGAGCGCGCCATCAGGGCCCAGAGGTCGGCGCGGCGGAGGGCCGGCTCGATCGCCACGCCGCGCAGGTCGCCCTCCCGGTAGGCCCTGTCGTAAATGGAGCCGACGACGCGCACGGGCAAGCCGGCGAGATCTGCCGCCCGGAGGCCATCAGGGATCCCCTTCTCCGGTGATACGCGGCCGGCGATCAGAGCCGTCCTCTCAACAGGCGGCGCTCCAGGGTCGAAGTCGGGCACGCCGTTGCGGATCAGGCCAGCGCCGACACCGACCCCGGCCCAGGCGCGCCGGGTGGCGATGGAAACCGTGACCACGGGCGCCAGGGCGGCCTGGACGGCCTCCACCACCGCCGGGACCAGTGGGGGCAGGTGGAGGGTGTGCACGACCGGCAGCCCCGCCGCCAACTCGAATGCCTCGGCGTCGAAGGCGTGCTGGGAGACGGCGTCGGCGCCCCGCCGGCGGAGCTCGGCGAAGAGGCTTTCGAACCCTCGCCGGAGCGCGGGAACCGGGGCGGCCGGAGGGCCCGCCGGCCTGACCAGCGCCGCCTCCGCGTCAGCCGCCGGAACCTCCACTGTGACCAGCTCCACTCCCGCCAACACCGAGCCCGCGGCGCAGTAGAGCTGGACCTGGTGCCCCCGGGCGCCCAGACCCTGGGCCAGATCGGCGACGAAAGCCTGAGCACCACCGGCCGGGACGGGGCCGAGCGGGGTCACCAGCGAGGCGACGACCGCTACCTGCGCCGCTGAATCAGCTCCATGAACTCGGAGCGCGTCCGGGGATCCTTCCGGAACGTGCCCAGCATGCAGGACGTGACTGTCTCCGAGTCGGGCTTCTCGACACCTCGCATTTCCATGCAGAGGTGACGCGCCTCCACCACCACGCCGACGCCCAGAGGGTTGAGGATCTGCTGGATCGACTCGGCGATCTGGCGTGTCATGCGCTCCTGCATCTGGAGGCGGTGCGCGAAGACGTCGATCAGCCTCGGGAGCTTGCTCAGGCCGATCACCTTGCCGGTCGGCAGGTAGGCGACGTGCACCCTTCCAAAAAAGGGCAGCAGGTGATGCTCGCAGAGGCTGAAGAAATTGATGTCTTTGATCACAACCAGGTCGTCGTACTGCTGTTCGAAGAGCGCGTCACCAACGACCTCGGCCGGGTCGATGTCATAGCCCTCAGTCAGGTAGCGATAGGACTCGGCGACGCGCAGCGGGGTGTCGATCAGGCCTTCGCGAGCGGTGTCCTCGCCCAGCTCCTCGAGCAGGCGGGCAACCAGGTGGCGCAGCTCGTCGGTCTCGAGCCGCGGCTTGAAAACGCTCATCTCGAGATCGCCGGCCCGGCCCCGTGTCGGGCGCTGATCCTGAGCATGATGCCTATGTTTAATCCTACCGAGTGCGATATTCCGAAGCCATCGCCGAGGCGCCCCCGGGTTGGACCCACTTCTCGCTCGCCGACTACGACCGCCTCAAGCCGGACTACCACCTGCGGTTCGAGAGCTGGATCCCGGCCGGGGAGCTGCAGCGGGCGCGCCAGGGAGACGCCGCGGCGGACGAGCGGCTTCGCAAGGCCCTCTTCTGGACCTTCGTCTACGAGTTCGAGCCGGAGCGCTGGGACGAGCTCGCGCGCGCCGAGCCGATCCACCCTAGAGTGCTCGCCGCCCTGCCCGTGGACGGCCAGCGCGTCCTCGAGATCGCCGCCGGCTCCGGGCGCCTGACCCAGCACCTGGCCGAGCGGGCGGCGGAGATCACAGCGGTGGAACCCTCGAGCGGCCTCTGTCGGCTCCTGGCCGGCCGGGTTCCGCGCGCGGACATCCGGGCCCAGTTCGCGGAAGTCATGTCGATACCTGACGGTTGGGCCGACCTGAGCGTCTCCTGTTCTGCATTCGGCCCCGAGGAGGAGATCCTGCGCCAGCTGGAGCGCTGCACGCGCAAAGGGGGCACGATCGCCTTCGTAAGCCCGCGCGAGCTGGAATGGTTCGAGGCGAGCGGCTGGGAGGTGGCCAGGTTCAATCCGGCGGAGGTGCAGATCCCTCCCCACGACCCCGAGCTGGAACGGTTCTTCGGGCCGATCAAACCACCCTCGGACCTGGCCTGGAGGCGGGTTTGAACTCCAGGGAGGCGGCCACCGTACTCGCCGAGATCGCGTACCGGCTCCGCCACGTCCCCGAGCAGGGTCACCGGGTCCGCGCCTTCAGCCGGGCGGCGACCAATTTGAACCGCCTTCAACCCGATCTTGCGGCGCTGCGCGCGGCCGGCCGCCTGGAGTCGATCGACGGCGTCGGATCCGGGATCGCCAAAGTGCTGACCGAGCTGGTCGACACGGGCCGGAGCGCTTACCTCGATCGGCTCCGGGAGGAGGCAGGCGAGTCGCAGCCGGCGGACCTTCAGGCGATCCCGGCACCGGGATTCCTGCGCGGCGACCTCCATTGCCACAGCGACTGGAGCGACGGCCGGGCGACCATCCTGGAGATGGCCGCGGCTGCACGCGCGCGAGGCTACTCATACGTGGCGATCACCGACCACTCGCCGCGCATCACCGTCGTCAACGGGCTGGGGCCGGAGCGCCTGGCGGCTCAAGCGCTCGAGATCGCCCGTGCTAGCGAGCAGCTGGGCGGCTTCGCGATCCTGCGCGGGATCGAGGTCGACATCCTCGAGGACGGCCGGCTCGACCTCCCCGATGACACCCTCGCCGAGCTCGAGGTGGTGATCGCCTCCCCCCACATGAAGCTGCGCCAGGAGCCCGCCGCGATGACGGAGCGGATGCTGCGAGCGGTGGAGAGCCCGCACGTCGACGTGATCGGGCACCCCACGGGACGGCGCCTCACGCGAGAAGGCGCGACCTACGATTTCGAGAAAGTCTTCCGTCACGCGGCGCGCCACCACACCGCGTTGGAGATGGATTGCGACCCGGCGCGGATGGACCTCTCGCCGGAGCTGGCCCGGCTGGCCGTCGCCTGCGGCTGCCGTCTCACGCTCGACTCCGACGCCCACGCGCCCGAGGAGTTCGACTACGTCGACCAGGGCCTCTGGATGGCGCAGCAGGCCGGGGTCGGACCCGAGCTCCTGCTCAACTGTCTCGAACTGCCCGACCTGCTCTCTCATCTAGCCTTAGAGCGCTGATGGGGGCCGTCCTGAGCATCATGATCGAAGGTCAGGAGGGCCTCACCTGGGAACGCTGGCGCCACCTCTGCGAGGTCGTCGAGAAGCTCGGCTTCGAGTCGCTCTGGCGCAGCGACCACTTCTTCTCGGTGATGGGCGAGTTCCAACGCGAGTGCATCGAGACCTGGGTCTCCCTGGCGCTCGCCGCGGAGTGGACCGAGCGGCTCACTTTCGGCCCCAACGTCTCGCCGATGACCTTCCGGCCGCCCGCGGTGCTGGCCCGGATGGCGACCTCCGTCGACATCTTGAGCGGAGGCCGCCTGGTCCTGGGCGTGGGCGCCGGCTGGTACGAGGCGGAGCACGAAGCAGTCCACATCCCGTTCCCCTCCTTGAAGGAGCGCATGGACCTTCTCGACCATGGCATCGCGATCATCCGCGAGGTCTGGGAGAAGTCCAACCCGAAGCCGCCGCGCGGCAAGATCCCGCTGCTGGTGGGCGGAGGCGGTGAGCAGCGCACCCTGCGGACCGTCGCCCGAGAGGCCGACCACTGGGGCATCGGGAACCGGCCCGACGTCGAGACCTACCGCCACAAATGCGAGGTGCTCGAGGGTTACTGCCGCGAGCTCGGTCGAGACCCGGGGACGATCAGTCGCTCCGTCCAGACCACCTGCGTCATCGGCCGTAACGAGGCCGAGGTCCTGGATCGGGCGGCCCAGCTCGGCGAGTTCCTGCCCTCGCTGCGAGGGATGAGCCCTCGCGAAGTGGTGAGTAGCCGCTTTGCCGGGACGGCGGAGCAGATCGCCGAGCAGATGCGTCCCTACCTCGAGGCCGGGGTCACCCGCTGGCAGCTGCAGCACTTCTTGCTCGACGACGACGACGCGCTGGAGCTGCTGATGAAGGAGCTCGCGCCGCGGATCGCATAGAGAACGCTAGGGTTACCTTTCTTAAGATGGATTTCGAGCTCAGCCCAACCGAGAAGGCCTTCCGCGATGAGGTCCGGACCTGGCTCAAGGCCAACGCCCCTACTGAAGCGGAAGAGCCTGAGTCGGCCGGTCAACGGGGGGGAGCGCCAGGGGAAGGGCTTCGCCCGGCTGGCGCGGAGGGGGGCCCTCCCCCCTTGAAAGAGTGGATTGACAAGCGTCGGGCCTGGCAGAAGAAGCTGCACGAGGCCGGCTACGTCGGGATCGGCTGGCCCAAGGAGTACGGGGGGCGCGGCGCCACCCTGATGGAGCAGCTCATCTTCAACCAGGAGACCATCGCCGCCCGTGCGCCCCAGCCCATCAACGTGATCGGGCTCGGCATGGGCGGGCCCGTCGTCATCACGCATGGCACCGACGAGCAGAAGCGCCGCTACCTGGAGCCGCTCTTGAGCGCCGACGAGATCTGGTGCCAGGGCTTCTCCGAGCCCAACGCCGGCAGCGATCTCTCGGCCCTGCGGACCCGAGCCGAAGACCGTGGCGATCACTACGTCGTCAACGGCCAGAAGGTCTGGACCACGCTCGCGCACGTTGCGAAGTGGTGCCTGCTGCTGGCTCGCGAGAAGCCGGCTGACAACCCGCGGGCAGGGCTCACCTACCTGTTGGTTGACATGGAGAGCCCTGGCATCGAGGTCCGGCCGCTGGTCCAGATCACCGGCGACGCCGAGTTCAACGAGATCTTCTTCACCGACGTCAAGGTGCCCAAGTCCCAGATCCTCGGCGAGGCGGGCGAGGGTTGGGCGGTGGCGATGACCACGCTGCTGCATGAGCGCGGCACGCTGGGCATGGCCCTGGCCACGCAGGCGCAGGTCACGATCGGGGAGGTCGCCGAGCACGCGCGGAAGCTCGGGCGCGGCGGCGAGCGCCTGGCGCGCCAGCGCATCGCCCAGCACCACATCGAGGCACGGGCGCTCCAGCTGAACGGCTACCGGGCGATCACCAAGATCATGAAGGACGGCATCCCCGGGCCCGAGGGCTCGCTCATGAAGATGATGTGGTCCGAGCTCAACCAGCGGATGACAGAGACGGCCATCGACCTCATGGGGCCGTTCGGGCAGGTTCGCGACGGAGGCAGCTGGCAGTACTCGTTCCTGCGCTCGCGCGCGAACACGATCGAGGCCGGGACCTCGGAGGTGCTCCGGAACATCATCGCCGAGCGGGTGCTCGGCCTCCCCCGAAGCCGCTAGCTTCCACCGCCTCGTCTCGAGGTCGGGGCGCCACATCAACGCCATTGCCCGCGTCCAACCTAGGGGTGGGGCCGAAAAGGGTGGCCGAGC
The DNA here is from genome assembly GCA_955652705.1 of Candidatus Dormiibacterota bacterium. Taxonomy (GTDB): domain Bacteria; phylum Chloroflexota; class Dormibacteria; order Dormibacterales; family Dormibacteraceae; genus VBGR01. The sequence continues at coordinate 52,203 of CATPBK010000061.1, read as the reverse complement.
CAGGTGGCGATCCTGGCGAGCCGAGCCGTAGGAGGAGGCGCAGCGAGCGAATCAGTAGATTCGTGAGCGAGCATCGTGGAGTCGGGCATACACGTGAGCCGACACCCGGATCGGCCGCCAGGGCGCCAGATGGCCGGCGGCGCCTCGAAATCGAGGCGCGGATCCTTTTTCGGTCGCACCCCTAGAATCCGTCCAGCATGGATTTCGCGTTTTCGGAGGAGCAGGAGATGCTCCGGCGAACCGCCCGCGACTTCCTTGCCAAGGAGAGCCCGAGCTCTTTCGTTCGCAAGGTGATGGAGACGGAGGACGCCTACGATCCCGACCTCTGGAAGAAGGTCGCGGCCCAGGGCTGGACCGCGCTGGGCATACCCGAGCACTACGGCGGTTTCGGAAGCTTCCTGGACCTGGTGGTGGTGCTCGAGGAGACGGGCCGCTACCTGGTTCCCGGTCCCTTTTTCGAGACCATGGCGATGGCCGTCCCGGCCCTGCTCGAAGCGGGCACCGACGCCCAGAAAAAGGAGGTCCTGCCCCTGATCGCGAGGGGCGAGGCCCGCGCCACCGTCGCCTTCACCGAGCCCACGGGCCGCTGGGACGCGGAGGGTGTCGCACTGGCCGCCCAGCGTGCCGGCGAGGGCTGGAAGCTGGACGGGACCAAGCTCTTCGTGCCCGGCGCGGGAGTCGCCGACTACCTCGTCGTGGCCGCCCGCACCCGGGGCGCGGGCGAGGATGGCATCACCCTCTTCCTGGTCAAGGGCCGGCCGGCCGGGATGACCGTGAAGCCGCTCTCCACCATGGACATGACGCACCGCTGGTACGAGGTCAAGTTCGAAGGCGTGACCCTGCCGGCTGACGCGCTGATGGGCGAGCCGGACAAAGGCTGGACGCCGCTCAAGCGAGCGCTGGACGCGGCGACCGCCGGGCTCTGTGCGGAGATGGTGGGCGGCGCCGCGCAGGTCATGGAGGCCTCGGTCGAGTACGCCAAGACCCGCCAACAGTTCGGCAAGCCGATCGGCATCTACCAGGCTGTGTCGCACAAGCTGGCCGACATGCTGCTGGAGGTGGAGAGCGCCCGCTCGGTCACCTACTACGCGGCGTGGGCGGTCGACGCCGACGCTCCCGACCGGCCGGTGGCCGCCTCGATAGCCAAGGCCTACACGTCGGACGCCTACCGCAACATCGCGGGCAACGGCATCCAGGTGCATGGCGGTATCGGCTTCACCTGGGAGCACGACATGCACCTCTACTTCAAGCGGGCCAAGGCCTCCGAGGTGACGTTGGGAGACGCCACCTATCACCGCGAGCTGGTGGCGCAGTCGCTCGACCTCTAGCTCTCATCAAGGCGTGCCTGAACGGCGCCCGCGACCGGCGCGAGCACCCGGCCATCCCGCTCACGCCCGAGCAGCTGGCCGCGGAGGCGCGGGCGGCAGTGGACGCGGGCGCACAGGCGCTTCACGTGCATCCGCGGAATCGCCAGGGCGCCCAGAGTCTGGCCGCCGACGACCAGTCGGCCGCGCTGACCGCGATCCGGGCGGTGTGCCCCGGCGTGCCGGTCGGCGTGACGACCGCCGCCTCCATCGAGACCGACCCGGGCCGGCGCGCCTACCTGGTCGCGACCTGGGGAGAGCTGCCGCCCGCGGGCCGGCCGGACTTCGCTTCGGTTAACTTCTCGGAGGCCGGCGCTGTCGAGCTCTGCCACCTGCTGGCCCGGATCGGCATCGGCTACGAGCCCGGCCTGGCGACGGCGGTCGACGCCGAGCTGCTGGTCCAGTCCAACCTCGCCGGGAGCGCGACCAGGCTGCTCGTCGAAACGCCGGATGAAGACGCCGCGGCAGCCGTTCGGTCCGCGCAGGCGATCGACGCGGTCCTTGACACCGGCGCGCCAGGTGCGCGGCGCCTCTATCACGGTTTCGGCCCCGCCACCTGGGCCGTGATCCGCTACGGCCTCGGCCTCGGACGCGACGTCCGGATCGGACTGGAAGACACGGGCGAGCTGGAGGACGGACGGACAGCCGAGGGCAACGCCACGCTCGTCGCCGCGGTCGTGAAGCTGGCGGCGGAGCGGCCAGCAGGGCGCTGAAAAAGGGCGTCGAGGGCTGAGCGGATCCTGGCGAGCCGAGCCGGCGAAGGCGACGGAGCACCGGAAGGATCGCAGCCAAAGCTGCCTGACTGAGGAGCGGACGAGCCGACTGACGGATCGGCCGTCAGGGCGACTCAGCGCCGACGCACGGCCCGCAGGGCCGGGGAACCTCTTTTTCAGCGGCCTGCTTAGCGGGTGAAGAGAAGGAGCCCGGCCACGACCAGGCCGAAGCCCGCGCAGGCTGGAATGACAAGACCCCGGTAAAGCGCGAAGTAGTCGCTCCAGGCAGCGCGCAGGCGCTCCACGCGGGAGCCCGCGCCGAACGCTAGCGCCGTGTAGAGAGGAATGCCGGCCGCCGTGTTGACAGTCAGCGCCAGCAGCGCAAGGCCGGCGCCGAGGCCGAGCCAGTCCTGGAGCGGTGCTGTGGGTCCAAAGCTCACCTGCACGCCCCAGAGGACAGCCACGACCGGAAGCAACAGGAGCTCGGGGACTCCGAGCAGGAAGAAGGCGGCGAAAGTCACCGCCAAGAGCAGCAGCATCAGGCCGAAGGTCGCCACGACGCCGGCCAGGAGCGAAGAGGCGACAGTCACGGTGGAGCTCGGCACCTCGAGCACGAAGGACCGCGAGCCCGGCGCCGCGGGATCGGAAGGCTGGCCTCCACGGGCCACTGCCGCCACCTCGGCCCAGGAATGCGCATGCGCGCCGGCGGCGAGCACGGCGCCTGTCCCGGCCGGGACGGCGGCTAAGGCCAGCCCGAGAGCGAGAGCCGCGGCGTGGCGGCGGAGAGCCGCGGTGGGCAGCCAGCGGCGTCGTGGGCGTTCCCGGCCGACGCCGCTCTCCAGGAGCCGCTCGCGGTCGAAGGTGGCGCCCGTGATGACCGTCAGGACCAGGCAGGCGGCAAAGGGGAGAGCGAGCGAGGCCGGGGCCAGCGGAGAACGGAACACGAAGAGTGCGAGCGGGATGTCCGCCACCGCGGCCGAGATCGGCGAGAGCAGGAAAGACCAGGCGCCGCCCGCCGCCCCCTCGCGGGGGAAGAGCATGAACCCGAGCATCCGGCCCATCGCGGCCCAGTACGCGGTCGCGGCCGCGACCAGGGTGAAGATCGCCAGCAGGTCCCACGGCGCCGGCCGTCCGAAGAGGGCCATCAGGCCCATCCCGGCCGCCATCCAGGCGGTCACGTAGACGGTGCTGACCACGAGTCCGGGCAAGACCTCGAGCCAGACCAGCGACGGGTCGTCGAGGGGCGTGTAGAGAAGGACTTCCAGGGATTGCTGCGCTTTCTCCCACCAGATGCCGATGGAGCTCTTGATCGACTCCAGGAGCGCGAAGGACATGAAGAAGAGGGGCAGCAGCAGTCCCGCCACCGACACGCCAGACCCAGCGGCCCGGCCGGCGAATGCACCGACCACGGCGGGGATGCTGCCGAAGAGCGCGACCACCGCGACCAGGAGCAGGACGAAGGCGTTCAGGTACATGACCCAGGAGAGGTCACCGCGACGCCACCAGGAGGCAACGTAGAAGGGCAGGAACTCGCGCAGCCGTCGGCCCTGGCCCGCCAGGGAGGCGAACATCCGGCGCGGCCGGACGCCGGGTATCGGAGCCGGAGCAGACGGCTCCGACGCCGGCGGCGCGGGCTCCTCCATGGCCTTCAGGTAGACGGCTTCCAGGCCCTGCGCCTCCTCACGCAGCTCCAGGTACGGCGTGCCCTCCGCAGCCAGGCGGTCCTGGAGCTCGGCGGCCCGCCGGGCCAGCTCCTCGTCAGCCACCTGCCAGCCGGCCGTATAAGAGACGGTGCGGCCACCGGCCAGGCGAGCGGTGAACCGGCGCTCGGCGCCGGCCCAGCGGCGCAGCTCCGGCAGGCTGCCCGCGGCCACCACGTGGCCCCCGCGCATGATGGCGATGCGATCCGCCAGCAGCTCGGCTTCGGCGAGCTGATGCGTCGTCACGATGACCGCCGCGCCCCGGTCGCGCTGCTCCTGCAGGTAGCGGCGCATGTCGGCGGCCGCCACGGGATCGAGCCCGACCGTGGGCTCGTCGCAGAAGAGCCAGGTTGGCTCGTGCAGCGTGGCGCGGATCAGCGCCACCTTCTGGGCCATTCCGCGTGAATAGGTGTAGAGGACGCGGCCCGCTGCCTCCTCGAGCTCGAACCGTTCGAGGAGCTCGCGAATGCGGCGGCGCCGCGCGGCCTCGGGCATTCCGTAGAGGCGGCCGAAGTGGTCTAGGTACTCGAACGCGGTGTTGCGGCCGTAGAGGCGAGCCTGGTCGGGCACGACGCCCAGCGAGCGCCGGACGCGGTCGATGTCCTCCGGGACTCGGAGGTCGTCGAAGCGGATCTCGCCCGAGTCCGGCCGTAGGATGCCGCCCAGGCAGCGCAGCGTGGTCGACTTGCCGGCGCCGTTTTGGCCGAGCAGAAGCAGGATCTCGCCTCCCTCCACCTTGAGATCGACGCCGTCAACCGCCTGGACGGCACCAAAACGCTTCCGGAGGCCCTGGACAAAGATCACGTCGCCCTGGCGTCCCGGGTCTGCATCATTCGCACGAGGCTCGCCCGGCTAGTCGCCGTCGCCGCCTGCACCTCCGCCGGGCAACCGCCGCTGGGCGGCTGCGACGCCTTGTTCGACCTCGACCCTGATCTCCTGACAGAGGACAGCGACGGTGCCGGTGGATTCGGCATTGCTCAGCGCTGTGGCCTGGATCAAGGCCAGGTCTCCCCGCTGATCCGCCAACTCCTGCTTCGTGAAGACCCTTGCGTTCGTGATTTCAGCTTCGTCCGTTTGGACCCTGGCCACGAGCGGCGCCACTCCGGCGTCGAGCTTGGCACGGGCCGTGTCGAGGATCGGCCCCATGTCGTCCGCGGACAGTCCCGCAGCCTTCACGAGCGCGACGAGAGTCAGGTCGCAGGTGGACTCCGCATGCTGGAGGCGAGAGATCAGCGCATCGCCGTCCGAGCTGAATGCTTGCTTCTGGCCGGCGACCTGCCTGGCCGCGATCTTCTCATCGCCGGACGTGACCGGCTGAGCGGTTACTGGGATGACCGCGACGACCAGCAAGAGGATCGTGATGACCACGAGCTTCCGGGTGACCAAGGCCACGAGAGTTTGCAGCATCGCCGACCTGGTCAACGCCCGGGCGGTAGAAAACACCCGCCCAGGGCCGCAGCCGTGCTAAAGCTTCTCGAAGCTCTCCACTTTGACCACGAAGATCGTGGCGCCGCCCACCTGGACCTCGACCGGGTAGGGCATGAACAGCTCGCCCGGCTCGACCAGCGGCGGCAACGGGGTCATGAAGCGGCTGCGTTCGCGTGAGTTCTCGCGGATGATCGTGACCGCCGCCTCCACCCGATCGTCTTCGACGCCGATCATCAGAGTCGCGTTCCCCTGCTGCAGGAAGCCCCCCGAGGAAGCCAGCTTGGTCACGCTGTAGCCGGCGTTGGAAAGCGCCTGGATGGTCTGCTGGGAGTCTTCGCCCTGGACGACCGCGATGATCAGCTTTATGCCCGCACCTCGCTTTGAGCCAGGAGGCTCCTGACCCTACCGAGCACCTGCGCGTGAATTTCCTCCGGTGCTCCTCGCGCATCCAGACGAAGGAACCGGTCCGGCTCGGCCGCCGCCAACCGATCGTACGCCGCCGCCACCGCACGATGAAAGTCGAGCGGTTCGGCGTCGAGACGATCCAGACCTTTGCCTCCCGACCGGATCCGGTCCAGGCCGACATCCGGCGGGAGGACGAGCAGCACGGTCAGGTCGGGCTTGGGGAAGGTCGGCGGCCATTCCACCGGCGCGCCCCGGCCGCCGCCCTGATAGGCGAGCGTGGAGTCCTGGTAGCGGTCGTCGATCACGATCCGGCCCGCGGCCAGCGCCGGCTCGATCCGCGTCCGCAAGAGCTCGGCGCGGGCCGCCATGAAAAGGTGCATCTCCGCCTCTGCGCTCATGCCTTCGGGCTGATGGAGAAGAATCTCGCGGATCCGCTCACCGAGCTCGGTGCCGCCCGGTTCGCGGAGCACCAGCGGTCTTTGCTCCGCCAGCGCCTCGGCGAGCATCTTCACCTGCGTCGACTTGCCGGCGCCGTCCGGCCCCTCGAAGGTGATGAAGGTCCCGCGAGATCGCAGGCGACTCACTCCGTGCCGGGCATGTAGATGCGCAGCCGCCGCTGCGGCTCCTTCCCCGTGCTCTTGGCCTCGACGCCGCCCTGCTCGTCGACCAGCTTGTGCTGGAGCCGGCGCACGTAGGCGTTCTGGGGCGAGATCTCGGCCGGCTGGAGCGTCGACTTGACCCTCCGCACGGCGGCCTGAGCCTCGTCGAGCGCCTGCGCGGTCGCGTCGTCAGCGCCCTCGCCGGCATAGAGCTGGGCCAGTGCCTCTCTGACCTGGGAGACGGTGTTGCTTTTCAAGATCGCGATGGGCACGCCGGAGGTCTCCGCGTGGCGGATGCTGTCCGGCCGGCGCCGGTAGTAGTTCTTCAGCGTCAGCACCAGGTCCGCACCGTCCGGGTTGCCGAGGACGCGGACGGGGATGGCGAGGTCGCGCACAGACTGCTCGATGTACTGGCGGCTGACCCCGTAGGCAAAGATCGCGCGGGGCCGCTTGCCCGACGGCGCCCCGGCCGCCCGGAGCCCGGCCGGCGGCGCGTCCTGGCGGTCCTCCTCCACGTTGGAGAGCACGCGCCCCTCCCGCGTGCGTAGCCGGATCCGGGGCGTCGGCACATCGCCACGCAGCGCCGCGTCGACAACGTCGGCGAGCGGCAGGTGGATGGCCACCCGGTCCCGGTCCTGGATCTCGACCAGGACGTCGAAGGTGGGCGGCGCCTTGCGCTCGAGCACCGATTTCTGAGTGCCCCGCCGGCGCGCCTCCTCGTCGGACAGGGTCACGCTCTGGATGCCACCGAGAAGGTCGTTCAGGGTCGGGTTCACCATCAGGTTCTCGAGCGTCTGGCCGTGCGCTGTCGCGATCAGCTGCACGCCGCGCTCGGCGATGGTGCGGGCGGCCACGGCCTCGAGCTCGGTGCCGATCTCGTCGATGACGATCACCTCCGGCATGTGGTTCTCGACAGCTTCGATCATCACCGAGTGCTGGAGGAGCGGCGTGCGGACCTGCATCCGGCGGGCGCGGCCGATGCCAGGGTGCGGGATGTCGCCGTCGCCGCCGATCTCGTTCGAGGTATCGACGATGACGACGCGCTTGCGCTGCTCGTCGGCTAGCAGCCGCGCGCACTCGCGCAGGATCGTGGTCTTGCCGATCCCCGGCCGGCCCAGCAGCAGGATGCTCTGGCCCGCGAGCGCTATGTCCCTGATGATGTCGGCCGTCCCGCCCACGGCACGGCCTACCCGGCAGGTCAGGCCGACGATCCGGCCGGTCCGGTTTCGGATGGCGGAGACGCGATGAAGCGTGCGCTCGATGCCGGCCCGGTTGTCGTCACCAAACTGCCCCACTCGGTTGGCCACGTAGTCGAGGTCGGAGGCTGTCACCGACTGGTCGCTCAAGAGCACCTCGCGGCCAGGCACGCGCGCCTCCGACTCCCGGCCGAGATCGAGCACGATCTCCAGCAGCTGGTCGGGATCGATGCGCTCGTGGACGGCCTGGTAGAGGTGGGGCGGCAGCGTTTGGGCGAGCAGTTCGATCTCGGGATCCCAGCCAGCCGGCTGCCGGTCCAGGGCTTCCTCCATCAACCGAAAGAGGGGACCAGGCCCTTCGCCTTCTCCTTGACGGGAGCGCGCAAAGCCAGCTCTCGCATCATCAGCGACTGCGTGACGAGAGTGCTGAAACCCCGCGCTCGAAGGGCCTCGATCATGTGGGAATCATAGTGACGGAGGCTTGACCAGACCGTCCCCGGCCGGCTGCCAAGCAGGGAAAGCGAGTAGTCGACCATCTCGTGCGGCAGGGGCTCCTCCGGCAGGGCCATGAAGGACAGCGAGTGGGGCCTGGTCGAGGAGCTCCGCTGGACCCGCATCCAGCCCACCAGCTCGACGCGGTCCACCACGAACTGCTGGTCGGTCTGGCCACGAACGGTGCCGTGGCTGAACCACTCGGCCCGCAATGCCTTCCACTCCCTGGAGGTAGGCGCCTCGACCTGCGCCACGCCCGGCGGTGTGACCTTGCGATACAGCTGGTAGAGCCGCGCGAAGTCGCCGCGCTTTTCGGGGCGTAGCCCGACCGGCTCGGGCGCCTTGGTGGCTGTCGCCGACTCGTTGTAGAGGACGTACTCGATCGCGTACTGGCGGAAGCCCTGCATCCTGAAGACGCGGGTCAGGCGATCCTCCAAGGGCAGGCGCACGAAAAGCCTGTGCACGCCGCGCTGGAGCGCCTGATTGGAGAGGTGCTCGATGAGGGCGAGGCCGACCTCTTCGGTCGCGTACCGAGGATCGACGCACAGGTTCAGCACCTGGAGCGTAGTCGCGCCCGCCAGGCCGACCCCGGCCGGCCGGTTGGCGGCCTGGATGAACCCGATCACCTCACCCTGCTCTTCGGCCACGTAGAGAAGCGTGTCGTTGTACATGGCAGGCAGGATCGAGGAGATGGTCTGGCTAAGCAGAGACCAGAGGCGGACGGGGCCCCGGGCGGCAGTCTCCGAAAGCTCGCCGCCGCCCTCGCGCTGGATCTCTTCGATACGAGCCAGGTCGCGGACGCTGGCCGCCCGGACGCCGCCCATCAGTTGTTTCCCTTCCTCACCAGGCGCACGAACTCTTCGTGGAGGCGGAGGTCGCCGCTCAGCTCCGGGTGGAAGGCGAGCGCCATGACAGAGCCCTGGCGGACCCCGACCGGCTCGCCGTCGCGTCTGACGATGACCTCGGTCGAGCCGGTGTCCTCGACGATCGGCGCCCGGATGAACACTCCCGGGAACGGCCTCTCGTCACCGGTCAGGTCGAGATCCGCCTCGAAGCTGTCGACCTGGCGGCCGTAGCCGTTGCGGCGGACGGCGATGTCGAGGATGCCGAATCCGGGCTGGTCCGGCAGGCCGTCGGTGATCCGCTCGGCCAGGATGATCATCCCGGCGCAGGTGCCGAGAGTGGGCAGGCCGCCCCGAACCGCCTCGCGAACGGAGTCATAAAGGCCCATCCGCTGCATCAGCATCGTCATCGTGGTGCTCTCGCCACCCGGGATGACGAGGCCGTCGAGCTCATCCAGGTCCTCCCTCAGGCGTACCAAGCGGGTGCGAGCGCCGGCCGCCTCCAGCGCACGCTCGTGCTCCGCAAAAGCGCCCTGGAGCGCCAGGACCCCTATGAGCGGCCTGGTTCCGTTCGACGCACTCATTTGAGAAGCAGCTCTACCTCTTTCCCGATCCGAAATCGCTGATTTCGGATCGAAGCCGGAGGCGGGCCGATGTGGCACGGCTTTGCCGGGCCACTCCACACGAGCGGCGTACCCAATGTCAGCGACCCCTGGTGAATGGCGGTCGAGGGCTCGCCGGAGGCGCCAAGCGCGATGACCCCTATGAGCGGCTTGCGGCCGTTGCTGGCTACCAGCCTCTTTGGGCGAGAAGTTGGTCTTCCGAGAGGGCCGGGATCTCGAGCCCACGCATCGCCTCGCCGAGACCCTCGCTGGCCTCGGCGATGATGTCGGGCCGGTCGTGGTAGGTGGTCGCCGCGACGATCGCCTTGGCTCGCCGGAGGGGGTCCTCCGACTTGAAGATCCCCGACCCCACGAAGACGCCGTCGACTCCCAGCTGCATCATCAGCGCCGCGTCGGCCGGGGTCGCGATGCCGCCGGCGGCGAAGTTGACGACCGGTAGACGGCACAGTCTCTGGCATTCCTCGAGCAGCTCGACCGGCGCTCCGATGCGCTTGGCCTCCTGCACCAGCTCGGCGCGGTTCAGGCCCTGGAGCTTGCGGATGCCGGCGTTGACGGCGCGCGCGTGACGCACCGCCTCGACCACGTTGCCGGTCCCGGCCTCGCCCTTGGTCCGGATCATGGCGGCGCCCTCGGCGATGCGCCGGAGCGCTTCGCCCAGGTCCCGGCAGCCACAGACGAAGGGGACCGTGAACGGCCACTTGTCGATGTGGTTCTCCTCGTCGGCGGGCGTCAGGACCTCGGACTCGTCGATGTAGTCGACACCGAGCGCCTCCAGCACTCTGGCCTCGACGAAGTGGCCGATCCGGCACTTGGCCATGACCGGGATGGTGACCGCGGCCTCGATCGACTTGATCAGGCCCGGGTCGCTCATCCGGGCGACGCCGCCCTCCTTGCGGATGTCGGCCGGCACCCGCTCCAGCGCCATCACCGCGCAGGCGCCGGCGTCCTGCGCGAGCCGGGCGTGCTCGGGCGTGACGACGTCCATGATGACGCCGCCTTTCAGCATCTCGGCCAGGCCGGCCTTGACCTTGAAAGTGCCCTTCTGGGCGCCGCCGCCGTTCCGTTCCGCCATGACGCCTCTGAATTCTACCCTCGGGAGTTTGCGTAGCCTGTACGCGCATGCGCCGGGCTTCCATGGTGGCGTTGGCGGCGCTGCTCATCGCCTGTCAGCCCAGCGCCGGGCCGCCGCAGGCCACGCCTCCGGCCTCCACCTATCACCCAGACGCCGCGGCGCACAAAGGCGGCACTTTGGTGCTGGCGGACTGGGAGGTGCCGGACACCCTGAATCCACTTACAGCTCCCACCGAAAACGACCTCCGCGTCGCGGCGCTGCTGTTCGCGCCGCTCTGGAACCTCGATCCCAAACTGACGCCCTACCCGGACCTGGTCGCCCGCGTGCCCAGCCGGGAGAACGGCGACGTCAAGGCCGGCGCGGATGGGACCACGATGAGCATCGACCTGCACCTGAAGCCGGGGCTGGAATGGAGCGACGGCCAGCCTTTGACCGTCGACGACGTCATCTTCACCTGGCAGTCGATCTGCGCAGGCGACCTGCCCGTTTCAACGGCCGGCTGGGACCACATCGTCGGGATGGAAAGGCGGTCCGACACCGAAGTGGTCTGGCGGTTCGGGCCGCGGGGCGCCGGCGCCTGCGGTCTGCCAGTCGCGACCGCGAGCGGCCTCTACCCGGCGTACCTGCTGCTGGGCCCGCGCGCCAGGCTCCTGCCTCGACACCGGCTGAGCGCGGTGCCGCTCTCGTCCTGGGGCTCCGATACCTACTTCCACGCGCCCGACGTGGTGTCCGGTCCCTTCGCCTTCAAGAACACCGTGAAGGATCAGCTGCTGACGCTGGTCGCCAACCCGCGCTACGCGGCCGGCCGCGACCATGGCGCTTACCTGGACCAGCTCGTCTACCGCACCTACGGCGGCAAGCCGGAGCTGCTGGCGGGGCTCACGTCGGGTGAAGCGGACGTCGGCTTCCACCTGGCATCGGACGACATCCCTGTGCTCCAGAAGCTGACCGACTCCACGACGATCATCGCTCCCAGTCTCCAGACCGAGTTCTTGAACCCCAATCACGCCACCAACGCTCAGACCGGTCGGGCACCGCCGTGGGTGGGCGATGCCAGGGTGCTGGACGCGCTCAGCCTGGGCGCCGACCGCCAGGCGCTCGACAAGGCGGCTTTCAGTGGCGTCGCCGAGGCGCCGCCAGGCATCTACCCGACGAGCCTTGTCGCCTATACGGACCGTACCCTCGCCGCCCCGGGCTCCGATCTCGGGGCGGCGCGGCAGACGCTGGAGGACGACGGCTGGAAGGCGGGCGTCGACGGCATCCGCAGCAAGGCCGGGCGACGTCTCGACTTCAGCCTGCTGGTCCCCTGTGGGAACGCGGTGCACCAGAAGGAGCAGGAGCTGCTCCAGGCGCGCTGGCAGGAGCTCGGGGCGTCGGTCCGGCCCACCTGCCTCAACCGGAGCCTGTTCCTGGCTCCCTTTCTGGGGCACGGCGCCAACGCGACTGGCGCCTTTGACATGAGCCTGTATTCGAACACCTGGGAGGCCGATCCGGCCGCCTGGGCGCCCTTCGCGCAGAGCGACCAGGTGCCGAGCGCCGCCACTCCCGACGGCCAGAACTGGAACCGTTGCGGGTCGGCCCAGCTGGATGCGGACTTCCGGGCCGGGGCGGCGACGCTCGACTTCGCGAAGCGGCGGACGGCCTACCTGGCGGCGCAGCGCGAATGGCTGGCGGAGCACTGCACGATCCCGCTTCTGCAGTGGCCACGAGTGATCCAGCGGCCCTTCAAGCTGCACAACTTCGCGCCGGATCCGACCCACTCCACCGACGCCTGGAACGCAGCGGATTGGTGGCTGGCGGCTTGAGTTTTGGTGGGCGAAACGGTGCCCATCAACTTGACTAGCCCAGTCGGGCAAGGCTAGAGTTCCGCCACCGTCACTTCCCTGCAATGCCCTTGCATGCTCCCCGCCATCTAGCTGCTGCTGTCGCCGCCGCCGTGGTGACCGGATTCGTCACCATCACGCCAACCGCGGCCGCGACGTCGACTCTGCCTCCCCACGACCTGGTCCACCCATGGATCAATCAGCAGGCGGCGGCGGACTCGGCGCAGCCACCGCCGGCAGCGTCCGGATCTGCGTTTACCAAGCCGGCTCCGCTGGCGGCCAGGCCGAACGCGGTCAGCCCGTCCGCGGGAGGTCCCAAGCGCGAGGTGTTCGGCTTCGTCAACGCGGGCAACCTGGGAAGCTCGGCGGTCGGCTACACGACTTGGAACCTCGACCTGCTTTCGACAGTCGCCTACTTCGGAGTTCACGTCAACAGCGGCGATGGCAACCTGGTCACGTCTGACACCGGCTGGGCTGTACTCAACTCGGGAACCATGTCCTCCTTCGTGTCAGCCGCCCACGGGCACGGAACCCGAGTGGTGATGACGATCCAGCTCTTCGATTTCAGCGCGGGTACGCCTCAGATGTGCACCGGCTTGAACCACACGAGTTCGACGATCTCGCAGTCGGTCCAGCAGATGAACGCGCACGGGCTCGACGGCATCAACATCGACTACGAGGGACTGAACGGCAGCTGCGGAACCTCCGACCCGAGCTGGGCGCGCCACGGTCTCACGTCGTTCGCGCAGAGCCTGCGCGCGGCGATGCCGGCATCGTCCTATCTCTCAATCGACAGCTACGCGGCGTCCGCGGCCGATCCGTACAACTTTTTCGACGTCGTCGAGCTCGCGAAGTCGGTCGATTCCTTCTTCGTGATGGCTTATGACAGCGACTGGTCCAACTACTCGGGGCCGCCGACGTACTGCAGCCGCTACTGCTTGAACCCGGTCTCGCCTCTCTCCGCGTACACCTACAACGACACGCGCACCGCCGGCGAGTACTCAACCGCTGTCCCCTCGAGCAAGGTCATCCTCGGGCTGCCTTATTACAACCGTGGTGCTTGCGTCAATTCGACGGCTCCCAACCAGTACCCATCGGGCGGCCTCTGGACCCTGACCTACCGCGGCGGCATCTCCATGGCGACCGATCCTGACAACACCAACTTCGCCTCCCATCGGGACGGCTACGACGGCGTGAGTCCCTGGTCGACCTGGAACTCCGGGCATCCCGCCTGCCTCGAGCAGATGTACTGGGACGACACCGGCTCGCTCGGTGCCAAGTACGACCTCGTGAACCGTGACAACCTGCGCGGCGTCGGGCTTTTCACGCTCGACTATGGGGGCGCGGCCTCCGAGCTCTGGAGCACTCTGGCCACGCATTTCAGCCTGATACCGGGCGCTCCGGCTTCCTTGGTCGTCTGCGCCGGGGCCAGCTCCGCCTCGATCAGCTGGTCACCGAGTCCGAGCTCGGCCGGCGTCTCCAGCTACACAGTTACGGCGTCCCCTGGCGGCGCGAGCGTGTCGGTGCCCGGCTCGACGACCTTCGCCACGATCGGCGGCCTCACGCCCGGCGCGAGCTACTCGCTCACCGTGCAGGGAGTCAACCAGTACGGCAATGGCGTCGCCTCCGCGCCGAGCGACGCGATAACTGCCGCTCAGTCAGTCCAGAGCTCGAATTTCAGCTGGTACGACACGGCCAGCGCGGGCATGCTTGTCGACAACGTCCATCTCGTGAATCCCGGGTCGACGGCAAGCTCCGGATGCGTTCGTCTGGGAGGCTCTCTCTATCGGTTCTCCCTCTCTCCGCGACAGGAAACCCACATCGGCCTTGGCCAGGGATTGATCGGCGGGCCGGTCGACGTGACTGTCGCCTCCGGGCCGGCTGTGATCGCCTCCCAGCGTGTCCTCTATTACCAGTCGTTCAACGAGACCCCGGCCAGCTCTGTGGGCTTGGCCGGCAACACCCTCTACTTCCCGTGGTATGACCACTTCAGCGATCCGGGCTTCGTCGCCGACAACATCCACGTCATCAATCCCGGTCCGAGCAACACGAGCGTGACCGTCACGATCCCGGGCTTTCCGGGCTGCAGCCTCAGCGGATCTCTCGTCGCCGGGTCCGAACAGTACTTCTCCTGCCCGACCGGATTCGGCGGCCCGGTGACCGTCCGCGCCACCGGCAATCCGGTGATCGCCTCCCAGCGCGTTGAGTACCACCAATCGTTCAACGAGACGCGCGCGCTGCCGGCCGCAGCGGCAAGCACGCTCGCCTACTTCAGCTGGTACGACCGCACCTCGAGCCCGGGCTTCGTCGCCGACAACATCCACGTGGTCAATCCGGGCTCTTCCGCGGCTCAGGCGACCGTCAGCATTCCCGGCTGCGGCCCCCAGACGGCCGCGATCGCGGCGGGTGGACAGAGCTACTTCAGCTGCGCAAACGGATTCGGCGGACCGGTCAAAGTGTCGGCCGACCAGCCGGTGCTGGCCTCCCAGCGCGTCGAGTATTACCAGACATTCAACGAGATCGCTGCGGTCCCGGCGAGCGCTGCAGCCAGCACGCTTTTCCTGACCTGGTTCGACCGGACCAGCGGCCCGGGCTTCGTCGCCGACAACGTCCACGTTGTCAATCCGCAGGGCACCACCGCAAACCTCACGATCGCCATCCCCGGCTGCTCACCGCAAACCGCAGCGGTCGCGCCCGGTGCGGGGGCCTATTTCACCTGCGCCACCGGCTTCGGGGGACCGGTCGTCGTGAACTCCGACGTTGCCGTTCTGGCTTCCCAGCGGGTCGAGTATTACCAGTCCTTCAACGAGGTCAGCGCCGCCGCCTCGGGCGCCTGACCGCGCAAGCTATCGCGCGGTTAGAGAACTTCGAGCAGCTGTGCGCGCTTGGACTGGTACTCGGCGTCAGTCAGAAGGCCGCCCCGGTGCAGCCGGCTCAGCATGTCCATCTCCTCGAGCACGTCCAGGAGCGGCGCCATCGTGCGGCGAGCCAGGTAGGCCTCGGATGGCACGCCCTTGTCTTCTTCGACCCGGCCGTCGAACTCGCGGACATAGAAGAGCGCTTTGATCGCTGAGAAGGGGATCGCAAGACGGAGAGCGCCCGAGGCCCCGTTGGTGCCCTTAGCGTTGCCGCTGCCGTTGCCATTGCCATTGCCGTTGCCGTTGGGCTTCTCCGGATGGAGGTGAAGCGCCACGCCGTAGCGGTGGCGGACCACTTCGCCGCCGACCCAGCCACGCAGGACCTCGCCGTCGAGGAACCGGATGGCCACCTTTTTGGAGTGGGACCCCGGCTCACTCTCAGGGAGCTCGACAAACTTGACGGCGGTCAACGGGATCCACGCCAGCTCGCTGTTTTCCAGCCCGCTCGCGTCCTGGATCTCGAGAATAAAGTCGGGTTCGTCGAGGTCCAGGTCCCGCGCCTCGCCCTCGAGCACCTCGTCGTCGAAGAACCGGACTTTCACCTTGCTCATAGCTCGATCATGACGCTCCCCCTTCCGATGCTAACGGACGCCGGCGGCTTCTCCTGCGAGGCAGGATCTTGCGCGAGCATTTGACGCAGCCGGCGAGGTGGCGGCGGACCGCCTCCTCCTGCCCACGACGCAGCTTACCGGCCAGGAAGGGCTTCAGGAGAGGCTGAACCTCGGCGCACTCCATCTCCAGGCCGCCCTGCTCGGCGACGAACTCCTCCTTGAAGCGCAGCCGGGCCCGGTAGACCAGCGTCTCGACGGCGCTTTCGCTGATCCCCATGGCCTTGGCGATGCGGCGGTAGCTGAAACCCTGGAGCTCGCGCAGTGTGAGCACCAGACGGTACTTCTCGGGAAGGCGCTGGGCGACCTGGAACACTTGTCGCCGCAGCTCCCGCTGCTCAAAGCTGACCACGGGGTCGAAGCGGGGCGGCGCGGGCAGGTCGTAGAGCAGCTCTCGTTCGTCGTTCGGGCGGTCCTCGGCGCGGAGGTCGCGGCGGCGGCGCCGGAGCTCGTCGCGGCAGAGGTTCTGGGCGACAGTGTGGATCCAGCCGCCGAAGTTGAACGACTCGTCGACGCGGTCCATCGTTCGCAGCGACCGGATGAACGTCTCCTGGGCGATGTCCTCCGCCAGCAGCTGGTCGCCGAGCGTCCGGTGGACGAGGCGGTAGATCGTGGCCACGTAGCGGCGGTGGAGCTCTTCGAAAGCGCTAACCTCGCCGGCTCTGAACGCGGCCACTAGCTGGGCGTCGGTACGCTCCAGAGCCTGGCTCACGGGAGCATCTCCTGGGCGACTCGGGAGGCCGCGCGCTCCAGATGCTCGGCCGGCCTGGCGATGAGCTCATCCGGGTCGCCTTCCAGCGGCACGACCGGCGCACCCAGCGTCTCCCAGCCCTCGCCGAGGCTGCCGGCGATCAGCACGACCGGCACCCCGGCCGCCCCCGCTAGTCTCATCACCTCCGAGGGTCCCTTGCCGTAGGCGGTCTGGCGATCGACGCGGCCCTCGCCGGTGACGACGAGGCGCGCACCGAGCAAGGCGCGGTCCAGGCCGGACGCCTCGACGATGAGGGGAGCGCCGCGGACCAGCTCAGCATCGAGGAAGGCAAGCAGGCCCGCGCCGGTCCCGCCGGCCGCACCGGCGCCGGGCACGTCGCGGACGTCCTTGCCGAGATCACGAGCCACCACGTCGGCGAAGTGGGCGAGCGCGCGGTCGAGCTCGTCGATCATCTCCGGGGTGGCGCCTTTCTGCGGACCATAGACGGCGGTAGCCCCTTCCAGGCCGCAGAGCGGGTTGGTCACGTCGCAGGCGACCCGCACGCGGACCTTTCGCCAGCCGGGGTCCACGCCGGAGGCGTCGATGCGAGCGAGCCGCGCCAGGGCCGCGCCGCCCGGCGGCAGGTCGTCGCCGCGTGCGTCCAGCAGCCTGAACCCCAGGGCCTGGCCCATCCCTGCGCCGCCATCGTTCGTGGCGGAGCCGCCGATCCCGGCGACGAGTGTCCTGATTCCTCTCCTCCTGGCTGCCTCGAGCACCTGCCCGAAGCCGTACGTACCAGTAACGCGCGGATCTTGCCGTTCTTTCGGCAGCAGCGGCAGGCCGCTGGCGGAGGCCAGCTCGGCGACCGCGGTCCGCCCGCCCTCGATGAGGCCGTAAACAGCTGTCACGGGATCACCGAGCGGGCCATTCACGGTGATCTCGACCCGCTCGCCGTGATGGGCCGCGACCAGGGCGTCCACGGTTCCCTCGCCGCCGTCCGCGACGGGAACTTCGATCACGTGCGCCTCCGGTCGGACGCGCCGGATCCCGCGGGCGATGGCGGCGGCTGCTTCTGGGGCACCAAGGGTTCCTTTGAAAGGGTTCGGGGCTGCGACGACGCGCAGGATAGCCGACTTACCAACAGTAGCCGACCTGAGGGACGGCTTAGTAGACGGGGAGGCTCCAGTTGGAATACTTGGGATTGTCTCCCCGGCAGGCCCCGAAATAGATCTCCTGCAGCTCGCCCGTGAACTCGCCGATCTTGCCGTCAGCGACCCGCCGGCGGTCCACCTCGATCACCGGTGAGATCTGAGCGCCGGTCCCGCAGAGGAAGAGCTCATCGCAGGTGTAGAGCTCGGTCCGGTCGATCGAGCGCTCGACGACCCGCTTGCCGAGCTCGTCCTCGATCAGCTTGATGATGAGCTTGCGGGTGATGCCCTCCAGGATGTCGTCGGTGACTGGTGGCGTCACGAATTCGCCTTCTTTGTAGAGAAAGAGGTTCTCGGCGCTGCCTTCGGAGACATGCCCATCGACCGTCAACACGATCGCCTCGTCGAAACCACCCTCCTCCGCTTCGCTCTTGGCCAGCGCCGAGTTGGCGTAAGCCCCGGTGACCTTGGCGCGCGCTGGCAACGACTGGTCGGAAACGCGGCGCCAGCTGCTGACCATGCAGCGGATCCCGTTGTCCACGTCCACGTAATTGCCGAAGGGCGCCGTGTAGATCGCGAAGCTTTCGGGCACTCCGTGGAGACGGACGCCGATGATCTCGGCCGACTTGAAGAGGAGCGGGCGGATGTAGACGTCGCCTCGATACTCGTTGCGGCGAAGTAGCTCCATCGTGATGTTGAGCAGCTCCTCGGTCGTGTGCGGCAGGGTCATGCGCATGATGTTCCCGGAGCGACGCAGCCGCTCGTAGTGCGGCCCTCCCTGGAGCAGGAAGAGCTGCGACTTGCCGGCGTTCCAGTAAGCCCGGATGCCTTCGAAGCAGCCGGTTCCGTAGTGGAGCGCGTGGGTCATGAGGCCGATCCTGGCGTCCTGGTAACGGCGGTATTCGCCATTCAGGTAAACCCAGCTATTCGGGTGCTCAGCGTTCGTGGCCGGCTTCGCACCCCGCTGGGTCTCGATGCTCATGCGGCCCTGATTGTAATCTTGTGACCGTCGATGACCCTGTACGACATCATCGCGGAGCTGCGGCGCGAGCACCAGACCACCGCCGCTTCGAAAACGCTCGATCTGGTCATGATCGAGCTCGGCAAGACGCGCGACAACCTGCGTTCGGCACTCGCCAACCTGGAGGGGCAAACGCTCCCGCCAGGCGGCCGCGAGATCCTGCAAGAGCTGGAAACTCGCGCCGAGCGTGTGGGCCTCGACGACCTCGACTACCCGGCGGTCGAGATGGCCGGGTACAAGCCTCCCCTGGAGCCGGTCCCAGAGGGCACCTGGGGCATCGCATTGATCCTCGGCGGCTCCTCGCTGGTGGTGGTGATCCTGGCGGTGGCGGCCGTCGTGGCCGGCCTGAAGAGCGCCACCGGCCACTAGTGACATGGCCGAGTTCTCCTTCGACGTCGTTTCTGAGTACGACCGGGCCGAGCTGACGAACGCGCTCGACCAGGCCCGTCGCGAGGTGGGCACCCGCTTCGATTTCAAGGGAACGGACCCCCAGATCGAGCACAAGGGCGACCTGATCGTGCTGGAGGCTTCGACCGAGGACCGGGCCAAGGCGGCTTACCAGGTCCTCATCGAAAAAGCCGCCCGGCGCGGCCTGTCCGGGAAGCTTTTCAAGCCCGAGGCGCCCAAGACCGTCGGCCGGGGACGGGGCCAGATCGAGGTCAAGCTCAACGCCGGCATCAGCGACGAGCTCGCGCGCGACCTCCAGAAGCGCATTCGCAACGTGAGTCCCAAGCTCCAAGTGCGGATCCAGGGCGACCAGCTCCGCGTTGTCAGCAAGGAAAAGGACACGCTGCAGGCGGTGATCAAGGCGCTCCGCGAGGCGGAGGACATCCCGGTCCCTCTCCAGTTCACCAACTACCGGTGATCCACCCCACCAAATCCGGGATTTTGCGAGGACCCCGATGAACGTCATCCCCGCGATCGACGTGCGCGGGGGGCGGGCGGTGAGGCTGACCGAAGGGGACGTCAACCGCGAGAAGGTCTATTCAGACGACCCGGTCCAGGTCGCCCGTCAGCACGCCGAGGCCGGGGCGCGGCGGCTGCACGTGGTCGACCTCGACGCCGCGCGGGGCGAGGGTGACAACCGGGTGGTGGTGCGCTCGATAGTGAAGGCGGTCGGGGTCGAGGTCCAGGTCGCCGGAGGGGTGCGGATGCGGAAGACGGCCCAGGAGTGGCTGGATGCCGGCGCCGTTGCGGTCGTGATGGGCACGGCCGCGATCCGCGACCCGCTCACCTTCCACTCCACGGTCTGGGCTCACCCCGGCCGGGTGCTGGCCGCGCTCGACCTGAAAGAAGGCCTGCCGGCGGTGACCGGCTGGACCGACACCGAGGCGGTCGAGCTGGAGACACTGCTGGCGCGCTGGGCCACGCTGCCGCTGGGCGGGGTGATCCTGACCAGCATCGAACGAGACGGCACCTTGGCGGGACCCGACCTGGCGACGCTCCAGCGGGTTCGCGCCCGAACCGTGCTGCCGCTCTCCTACTCGGGCGGCATCCGCTCGCTGGACGACCTCCGCGCCCTGGCGGAGGCCGGCGCCGACGCTGTGATCGTCGGTAAGGCGCTGTACGAAGGGCAGATCGATCTCCAGGCTGCTCTGGCTCTCAGTTAGCCTCCCGCTTCTCCTGGCGGCCTGCAACGCGGCGGGCACCAGGGCGGCGCCGGACGACTACGCCGTCCACCAGGACATTCTCCAGGGCCGCGCCGGCGCCGAGGTTACGTTCGACGCCAGCCTGCTGGCGGAGCCGACCCAGGTCGGCGGCCACGAGCACCTGGTCGTCTCCGACCCGGCGGGAGACCAGCTGGAGGTCGACCACAACACGTCGCTGGCCGCGTCGGTGCCGGCGCACCAGGGCGACCGCGTCGTGGTCCACGGCCAGCTCTACATCGACCCCGGGCCCCATGCCGGCGTCCACTGCACGCACGCCCACACCTCCAGCGGCTGCCCGGTACCGGGCTGGATTCAGTTCAGCGGGACCTACTACGAGTAATTGCGTGGGGGGATCAGGATCCCCCAACGCTTAGGTCATCTGGCCGTTGGGCCGAACCAGGATCTCGTTGACCGCCACGTGGAAGGGCTGGGACATGGCGAAGATGCAGGCTCGGGCCACGTCGTCGGCGGTCAGCGGGTCGAAGGTGCGCGGGATGATCCCGGCCCCTTCGTGGCGGACAGAGCGCTCGTAGAAGGGCGTGTCGACGGTGGCCGGCTCGATCAGCGTCACCCGCACCTTGGCCTCGGCCAGCTCTTGGCGGAGCGACTCGCCGATGGCCGTCACGCCGAACTTCGTGGCGGCGTAGACGCCCGCACCGAGACGCGCCGTCCGCCCGCTGATCGAAGACATGAAGACGATGTCCCGCGTGCCTTCGGCCGGGAACTTCTGGTAGCCGTAGAAGACGGTGTAGAGCACGCCCAGCACGTTGGTTTCGATGACGTCCCGCCAGTCGGCGGGGTTGCCCTTGGTGATGTGCCCGTAAAGCCCATACCCGGCGTTGGCGACGAGAGCATCAAGGCCGCCCAGCGTCTGCGCCGCCTCGTCGATGGCGGACTTCACCGAGGCCTCGTCGCGGACGTCGCACTTGACCCCGACGACGGCGCCGTGCTCGCCCTCGTCGACAGTGCGAGCCAGCGAGGCCACGCGCGCGCCTGCCTCCACTGCCTGGCGCACGACAGCTTCGCCGATGCCCGTGCTGCCGCCGGTGACGAGGATCCTGCGACCTTTCAGGCTCATTCCGACCTCCTTTGCGACTCTGGCCGCCGCGGCACCAGGACCTTGCGCCGGAAGCTGCAAACTCGCTCGCCGCGCTGGTTGAAAGCCCGCGTCTCGACGTAGACCACGCCGCGGTCGGGCTTCGACTTCGAGGGGGTCACCGCGAGCACCTCGCTTTCGGCGTAGATGGTGTCGCCATGGAACGTGGGGTGTTCGTGCTTGAGGGTCTCCACCTCCAGGTTGGCGATCGCCTTCCCGGACACGTCGGCCACGCTCATCCCGAGGGCCAGCGAGTAGACCAGGTTGCCGACCACCACGTTCCGTCCGAACTCGGTCTGGGTCTCCGCGTAGTGAGCATCCAGGTGGAGCGGATGGTGGTTCATGGTGAGCAGGCAGAAGAGGTGGTCGTCGGCCTCGGTGATGGTCTTGCCCGGCCAGTGCTTGTACGTCGCACCGACCTCGAACTCTTCCAGGTAGCGACCGAACTCAGGCATCGCTAGGCACTCCCAGTTCCTTTGCGATGACGCGGAGCGCGAGCACCTCCTCCGCTCCCTCGAAGATGGCCAGCACGCGCGCGTCCAGGAAGTAGCGACTGACGTCGGTCTCTTCCGCGTACCCCATCCCGCCGAACAGCTGCACCGCGTCACGCGTCACGTACTCGGCCATGCGTGACGCGTAGAGCTTGGCGAGCGCGGCCTCCATCTGGCCTGCCTGCCCTGATCCGGACGCGAGAAGCAGGCCCGCCTGGTAGGAGAGCTGCCGGGCCGCGTGGAGCCGGGTCCCCATCCTGCCGAGCGTGTGGCGGGCAAGTTCGTGCTTGGCCAGACGCTTGCCGAAGAGGGAACGGTCGCGCGCGTAAGCCAGGGCATCGCGGAGGGCTGCCTGCATCACGCCGACCGCTCTGCCCGCCGTCTGCAGCCGGCCTGCCGCGAACCCCTCCATCTGGAGGTAGAAGCCGCGGCCCTCCTCGCCGATGAGCGCAGCCCCGGGCAACACGTAGCCGTCGAACTCGAGCTCAAACGTGTGCAGCCCGCGGTAGCCGAGAGTCGGGATGGCGCGACCGCGCAACCGGCCGCCACCCCGCTGGCGGTGCTCGAACTCGTGCCCGGGAAAGGAAGGCTTTTCGGCCACGAACAAGCTCAGCCCTCGATGCCCGGGCCCGCCGGTGCGGCAGAGCAGCATCAGGAGGTGGGCCCGGCCGGCGAAGGTGCACCAGAGCTTGGCGCCGTCCACCACCCAGGAGCCGTCCGCGCGGCGCACCGCCCGGCACTTGATCGCCGCCACGTCAGATCCTGCGTCCGGCTCGGTCACGGCCACCGCCACGAGCTGCTTGCCCGCTGCGATGCCCGGCAACCAGCGCCGCTTCTGATCTTCGTCGGCGCCGCTCAGCAGGGCGCGGATCAGGATCTCCGGGCGCGTCATCAGGCTGCCGCCGGCCGCCAAGGAGGCCGCCGAGAGCTCCTCGGTCGCGATCAGCATGGCGACGTGGTCGGGGCGCCCGCTCAGGGAGCCCCCGAACTCCTCCGGGATGGAGAGCCCGAAGAGGCCGAGCTCAGCCACGCCGCGGACGATGTCGTCGGGCACGTCGAGGTCCTGGCGGTGGATCTCCTGGGCGCGGGGCGCCACCTTGCGCTCCGCGAAGTCGCGCAGCGTGCGCCGGAGCAGTCGGTGCTCCTCGTCGGCCCCCACGTCCTCCACGCCGCGCCCCTCCAGGAGCAGGTCGCCGACCTCCAGGAAAGCGGGCGAGTAGGACTCGGCATCGGTGTCGCCGGCAGCGCCCTGGGCGATGGCCCAGGCCAGCTTGTCGCCGGTCCGCTCCGACCATTCCCTGGCCGCTTGCGCCGCGCCCTGGCGAGCTGCCGCCCAGGCCCGCTGGTAGGCGGCTACCTCGTCGATGGTTTCATCCCGAACGCCTCGCCGCGTTCGACCATGACCTGGGCCATCTTGCGCGAGGCCTCGTCGATCATCTCGTCACCAAGCATGACCGCGCCCGTCTGGTCGACGTCGGTGGCCTTGCGATAGGCCTCCAGGATGGCCCAGGCGCGGTCGAAGTCTGCCTGGGCGGGCGTGAAGACCTCGTTCAGCACGTCCACCTGGGCGGGGTTGAGCGCCCATTTGCCGTCGAAGCCCAGCATCGCAGCCCGCTGCGCGAAGGTGCGCAGGCCGTCGAGGTCGCGCACCTGGGCGTAGGGGCCGTCGATGGGCTGCAGGCCGTGCGCGCGAGCGGCCACGGCGACCCGAGCGAGGAAGTAGTGCCAGTAATCGCCCGGGTACTCGGGCTTGAGGCGGCCGACGGTCAGCTCCGGGACGCGCAGCGAGGCGGAGAAGTCGGCGGGGCCGAAGATCAGCGTCTCCGCCCGCGAGGAGGCCGCGGCGATCTCTTCGATGTTCTCCATCCCCCGCGCGGACTCGATCTGCAGCTCGAGCCCGAGCCGGTTCTTGAGTCCGGTCTTCCACTCGATCTGGCTCAGGAGGTTGTCCACGAAATGGACCTGGCCCGCGTCCTCGACCTTCGGGATCATCAAGCAGTCGAGCAGGTCGCCCGCCTCTTCGACGACCTGGATGATGTCCCCGTAGCACCACTTCGTGTCGCAGGAGTTGACGCGCACGACGCGGGTCTTGCCCTCGTAGCGGTAAATGCGCAGCGCTTCGACGACCATCGCCCGGGCCGTCACCTTCAGGGCCGGCGCGACCGAGTCCTCGAGGTCGAGGAAGATGGCGTCGGCAGCGGTCTCGGCGGCCTTGGCGTGGAATCGGGTCTGAGTTCCCGGGACCGACAGGCAGGACCGCCTGGCTCTCAGGTCCTGGCCCTCCGGCCGGCTCCTGTCGGGCCACGGCCCGCTTCCACGTAGCTCTTGAGGCTGCGCAGCGTTCGCGCCACGTCCTGCGGGAGCTGGCGGTCGATGATCCCGGCGAAGAGCCGGACGGCGAAGTTGGCGGGCTCGTAATCCATCGTGTAGGTCAGCTTCGTGACCCCGTCCTTCTCGGCGTAGCTGTACTTCCAGGTGCCCTTGATCGGGCCGCGAACCAGCTTCCCGGTGCAGGTTTTCGGCTTGCTGACCGTCGTGTGCTCGACCTCCAGCTCTTGCTTGCCGCCAGGGGTCTGGATCTCATAAACGAGGCGGCTTCCCTTCCTGAGCGGGAGGGGGTCGAGGACGTCCACCTTCTTCAAGTTCGACGACCACTTGCCGGCGTTCTTGAAGTCCTCGTGCACCACGGCCCAGACACGGTCGGCCGGGGCCTCGATCTCGACGCTCTCTTTGATGGCTGCCACGTCTCCAGAAATCTATCGGACTCGATAGGCGGACACGGGTTCCGAGTCAGGGATTCGAACTGCAGATCGCGGCAGGCGGCCGCCAGGACGCCGGTCTGGGCGTCGCTGCCAAGGCAGGGTGGCCCGAGGCGAAATGCATCTGAAGATGCCTGAGCACTCAGGCCGGGGCCCATAACACCGGCAGCGGCGTCCAGAGCCGATGAGATGCCTCCGATTCCCTGGCTTGGAACCCTAGGATTTGAGCTCGTGCGCCTGCCCCAGCCCAAGCCGCCCGGCGTCCCGCGGCGGCGGCTCCTGGGAGCGCTCCGGCACAGCAACTACCGCCTCTACTTCGCCGGCCAGGTCATCTCGACGGTGGGCACCTGGATGCAGAGCGTGGCCCTCTCCTGGTACGCGCTCGAACTGACCCATTCCGGGTTCAAGGTCGGCCTCGTCCTGGCCATGCAGTTCACGCCGATGCTGGTCGCGGGGCAGTTCGGCGGCCTGCTCGCCGACCGCTTCCCCAAGCGGCGGATCCTACTTGTCACCCAGACGCTCTTCATCCTGCCCGCGGCCGGGCTCTTCCTGGTCAGCGACACGCACACCGGCCAGTACTGGATGGTGCTGCTGGCGGCCCTGGCCCTCGGCTCGATCAACGTGGTCGACGTGCCCTGCCGCCAGGCGTTCGTGATCGAGATGGTGGGCCGCGAGGACCTCCTCAACGCCATCGCACTCAACTCGACGATCTTCAACGCGGCCGCGGTGATCGGGCCAAGCCTGGCGGGCCTGATCATCGGCGTGCTAGGCGTACCGCTTTGCTTTCTCGCCAACGCCGTCAGCTACCTGGCTTCGATCGCTGCGCTGGCCCTGATGCGAAACCTGCCGAGCCTGGTCGGCGAGGGCGCCCGGGTCGGGCAAACCGCCTTCGGCCGGATCCTGGAAGGGCTCACTTACGCGCGCGACAACGATGTAGTCGGCACCCTTCTCCTGAACGTCGCGGTCTTCTC
The DNA here is from genome assembly GCA_955652705.1 of Candidatus Dormiibacterota bacterium. Lineage (GTDB taxonomy): Bacteria > Chloroflexota > Dormibacteria > Dormibacterales > Dormibacteraceae > VBGR01. The sequence goes on along the minus strand of CATPBK010000061.1, from coordinate 26,594 downwards.
GCTTTTCGCGATGAACCGTTTCACTATCCTGCCTCTCTTCGCTGACCAGGTCCTGCACGTGGGCGCGAGAGGGTTTGGCTTCATGGTCGCGGCCCAGGGCCTCGGCGCCATGGTCGGTGCGCTGACCCTGGCCTTCCTGCAAAACCGGGTCGCCACCGGCCGCAACCAGTTCCTCTTAGGGCTCACCTGGTCGTTCTTCCTGGTGGTGTTCAGCTGGAGCCGCTCGCTCTGGCTCTCCGTGGCCCTCCTGGCCGCCGCGGGATTCTGTCAGATCACCTTCGTGGCGACCGCCAACACGCGCATCCAGACGGCCACGCCCGATGCCTTGCGGGGTCGCGTCATGGCACTGTACGCACAGTCTCTAATGGGCGTCGGACCGATCGGCAGCCTGCAGGCGGGCACGCTCGCCGAGCTCTTCGGCGCGCCCTGGGCGATGGCCGTCGGCGCGCTGGTTTCGGGCCTGTTTCTGGGCGCCAGCCGGCTCCTCAGGCCCACGGTCTTCGGGCAGAGCGATGAGCGGCGACCCGTCTGAGGAACGGCTCGAGCTGGCCCGACAGGTGGGCACCCGCCTGCGCAACGAGCACGGACGCTCGCTCCGGGCGCTGGGCGTGTACGGCTCCGTTTCCCACGGCACCGCCCTTCCCAACTCCGACCTGGAGCTGCTGGCCGTGATGGGCGGCAGCATCGAGATCCGGCCCAACCGCTGGCTCGAAGCCGACGTTCTCGTCGACTGCCGTTCCGCGACCGAGGAGAGGTTGGTCGAGGAGGCGCGCAGGATCGGTCCGGACTGGGGAGTCAAGGCCGATTCCTACCGCCATCAATTCGTCATCCGCGACCCGGACTCGGTGTTTCCGCGCCTCCGGGAGGCCTCTCTCGCCATCCCCGAGAAGGCGTTCAAAGGCGCCCTCGAGGAGTCCCGCTGGGACCTCCACGAAGCGCGCGACAAGGTGAGGAACGGTCTCGCCCTCGATGACCGGGTGCGCGCGGTGGCGGCCGGCTGGGACTTCGCCTGGACCGCCGCGATGCGGGTCGCGCTCCTGACGCGGAAGCCGTACGAGAGCAAGAGCACCCTCTGGGCGGAGGTGGGCAGGCGTGGCTATCGCATGCGCGACCTGCTCGACACGCTCGCCAACGGCCGGCTCGGATCGTTGGGAGCCGACGTGGAGCGCGCCTGGTCAGAGCTCAGCGCCCGGTGACATATGGCCCAGATGTCGCCATAGCGCTTGGCCAGCCCTTCGACTTCGAGCAGGGATGGGAATTATCCTTCGGGTTCAGAGTGGCGCGTAAATTGAGCGTCAAGGAAAGTTCCGCCCGGCTCCTTCAGGAGACGCAGGAGCTGGTGGCCCGCCTGGTCCGCGAAAACAGCGCGCTGCGCGGCCAGAACAAGAAGCTGGCCGCTGAGCTGGAGCGCATCAGCAAGGGCTGGGACGAGGTGAAGCGGCTGGCCCGCGCGGCGCCGCGCCCGCGCCGCCGCCGCTAGCCGTTCGCCAGGCGAAACGCGTTCAGCAGAGCCGCGCCGAGCTCGGCCGCCGGCTCCGGGACGGTGCGCGGACGGCGACGCCGGGAGGCGACCTCGATCTGGAGCGCGCAGCCTCCGGACCGCTGGACGAAGGACGTGATAGTGCCCGGGTGGCAGGCGTCGAAGGGCGGGCCTGCCGCGACGGAAAGGCCACAGGCGCGCAGAGCTGCGGCCAGCTCACGCGAGCGGTCGTCCGAACTCGGTCCGAGGCCGATGATCAGGTCCGGCCCCCATTCGTCGCGCATGCCGTGGAGGTCGAGGACTAGCGTGCCCGGACGCAGCCGGCGCTCCAGCTCGACCTTGAAGGGTCCCGCCTCGACGTCACGATTCGCGTTCCCGGTCTGGCGCCCCCAGGCGGTGATGGCGAGGCCGCCCATCGCCTCGGCCAGGCATTCCGCCAGGCCGCCGGTGCCGTAGTCCGCGCGCCATTCATCGGTCGCGCGCAAAGCTCTGATGGCGTGGGGCGCCGTGAAGACCAGGCTGCTTTCACCATTCCCGGTGACGCGCACCTGGTCCGGGTCGTCAACGCCCCAGTGATCCGTTTCTCGATAGGCGGCCTCGAGCTCGGCCCAGCGGAGAACGAGGCCGGTCAGTCGCGAGGAAGGTAGCGTGGCAGCTCCTTCAAAGTGGTCCAGCTTTTCGATTCCAGGTAAGCGGCGATCCCGTCGTGCACCCTGGCGATCGCCTGCGGATCGGCGAACGTCGCCGTGCCGACCTGGACCGCGGCGCAGCCCGCGACCAGGAACTCGAGCGCGTCCTCGGGGCTGGCGATGCCCCCGATCCCGATCACCGGGACCTGCACTGTCCGCGCCACCTGGTGCGCCAGCTGCAGCGCTAGCGGCCGGATCGCCGGACCTGACAGCCCGCCGGTCCGGAAGGATAGCCGGGGCCGGAAGGCGTGCAGGTCGATGCTCATCCCGAGGAAGGTGTTGACGGCGCAGACCGCGTCCGCGCCGGCGTCTTCGACCGCCCGCGCCACCTCTCCGATGTCGCCCACGTTGGGCGTCAGCTTGACCCAGACGGGCAGCGTCGTGCGCTGCCGGACAGCCCGCGTCACGTCGGCCGCCGCCCGGGGGTCGTTTCCGAAGTACATGCCTCCCTGCTCGACGTTCGGGCAGGAGATGTTGACTTCGAAGCCGCCCACTCCCGGGATCCCGTCCAGCCGAGCCGCCAGCTCGCCGTACTCCTCGACGGTCTCGCCGTTGATGTTGACCAGTACGGGGAAGTCCCACGCCGACCAGAGCGGGGCATATTCGCGAAGCAGCGCCTCCGCCCCGGGACCCTGGAGGCCGATCGCGTTGAGCATCCCCGACGGGGTCTCGACGATCCGGGGCGGCGGCGTGCCCGGCCGCGGCCGCAGGAAGATCCCCTTGGAGACGAGCGCGGCCAGCGCGCGGCGCTCCAGCAGCGGAACCTCTGTGCCGTATCCGAAGGTCCCGCTGGCGGCGATGACGGGGCCGCGGAGCCGGAGGTGACCCAGGTCGACCCCGAGGTCGCTGGTCATGCGGGCATCGCCACTGCGGAGTAAGAGAGGTGTGAGGGCAAGGCCGGCCAGTCCACGTCGGCGGCGCGGTAAACGGGTCCCTCCCGGCAGGCGCGGTCGTAGCCCCCCGCCAAGAGCGGCACGGCGCAGCCGAGGCAGACACCGGTCCCGCAGCCCATGTACGTCTCGACCGCGACCTGGGCGTCCGGCCAGCGCTCGGCGACCGCCGCCAGCATCGGGTTGGGGCCGCAGGCGAGCACCGCGCCGAACTCCTCTTCGACGGCGGCGACCGCGCTCCCGTGGAACCCTCGCGACCCGTCGTCGGTCGCCCAGGTCGCCTCCTCGCCGTCCCATTCCGAACCGAGATCCCAGGCGGTGCGAGCGCCGTGCACCCAGTGCACGCTGAGACCGGCGGCGCGGGCATCGCGCGCGGCCAGCAGCATCGGCGCCAGGCCGAGCCCGCCGCTCACGAGCGCGACGGACCGCCAGGCCGGCTCGAATCGAAAACCCGTCCCGAGCGGTCCGAGCACCGAGACGCGGTCTCCCTCGCGGAGGGAGAGCAGCCGGGACGTGCCCTCGCCGACCGCCCGCAGGACGATCTCGACGCGGCCCTCATCCGCGCGGTAGACGCTGAAGGGCCGCCGCAGCAGCGGGCCGGGCTTGAGGCCGATGTTTACGAACTGGCCCGCCTTGGCGGCAGCGGCCACCGCCGGGGCGTCGAAGCCGAGGACGAACATGTCGCGGGCCACCTGGCGACGCTCGCTGAGCGGAGCGCTAGTCTCGAACACCGGATCTCCATTCGCCGATGGTGGCGACCTCGAGGTCCCGGTTCGCGGCAGCCGCCGACTCCAGCAGGGCGGCCGCGGTGTCGAGCGAGGTCAGGCAGGGGATGCGCCGCTCGACCGCCGCCCGGCGGATCTCGAAGCCGTCTCGAATCACGCCGGTCCGCGTCTCCTGGCGCCAGTTGGACATCGTGTTGATGACGAGGTCCACCTCTCCGTCGACGATCGCGTCGAGGACGGTCGGCCCCGTTTCGCCGATCTTGCCGACCACCGTGGGTGTGAAACCCGCCACGCGCAGGGCGGCCGCCGTGCCCTCGGTCGCCAGGATCCGGCAGCCGAGCTGGACCAGGCGGGAGACGATCGGGAGCATCTCCGGCTTGTCCTCGTCCGCAACCGTCAAGAGAGCGGTGCCGCCAGGATCGACCCGGAGCCCAGCCGCCAAGAACGCCTTCTGGAGGGCGCCCGGCAGGTCGGCGGCGACGCCCATGACCTCGCCCGTTGACTTCATCTCCGGCCCCAGGTAGGAATCGACCGCCGAGAGCTTCGCCATCGAGAAGACCGGCGCCTTCACCGCGACCAGGGGCGTCGCAGGCTTGAGACCCGTCTTCCACCCGAGGGCCGCCAAGCGCTCGCCCAGCATGACGCGGGTGGCCAGCTTGACCATCGGGACGCCCGTGACCTTGCTCAGGAAAGGCACGGTCCGCGAGGCCCGCGGATTGACTTCGAGCACGAAGACTTTGCCGCGGTGGACCACGAACTGGATGTTGAGCAGCCCCCGGATCTCGAGATGGCGGGCGATGCGGACCGTGTGGTCGACGATCGCCGCCTGCTCTTGCGGCTCCAGGCCCGGCGCCGGGTAGACGGCGTAGGAGTCGCCCGAGTGGACGCCGGCCCGCTCGACGTGCTGCATGAGTCCCGGGATGACCACCGTCTCACCGTCGGTGATAGCGTCCACCTCGACCTCGACGCCCTGCAGGTACTTGTCGACGAGCACAGCCCCGCGCGGCTGGGCGCCCAGCGCCGAGTCCATGTACCGCTCCAGGTCGCGCTGGTCGCGCACGATCTCCATGGCCCGCCCGCCGAGCACGTAGGAGGGCCGGACCAGGACCGGATAACCGGCGCGGGAGGCGATCTCGACTGCTTCATCGCGGCTGCTGGCGGTGGCTCCGACCGGCTGCGGGATGTCGAGCGCCTCCAGCGCGGCCGCGAACCGGCGCCGGTCTTCGGCGAGGTCGATCGCCTCCACGGAGGAGCCCAAGATGCCGACGCCTTTCTCGGCGAGCGGCCCGGCCAGGTTGATGGCGGTCTGGCCGCCGAACTGGACGACCACGCCGCTCGCCCCCTCCGAGGCGATCACGTCGAGCACGGCCCGCTGGTCGAGCGGCTCGAAGTAGAGGCGGTCGGAGGTGTCGAAGTCGGTCGAGACGGTCTCCGGGTTGGAGTTGACCATGACCGCCGAGCGACCGGCGTCGCGGAGCGCCCAGGCCGCGTGCACCGAGCAGTAGTCGAACTCGATGCCCTGCCCGATCCGGATCGGGCCGGAGCCGATCACCACCGCGACCTCCCTCCCGTCCGGAGGGGGGACGTCCCCCCTCGAGGCGTCGCGCCCGGCAAAGCCCGCTCGCGACGCACCCCCCTGGGAACGCGACTCGTCCTCCTCCTCGAACGTCGAGTAGAAGTACGGGGTGGCGGCCTCGAACTCGGCCGCGCAGGTGTCGACGAGCTTGTAGGTTGGGCGGCCCTCCGGCTCCGGTCTCGACAGCATCGCCTGCATGCGCTCCAGGAACCAGCTGTCGATGCCGCTCCGCTCGGCCAGCTCGGCGGGCGTGGCGCCGCCGCGGAGCGCCTCCAGGAGCGCGAAGAGCCGTCGATCGTTGGGCGTCTCGATGAGACTCGGGTCTTCGAGCTCCTGCGCTGTGGGCGGTTTCTGCTCCAGGGAGCGGATGGCCTTCGCCAGCGCCGCTTCGAAAGTCCGCTCGATCGCCATGACCTCGCCCGTCGACTTCATCTGCGTCGTGAGGGTGCGGTCGGCGGCCGGGAACTTGTCGAAGGGCCAGCGCGGGATCTTGACCACGCAGTAGTCGAGGGCCGGCTCGAAGGCGGCGAAAGTCCGCCCCGTCACCTGATTCCGGATCTCTTCCAGCCGGAGCCCGATCGCGATCTTGGCCGCCACCCTCGCGATCGGGTAGCCCGTCGCTTTCGACGCCAGCGCGGAGGAGCGGCTCACGCGCGGGTTGACTTCGATCACGTAATAGCGCTCCGATCGCGGGTCCAGGGCGAACTGGACGTTGCAGCCACCCTCGATGCCCAGCGCGCGGATGATGCGCAGCGCCGACGAGCGCAGCATCTGGTAATCGCGGTCGGTCAGCGTCTGCGAGGGCGCAACCACCATCGAGTCGCCGGTGTGGACTCCCATCGGGTCGAGGTTCTCCATGTTGCAGACGGTGATGCACGTGTTGGCCGCGTCCCGCATCACCTCGTACTCGACCTCCTTCCAGCCGATCAGGGAGCGCTCGACGAGCACCTGGTGGATCGGCGAAGCGCTGAGGCCGCCCGCGACGACCTGGCGGAGTTCGCGGCCGTCGCTGGCGATGCCGCCGCCGGTGCCGCCCAGGGTGTAAGCCGGGCGGACGATCAGCGGGTAGCCGGTCCGCACGGCGAATCGGTCGGCCTCCTCGACGCTGGAGCAGACCTCAGAGTCAGGAACCGGCTCGCCGATGGCCTCGAGCGTGCGCTTGAAGGCCGCTCGATCCTCGGCCTTTCGGATCGACGCGATCGAGGTGCCCAGGACGCGGACGCCGAAGCGGTCGAGGACGCCGGCTTCGGCCAGCTCAACCGCCAGATTCAGCCCGGTCTGGCCGCCCAGCGTGGGCAGGATGGCGTCGGGGCGCTCGCGCTCGATCACCTTGGCGACCGCCTCGACAGTGAGCGGCTCGATGTAGACGCGGTCGGCGACCTCCTCGTCGGTCATGATCGTGGCCGGGTTGGAGTTCACGAGCACCGTGGCCACCCCCTCCTCCCGCAGCGACTTGCAGGCCTGCGTGCCCGCGTAGTCGAACTCGGCCGCCTGCCCGATCACGATCGGGCCGGAACCGATGATCAGGACCTTGCGCGGACGCTCCGGCGCCGCCGCCCCGGCGACCCTCCGGGCCGGCAGCCCGGCCGTCTTCACCATCTCGGCAAAGCGGTCGAAGAGGTGCTGATTGTCCTGCGGCCCGGGGGCGCCCTCCGGGTGGTACTGGACGCTGAAGACCGGCAGGCTCCTGTGAGCCAGTCCTTCGACGGAGCCGTCGTTCAAGTTCAGCTGGGAGACGAAGAAGTCGCCGGGCGGGATGGACGCCTGGTCGACCTGGAACTCGTGGTTCTGGCTCGTGATGTGGGTCTCGCCGCTGACCAGGTCCTTGACGGGGTGGTTGGCGCCATGGTGACCGAAGGGCAGGCGGCTCGTGGTACCGCCGATGGCGCGGCCGAGGATCTGGTGACCGAGGCAGATGCCGAAGACGGGGAGCCGGCCGATCGCCTGCCGGCAGAGCTCGACCGGGCCGTCCAGCACGGCCGGGTCGCCGGGCCCATTGCTGAGCAGGAGGCCGTCCGCGCCGGACGCCTTGACGTCCTCCCAGGTCGCCGTATGAGGCAGCACGACCACCCGAAAGCCCCGCGCGCGCAGCGAGCGGAGCGTGTTGTGCTTCAAGCCGTAGTCGACCACAGCCACCGTGTGGCCGCCGGCGTCGGCGCCGCCTCTGAGCGCGAGCTCCGGCGGGAGCGGCTCTATCCACTCCTCGCTCCGGCGGCGCGAGACTTCAGCGACCAGGTCCTGCTCGGCGAGCGGGCTGACCCGGCTGGCCAGCTCGGTCAGCTCGCGCAGCCGCTCGTCTGACGGCGCCGTCGCTTCGGGGCTCAGCACCGCCCGCAGGGCGCCGGTCGACCGGATGTGGCGGGTTAGCGCGCGCGTATCGATGCCGGCGATCCCCGGGATGCCGTGGCGTTTCAAGAAGGCGTCGAGCGATTCGCCCGCGCGGAAGTTGCTCGGCGACTCGCAATGCCAGCGGACGATGAAGGCGCGGACCCAGGGACGGACCGACTCCCCGTCCTTTTCGTTGATTCCGTAGTTGCCTTGCAGCGGATATGTCATGCAGATCATCTGGCCGGCATAGGAGGGGTCGGTGAGGATCTCCTGGTAACCGGTCATCGCCGTGTTGAAGACCACCTCCCCTTCGCCCGGCACGGGAGCGCCGAAGGAGTGGCCGACGAAGGCACGGCCATCTTCGAGCACCAGCGCCGCGACCGGCGTCGAGGTCACCCGCCGTCCTCCGGGTGCAGCAGGGGGGTCGGCCACGAGCCGGCTTCACCGGGCGTGACCGCTTGAGGGGGGACGTCCCCCCTCAGGATGACCGCCCGGTCGAGCTCATCGAGCTCGGTCAGCAGTACCTGGATCCGCTCGGACTCGGCAGTGGGTACGTTCTTGCCGACGTAGTCCGGCCTGATCGGCAGCTCGCGATGGCCGCGATCGACCAGGACGGCCAGCTGGATCGCGCGCGGCCGGCCGAACTCGATCAGCGCGTCCATCGCGGCCCGCGCCGTGCGCCCGTGGTGGATGACGTCGTCGACCAGGATCACGACCTTCCCGTCCAGGCCGGGCACCTGCGAGGGCGGCCGGGCGGCAGGCGATCGGAGGTGGAGGTCGTCGCGGTGCCGGCCCACGTCCAGGGCCCCGACCGCCACCGGGGTGCCTTCCAGCTCCTCGAGCTTGCCGGCCAGCCGGCGGGCGAGGGGCTCGCCCCGCGTCATGATCCCGACCAGCACGACGGCTGCCACGCCCTGGTTGCGCTCGACGATCTCGTGCGCGATGCGCGTCAAAGAGCGGCGGATGGCGTCGGCGTCCATGACCGTGGCCTTGAGATGCGCCTGGACAGCCATCAGTGTCTCGGGCCAGAGGTTCGCACTGCAGATCGCGGCAGGCGACCGATAGGGCGCCGGTCTGGGCGTCGCTGCCAAGGCAGGGGTGGCCCGAGGCGGAATGCATCAATTAGATGCCTGAGCACTCGGGCCGGGGCCCCTAACACCGGCAGCGGCGTCCAGAGCCGATGAGATGCCTGCGGATTTCTGGCCTGGGACACTAGGAAAGGACCATATCGAGCAGGGCCATGCGGATGAAGAGGCCGTTGCGCGCCTGCCGGAAATAGGCGGCCCGCGGATCGGAGTCGACCTCCGTCGCGATCTCATCCAGGCGCGGCAGCGGGTGCATCACTATCGAGTTCCGGTGCAGCTTTCGCAAAGTGCGCGCGTCGAGCTTGTAGACGCCCTTCAGAGCCTCGTAGCCGGCCGGATCGCTGAAACGCTCCTTCTGGATCCGCGTCATGTAGACGACGTCGACCCTGGCCAGGACCGCTTCGAGGTCCTCAGTCTCCGACCAGCGCACGCCTCGCTCATCGAGGTGGTCCTTGATGTCCTGCCGCATCGCCACCTGAGGCGGGGCGACGAACCAGACCTGGACCTCGCGGTACTTGCTGAGCAGATAGGCGAGGCTGCGGACGGTCCGGCCGTTGGCGAGGTCGCCGACCATCGCGATCTTGACGCCGTCGATGCGGCCCAGCTCGGCCCGGATGGTGTAGACGTCGAGCAACCCCTGGGTCGGATGCTGGCCGCGCCCGTCGCCGGCGTTGATGACCGGGACCTGGCTGACTGCCGCGGCCCGGCGGGCGGCCCCCTCCTCGTCGTGGCGGAGGACGATCACGTCGGCGTAGCCGTTGATGATCCGGATCGTGTCCTCGAGCGACTCGCCTTTGGCCGCGCTGGAGAACTCGTGGGCGTTGTCGGTGCCCATGGTTCGGCCGCCGAGCCGGAGCATGGCGGCTTCGAAGGAGAGGCGGGTACGGGTGCTGGGCTCGTAGAACAGAGCGGCCATCACCCTGCCCTGGAGCCGGCCGGCCGCCCGGTGCGGCTCGCGCTCCATCTCGGCGGCCCTGGTCATGAGCTCGTCGAGCAGCTCGCGGGAGAACTGCTGGCTCTCGACCACGTGCTGCAGGCGCTGGACGACGGCCATGAAAAAACCTCCTTCCCGGCCTCACCGGACCGGACTTAAAGGGCCTGCGCGGCGGCGGGCGCCCGCTGAGTCGCCGGCTAGTCTACCGGGTCGGAGGCCGGCGCGGCCTTGGGCGCGACCTTGTAGAAGCGGCAAGGCGGCGAGTCCTTGGTGGTGAAGAAGTTCCAGTGCTTGCACCAGGTGTACCCGTCGAACTTGCGGCAGGTGCCGCAGGTCACCTTCGGGTTGTACTTCTCGAGCTTCTTCACAGGCGTGACCTGACAGCCCAGAGCTCCGGGAAGAACCGCTTGTCCAGCGTCGAGCGCAGGTACTGGGCACCTGTCGAGCCGCCCGTGCCGGTCTTGGATCCGATCTGACGCTCCACCATCAGCACATGGCGCGATCGCCAGAGCGCGAAGGACTCGTCGTGGTCGAGCAAGCCCTCCGAGAGGTCGAAGAGCTCGCCATGGATGTCGCGCCGCTTGAAGATGTCCTCCAGGGGGGGCGAGCCGTGACGTTCGACCAGGGCGCAGAAAGCGTCCCAGAGCGTCGGCTCGTCGAGCCTCCGCCGCAGGCGCGCCTGCTCTTCCGGCGTGGCCTCCAGACGCTTCAGGTAGGACGGGTTCTTCAAGCCGGAGAGGAACTCGATCTCCCGGAACTGGATCGACTGGAAGCCCGACGCCGGCGCCAGCTCGGAGCGGAAGGCCAGGAAGTCCTGCGGCGACATCGTCTCCAGCACCTCGACCTGCTCGATCAGCAGCCGCCAGATGACGCTCACCCGGCGGAGCGCGTGGCGAGCCCAGAACGTCTCGTCCGGCTGCATGCGGTCGCGGACGGCCTCCAGCTCGTGGAGGAGGACCTTGAACCAGAGCTCATAAGCCTGGTGGACCGCGATGAAGAGGAGCTCGTCGTGGGCCTCGGTCAGACATTCCTGGAGGCTCAGCAGCTCGGGGACCTTCAGGTAGGAGCCGTAGCTGAGGCGGCGGCCTTCCTCGCCGAAGTTGGATCCCACGGGTCCTAGGGATGCGGCCGGAGAGCTGGCCCAGAGATTCGGCGATCCGGGTGGCCCGCTGCCGCCCGCGGGCTACGAGCACCGGAGGGAGCGCGCTGGCAGGCGCGCGACCAAGGAGCGGAGGAAACGCGGCCGGCAACGGCCCGCATGGGCGGCGAAGATCCGATCCGGCTTTGCGGACGCATCCCTAGAGCTTATGCTCCGGCCCGACGGGCGGCTGAGGTCCTCGGGCAAGCTGAGCGCGCTTGATGACGTTGTAGGCGAAATAGTCGCCTGCCGCCAGGACGACGCAGACCACGAGTGCGAACATCGCCGCCGTCTGCAGGGATCCGGACCGGTACCAGGCGGCCCAGAAAACAAGCAGGCTGACGACGACATTGGCCCCGAGCAGCAGGTAGCCGATGAGGCGAACCTGCGCCATCAGTGACGGAAGTGCCGGATGCCCGTCATCACCATCGCCGCTCCGGCCGCGTCGGCCGCGGCGATCGACTCGGCGTCGCGGACCGAACCGCCGGGCTGGATGATCGCCGTGACCCCGGCTTCGAGTCCGGCCTGGACGCCGTCGGCAAACGGGAAGAACGCGTCTGACGCCATCACCGAGCCGACCGCGCGGTCAGCCGCCCGTTTCACAGCGATCTCGACCGATTCCACCCGGCTCATCTGGCCCGCGCCCACCCCAACCGCGGCGCCGTCTCGCGCGAGGACTATCGCGTTGGACTTGACGTGTTTCACCGTGCGCCAAGCGAGGTCCAGCGCCGCCCACTCGGCCTCGGTGGGCGCCCGCTCGGTCGCGACCCGGCACGACTCGCGATCGAGCCGGCCTCGGTCCGGCGACTGCACGAGCAATCCGCCAGGCACGCTCCGCACTTCGAAATCCTGCCAGAGCGCCCGCGCCGGCGCCACCTCCAGCAAGCGCACGTTGGGCTTCTTCGCCATCACCTCGAGAGCCTCGGGCGCGAACCCCGGCGCCACGACCACTTCCAGGAAGATGGCCGCCGCCAGCTCGGCGGTGGGGCCGTCCAGCCTGCGGTTCACGGCGACGACGCCGCCGTACGCCGACACGGTGTCGCACTCGTAGGCCTTCCGGTACGCCTCGGCCAGGTCGACTCCGATCGCCAGGCCGCATGGGTTCGTGTGCTTGATGATGGCGGCGACGGGCTCCTCGAATTCGGCCGCGAGCGCCAACGCCGCGGCCGCGTCCTGGAGGTTGTTGTAGCTGAGCTCCCTGCCCTGGAGCTGACGCGCCGTCCCCAGGCCGCCCGCGACGCTCGGCACGCGGTAGAAGGCCGCGTCCTGATGGGGATTCTCGCCATAGCGCAGCTGGTCCACGATCTTGCCGGCAAACGTGATCTCCCCGGGGAAGCCGACGCCGGAGTCGAGCCAGCCGCTGATGTAGGCGTCGTAGGCGGCGGTGTGACCATAAGCAAGCGCCGCCAGCTCGCGGCGTAGGGCCGCGGGCACCTCCCCTCGCCGGAGCTCGTCCAGGACCTCCGGGTAGCTCTCGGGGTGAACCACGACCACCACGCTGGCGTGGTTCTTGGCGGCCGCCCTGATCATGGCCGGCCCGCCGATGTCGATCTGCTCGATCACTTCCTCGAAACCTGCGCCCTCGCGCGTCGCGGTCGCGACGAAGGGGTAGAGGTTGACCGCCAGCAGATCGATGAGCTGCAGGCCGTGTTCTTGCAGCGCCGCCAGGTGTTCGGGCTGGTCTCGCCGGGCCAGGAGCCCGGCGTGGACGCCGGGGTGCAGAGTCTTCACGCGCCCATCGAGAATCTCCGGAAAGCCGGTCAGCTCGGTGACGCTGCGCACGGGCACGCTTGCCTGTTCGAGGGCCTTCTGCGTCCCGCCCGTCGAGTAGATCTCGAAACCAAGCTCGACCAGGCCGCGCGCGAACTCCGGCAGGCCGGTCTTGTCGCTAACGGAGAGGAGGGCGCGCCGCGGCAAGTCGGTCTGAGAGTAGCCGGATGGCCTCAGGCAGGATGCGGTGCTCCTGGATCTGGATGCGGGCATGGAGAGAGGCCGGCGTGTCGTCGTCGTGGACCTGCACCGCGGCCTGCGCCAGGATGGGCCCGGCGTCGACTGTCTCGTCCACCAGGTGGACCGTGCAGCCCGTCACCTTGACTCCCTGGGTGAGCGCCTGCTCGACCGCGTCCATGCCACCCGCGAAGGCCGGCAGCAGGGACGGATGGATGTTGACGATGCGGCCCCGAAAGGCTTCCAGGAGCGGGGCCGTGAGGACCCGGTCATAGCCGGCGCAGACGACCAGCTCGACGCCTTGCTCCCCCAGCCAGCCGGCCATGGCGATGTCGCGGGCGGCAGCCGAGCCGTACGCCTTCTGAGCGAAAACGCCGAGTGGAAGGCAACGCTCGCGCGCGATCTCGGCGGCTCCGCAATGCGCCTTGTTGGTAGCCACCGCCACGATTTCGAAGTAGAGGTCGGCCAGGTTGCGCAAGTTGGACCCCTGGCCGGAGGCGAGGACTCCCAGCTTCAAGCCGGCATGGCCCTCCGGGCCGGCGCCGTGGCATCTGGCGATCCAGGTCGTCGAGGCCGAGGAGACGACGAGCACCGGAGCGAGCGCAGCCGTCGCTGCGCAAGCGAGGAGCGCAGGAGGCGACAACGGCAGTCGGCGACAGCCGGTGCGGCGGAGCCGCACCGGCGGTTGGGCGCCAGAGGGCCGGCGACGGTCCCGGGGGTCATGCCTGCGCGACAACCTCGCCGATGACCGGGTATCCGGCCGGGGCGGCCTGCGGGTCGACGACCAGCACCATGCCGATGCCCAGGTTGAAGGTGCTGAGCATCTCCTCGTCGCTCACACGCCCTCTCTCCTGGATCTCCTGGAAGATGCCCGGCACCGCCCAGGCGGAGCGGTCGAGGCGGTATCCGAGGCCCGGCGGGAGCGCGCGAGGCAGGTTGCCTGGGATCCCGCCCCCCGTGACGTGGGCGGCCGTCTTCCAGCGCAGCTCTTGGAGGTCGGCAAGGTAGGAGCGATGCGGCGTCAACAGCTCCTCGGGTAAGGGCATGCCTTCGAAGACTTTGCGCACCAGCGAGAACCCGTTGGTATGTAACCCGGCGGACGGCAGGCCCACGAGCAGATCACCTGGCTTGACAGCTGCCGCGTCCGGCAGGCGGCCGGGATCGACCAGGCCGACGATGAACCCCGCCAGGTCGTAGTCGCCCAATGCGTACAGGCCCGGCATCTCGGCGGTCTCCCCGCCCAGCAGCGCCGCGTGGGCCTCCCGACAGGCGCTCGCGATGCCGGCCACCACGTCTTCGAAGACCTCCGGGTCGAGCTTGCCGGTCGCGAAGTAGTCGAGGAAGAAGAGCGGCCGGGCCCGCATGACGGCGATGTCGTTGACGCAGTGGTTGACGAGGTCAGCGCCGATGCCACGGTGCCGGCCGAGCGCGATGGCGACTTTGATCTTGGTGCCGACTCCGTCGGCGCTCGCCACCAGATGACCCAGGCCAGGTAGCTCGTAGGTGCCGGCAAACTCGCCGACCCGGCCGGCCGCGCCCTCGATCAGGGGTCGGACCCGCTCCAGGGCTGCCTCATACGCGGCGATGTCCACGCCGGCTGCGGCGTAGGACAGGCCTTCCGGCAATTTCAAACTTCCAGGGCCAGCTTGTCCATCTCGAGCTACGCCTCAGGCGCCTTCGAGTGGCGCCGCTCAAGGACTTTGAGGGCGGATTGATCGCGCTTTACAAAGATGTTGGATGGCCCGGGGAACCCGTGCCATACAGGCGCCTTCGGCTTCGACCCGAAATCCGCACCCCTCTCACCGCGATTTCGGGTCGGATAAGTGGTTTGGCTGTGTCGATCTTGTGGACCTCGCAGTTCAGCTGACCTCCAAGGCCAACTTGTCCATCTCGAGCTGCTGCGGCACCGGCACCGGGTAGGACCCGTCGAAGCAAGCCCTGCAGAACTGGTCGATGGTTCCGGTCCCGACCGCCCGCATCAGCCCGGGGATCGAGAGGTACGCGAGCGAGTCGGCCCCGATGTGGGCGCGGATCTGCTCCACCGTGCGGTTGGCGGCGATCAGCTCTTTGGAGCTGCCAATGTCCACCCCCATGAAACACGGAAAGCGCATGGGCGGGCTGGAGATCCGCACGTGGACCTCGGTGGCGCCGGCCCGGCGCATGATGTCGATCACCCGCTTCGAGGACGTGCCGCGCACTATCGAGTCGTCGACCGCGATGACGCGCTTCCCGGCCAGCGAGCGCTTCAGGGGGTTGAGCTTCAACACCACACCCGCCTCCCGCAGCGACTGCGTGGGCTGGATGAACGTGCGGTTGATGTAGCGGCTCTTGACAAGTCCTTCCCGGAAGGGGATTCCCGCGGCTTCGGCGTATCCGATCGCGGCCGGCGTGCCCGAGTCAGGCAGCCCGATCACGATGTCGGCGGGGACCGGCGACTCGGCCGCCAGCTCCTGGCCCATGCGGATCCGAGCCTCCTCCAGCTCGCAGTTCTTGAGGATCGAGTCGGGCCGCGCGAAGTAGATGAACTCGAAGACGCACATGGCGTGGCGGTTCGACGATTGGAAGGTGACGCTGCGGACTCCGTGCTCGTCCATCAACACCATCTCGCCGGGCTGGACCTCGCGCACGAACGTCGCGTTGACCGTGTCCAGCGCGCAGGTCTCGGAGGCGAAGACGTGCCCCGGCTGGCCCGAGCCGCGGGGGATGAACCCGATGCAGAGCGGGCGGAATCCATAGGGGTCGCGGACCGCGATCACCTCGTGCGGCGTGATGACGCCGCAGGAGTAGGCGCCCACCACGCGGGCGAAGGCGCGCTGGATCAGGTCCTCCCAGCTCTTGCCGTGCGTCGTCTCGAGGAGGCGGGCCATCACCTCGGTGTCGTTCGAGGTGTCGAACTCGACGCCCTGCGCCTCCAGTTCCCGCCTCAGCGCGGCGGCGTTGATGAGATTGCCGTTGTGAGCGATCGCGGCGTGACCGAGGACCGGGTGGTGGATGGGCATGGGGTGGGCGTTTTCGGCACGGCTCCCGCCGGTCGTCGAATAGCGGGTGTGGCCGAGGGCCACCTTGCCTTTAAGCTCGCCCAACGCGGCCGGCGAGAAGACCTGGTTGACCAGGCCCATATCGCGGTGGACGCGCAAATCACGGCCGTCGCCGACCGCGATCCCGGCTGACTCCTGGCCCCGGTGCTGCAGAGCGAAGAGCCCGAAGTAGGTGAGGTTGGCGACGTCCTCACCGGCCGCGTGGATTCCGAAAATCCCGCACATCTTTCAGCCGGCCATCCTCAGCCCAAGCCTCCCTGGTGCGCGCGCTTCATCTCTTCGAGCGAGACCTTGAACTGGCCTTCGAACTCCAGCTGGTCGCCGCCGGTCATGCCCAGCATCTGAATCTCGATCCGGTGCTTGCGGGCCAGGTTCTGGATCTCGGGCATCGAGCGAGATGGCAGGCTCACTACGAAGCGCCCCTGCGTCTCGCCGAACAGCAGGGCGTCAAAGCGGAGATCGCCGCCCGTGCTCAGGGGCGGGCCCCGCATCCCTTTCTCGCTCAACAGGCAGCACTCGGCGAGGGCGACCAGCATCCCGCCTTCGGCCACGTCGTGGGCACTCCGCAACAGTCCGGCCGCGGCCGTCGCCAGGATGAACTCCAGCACCGCCCGCTCCTGGAGCAGGTCGACCTCCGGCGGCCGCCCGGCGAAGACGCCGTGCTCGACCTCCAGGTAGTGGCTGCCTCCCAGGTCGTTGGCCGTCACGCCGACCAGAAGGACAAAGTCGCCGTCCTCCTTGAACCCGGCCTCGAGCCGTTTCGAGTAGTCGTCGATGACGCCCACCATGCCGATCACGGGAGTCGGATAGATCGAGCGGCCGTCGGTGTCGTTGTAGAGGCTGACGTTGCCGCTCACGATCGGCAGATCGAGCGCCCGGCAGGCGTTGGCCATGCCCGAGATAGTCTCCTCCAACTGCCAGTAGACGTCGGGCTTGTCAGGGCTGCCGAAGTTGAGGCAATCGGTGATCGCCACGGGTCGGGCGCCTGTCGCGGCGATGTTGCGCGCGGCCTCCGCGATGGCGATCTGGGCACCCAGGTAGGGGTCCAGCTCGCAGTAGCGGCCGCTGCCATCGGTGGTCATCGCGATCCCGAGCTGGGTGCCGTTGATGCGGATCATGGCGGCGTCGCCGCCGGGTCGCACGACTGTCGCGTTACCGACCATATGGTCGTACTGCCGGAGGATCGGACGCCGGCTGCAGAGGTTCGGGTGAGCCAGCAGACGCAGCAGCGTGGCCGGCGGATCGGCCGGCTCCTCGCGGATTTCCGTCAGGTCGAGCCGGTAGCGCGAGTGATCAGGCGGCTTCGCCTCCAGCGTGCGGGTCGGGCAGAGCGAGGTCAGGACATCGACCGGGAGCCGGGCGACCTGCTCACGGCCCTCGACCACGTCCAGATGGCCATCGCCGGTGACCATCCCGATCACCGCCGAGTGGAGGTCCCAGCGCTCGAGGACCTTCTGGACCTCCGCCTGGCGACCGCGCTTGACGATCAAGAGCATCCGCTCCTGGGACTCGGAGAGCATCACCTCGTAAGGCGACATGCCCTGCTCGCGGCGCGGGACCTCGGCCACGTCGACCAGCGCCCCCGAGCCAGCCTTCGACGCGGCCTCCGCGACCGCGGAGGTGAGGCCGGCGGCGCCGAGGTCCTGAATGCCGATCACCGCGGTGCTCTCGGCCAGCTCCTGGAGCGCCTCAATCAGGCACTTCTCGAGGAACGGGTTGCCGACCTGCACCGCGGGGCGCCGCTCCTCGCTGGAGTCGTCGAGCTCGAGCGAGGCGAAGGAGGCGCCGTGGATGCCGTCGCGGCCAGTGTCGGCGCCGGCCAGGAGGAGCAGGTTGCCAACGCCCTCGGCGCGCGCCTTTCGCAAGCGCGCGGCCGGGACCAGGCCCAGGCACATCGCGTTGACTATCGGGTTGCCCGCGTAGGCCGGCTCGAAGTAGACCTCGCCGCCGACTGTCGGCACGCCCACGCAGTTGCCGTAGCCCCCGATGCCGCTCACCACGCCGTCGAAGAGGCGCCGGCTCTCCGGCAGCGGTCCAAAACGCAGCGAGTCGAGGACGGCGACCGGCCGGGCGCCCATGGCGGCCACATCGCGGAGGATCCCGCCGACGCCGGTCGCGGCGCCCTGGTAAGGCTCGATCGCGGACGGGTGGTTGTGCGATTCGATCTTGAAGACCGCGGCCCAGCCCTCGCCCACGTCGATCGCGCCGGCGTTCTCACCGGGGCCCTGGAGCACCCGCGAGCCGCTGCTCGGCAGCCGCCGCAGCAACGGCCGCGAGGTTTTGTAAGAGCAGTGCTCCGACCAGAGGACGCCGATCATCCCCAGCTCGACATCGTTCGGCTGGCGGTCCAGCAGCTCGACGACGCGCTTGTACTCCTCTTCGCTGAGCGCGACCTCGCGCAGCTTCTTCTTGCTGACCGCAGTCACCCCAGTTGCCTCGGGGCATTCGTGGATGCTGGATCGGGGCCCCGGCCGAAGGCCAGGGGCGGCCGCGAGTGCGGCGGAACCGGGGCAGTGGCGCGCGGAGCGCGACGCGCCGCCTGGGTCAAGGCCGCCCTCGGCGGGCGAGCGGAGCCGAGCCGGAGCCTTGAGGCCGGCGTTGCCGGGGGGGCGGAGCCCCCCGGTAAAAGCGCAGCCATGATGCGGCGAAGGCGAGGAGGAGTCACGAGGCGACCAGGACTTCGCGCATGGAGTCGAGCACGGAGTTGAAAAGCTTCAGGCCGTCCTCGCCGCCCAGCTCGGCTTCGGCGCAGCGTTCCGGGTGAGGCATCATGCCGAGCACGTTGCCCGCCTCGTTGACGATGCCGGCGATGTTGTGCAGGGAGCCGTTCGGGTTGGCCGCCGGGACCACCAGCCCGTCCGGTTGGCAGTAGCGGAAGACGACCTGCCCGTTCTGCTCGATCTGGGAGAGCGTCGCCGCGTCGGCGAAGTAGTTGCCCTCACCGTGCGAGATCGGGACCTCGAGCACGGCGCCGCGGTCGAGGTTGGCCGTGTAAATGAGGTCGGCACGCTCCACGAAGAGGTGCACCGGCTCGCACCGGAACTCGCAAACATCGTTGCGGATCAGCGCGCCCGGCAGGAGCCCCGTCTCGCAGAGGACCTGGAAGCCGTTGCAAATGCCCCAGACCAGCCCGCCATGCTCGGCGAACGTGACCACCGATTCCATCACCGGCGAGAAGCGCGCGAGGGCGCCGCAGCGGAGGTGGTCGCCGTAGCTGAAGCCGCCCGGCAGGATGACGCAGTCGCAGCCCTGGAGGTCGCGGTCCTTGTGCCAGAGGAAGCGCACCTCGGCGCCGAGCACCTGCTCGATCACCTGGCCGCAGTCGCGGTCCGACCACGTGCCCGGGAAAACGACGACGCCGAATTTCACCGGCTCGCGCCCACCTGCGCGTCCTGCTGTTCGACCTGGAAGCGGACGTCCTCGATCACGTGGTTCGCGAGCAGCTTTCGACACATCTCGGAGACCCGGGCCCGGGCCGCCTTCTCGTTTTCGGCGCTGAGCCGGACCTCGATGTGCTTGCCGACGCGGACTTCATCGACCTCCTCGAAGCCGAGCTGACGCAGCCCGCTCCTCACGGTCAACCCCTGCGGGTCGTTGACGACCTGCTTCAACGTCACCACTACAGTGGCCAGGTAGTTAACCAACGGTCCTTCTCCTTGTAGAAAAGATCACGCCCGGAGATCTGCTTGTAAGCGCTCAGATAGAGGTCGCGCGTGCGCTTGACCACATCCTCTGGCAGCTCGGGCCCGGGCGGCTTGTGGTCCCAGCCCGACCGGTTCAGCCAGTCGCGCACGAACTGCTTGTCAAAGGAGGGCGGCGCCGTGCCTGGCCGCCAGGCCGCTCGGTCCCAGTAGCGCGAGCTGTCAGGCGTGAGCGCTTCGTCGATCAGGATCAGGCGGTCGTTCAGGAGCCCGAACTCGAACTTCGTGTCGGCCAGAATCAGGCCCCGCTTCTCGGCCGCGTCCGCCGCGAACTTGTAGAGGCCGAGGCTAGCCTCCTTGACCTGATCGGCGACCTTGGCGCCGACAGCCTTCCGCATCTTGCTGAAGGTGATGTTCTCGTCGTGGCCGGCGTCGGCCTTCGTGGCGGGCGTGAAAATGGGCTCCGGAAGCCGGTCGGACTCCTGGAGGCCCTTCGGCAGTGGCTCCCCGGCCATCGTGCCCGCCTCCTTGTACTCTGCCCAGGCGCTGCCGGCCAGATAGCCGCGGACGACGCACTCGAAGTCGATTCGCTCGGCCTTGCGCACGATCATGAAGCGCCCCACCAGCTCGTCCCGCCGATCCTTCAAGGCGGCCGGCAGATCGGGGACCATGCCGGAGACGAGGTGGTTCTCCTGGAAGGAGTGCGTCTGCGAGAACCACCAGATCGAGAGCTGCGTCAGCACCTTGCCCTTGTCAGGGATGCCATTGGGGAGCACGACGTCGAAGGCGGAGATGCGGTCGGTGGCGACCATCAGGAGCCTGCCGTCGGCGAGCTCATAGGTGTCGCGGACCTTGCCGCGGGCGAACACGGGCAGGTCGAGAGCGGTGGTGAGCACGGCGGGTCCCGGATTCACCGAGCCGCGCGGGATCCCAGCTGCAAGCGGTCGAAGGCCACGTCGATGTGCTTCAGGAAGTGCTCCGGGTCGAAAAGGCTACCGAGCTGCTCCAGCCTTTCGGCGACGATCGAGTTAGCCTCCAGGTTCTGGCGAAAGCCGCCGTCGCCATTCAACGCCCGCATGGCCGCCGACTGCACTATGGCGTAGGCGTCGTCGCGGGCGAGGCCGCTCTCCACCAGCGCCAGCAGAACACGCTGCGAGTAGACGACGCCGCCGCCCATCTCGAGGTTGGCCAGCATCCGCTCCGGGCGCACTTCCAGGCCCGCGACCACGCGCCGCAGCTCGCGCGTCATGTAGTCGACAAGGGCGCAGGCGTCGGGAAAGACGACCCGCTCGGCCGAGGAGTGACTGATGTCGCGTTCGTGCCAGAGGGCGAGGTTTTCGAGGCCGGTGGCGGCGTAGCCGCGCACCACGCGGGCGAGCCCGCAGATGCGCTCGCAGAGGACCGGATTGCGCTTGTGCGGCATCGCCGATGAGCCCTTCTGCTGGCGGCCGAAGGGCTCGTAGGCCTCGCCCACCTCGGTGCGCTGCAGGTGCCGGATCTCGAGCGCGATCCGCTCGAGCGTGCCGCCCACGAGAGCCAGCACGTTCAAGAAGTTGGAGTGGCGGTCGCGACTGACGACCTGGGAGCTCACGGGATCGACCTCGAGGTCAAGACCGCGCATCACGGTCTCCTCGATCTCCGGTGGGATGGTGGCGTGAGTCCCGACGACCCCGCTCAACTTGCCCACCGAGGCGTCCCGCCGCGCCGCCTCCAGACGCCCGATCTCCCGGTCCAGCTCGGCGACCCAGCCGGCCACCTTGAAGCCGAACGTGATGGGCTCGGCGTGGACGCCGTGCGTGCGGCCCGCCATCAGGGTCCGCCGGTGCTTGATCGCCAGCTCCAGGCAGGCTTCCCGCAGCTTGCCCAGGTCGGCGAGCATCAGGTCGGCGGCGCCCCGCACCTGAAGCGCCAGGGCGGTGTCCAGGAGGTCAGAGCTGGTCAGCCCGATGTGCACGTACCTGGCATCCGGCCCGATCGACTCGCCGACCACGGTCAGGAACGCGATCACGTCGTGGCCGACCCGGTCCTCGACCTCCTTGATCCGGTCCACGTCAAAGCTCGCGGCGCGGATCTTCGGAAGGGCCGCGGGCGGGACTTTGCCAAGCTCGGACCAGGCCTCGCAGACGAGGACCTCGATGTCGAGCCAGTGCCGAAACCGCCTGCTGTCCGACCAGATCTCCCGCATCTCGACGGGGGAGTAGCGCTCGATCATCGGGGGGACGGATACCTCACGCGGGAAGGGCCTGGCGGGCGACTTCGGATTATAGCCGACCGAATCGGTGGTCCAGATCTTGCGGTTAGCAGCGTCTCCATCCACAAGATGTGGCCTTGAAAGCGGCCGCCGGGGCCTGAGGATAATTGCCGGGTGCCAGCCCCCGTAACCGGCAGAGCGCCCCTCGCGTTGAACCGGCGATATCGAGCAATTAGCGTCGCATGAGTTCGCGCCCCTTGCCCGACGAGCGGTCGCTCGTCGAGCGGGCCAAAACGGACCCGGGCGCCTTTGGAGAGCTTTACGACCGCTATTTCCACCAGATCTACAGGTTCGTGTTTTCGAGGATGAGAGACCAGACCGCGGCTGAGGACGTCACCTCTGATGTCTTCATCAAGGCCTTGAAGGGCATCCCGCGTTATCAGGACACGGGACGTCCGTTCGCGGCCTGGCTTTACCAGATCGCCGTCAACACCGTCGCCGATCGCTACCGCTCCAGCCGCCCGACCGTCGACATCGACGAGATGCACGATATCGGCACGGCCGGGCCCAGCCTGGAGGACCTGGCCGTCCGCCGCGACGAGGTGCGACAGGTCTGGGCCATCGTCGAGAAGCTGCCGGCGCCCCAGCGCACCGCGATCGTTTTGAAGTTCCAGGAGGACCTGAAGATCTCCGACATCGCCGCCGTGATGGGCAAGACGGAAGGTGCCGTCAAGCTGCTCATCCACCGCGGCATGACGCGCATTCGGGGGACTCTCGTCCCGGGGGCGGCGCGATGAGCCGGCGGCTGCCTCCCGACCCCGACCTCGACGAGGTCTTCGACAACGATCCTCAGCTGGAGCGGTTCGCCGCCATCCTGCGTTCGTCCCAGCTGCGCGAGCCGCCGCTGGACCCGGCCTTCCGTTCGGACCTTCGGCGCCGCCTCTTGACCCAGGCGTTCGAGCGCTCCAACCGCCGGCAGGGTGGCGGCTGGCTGAGCGGCCTCTTCCGGCCTTCGGCATTCGCGCTCGCCGCGGCTGCCGTGGGGGCGGTCCTGCTCGGCGTCTTCTTCGTGCAGCTGTTGAACCCGGCCTACCCCTCCACGGTGGTGGTCACGACCGATACCCGGCCCACGGCGGCGATCGACCCGGCCCGGCCGATCACGCTGAGCTTCAACCAGCCGATGGACCACCGGTCCGTCGAAAGCTCCATCAGCATCCAACCCGCCACGCAGGTGTCTTACACCTGGCAGGGCAACAACCTGCTGATCCAGCCGGTCGGCAACGAGCTGGCGCCCAACACGCAGTACCACGTAACCATCGCCGCCGCCGCCGCCAACCCGAAGGGCCAGACTCTTGGCGAGGCCAAGACGATCCTGGTGCTCACCGCGCCCGCGCCTTCCCCGCCGCCCCAACCCAGCCCCAGCGCCACACCCCAGGCGCCGGCCATCACCGGCGAGAAGCAGCTGGCCAGTCCGACGGCCAAGGTCGTGGGCTGGTCGCCTGACGCGAAGACGCTCTACTACCTGGCGCCCAACGGCGACCTCGACGCGATCGGCGCGGATGGAACCGGTTACCGGACCCTGCACCCGCAGGTCACCCTGGCCGCGGTCGCGCCGACCGGCGGCGTCGTCTTCGACAGCGCCGGCAAGGTGCAGACGGTTGCCCCGGACGGGTCCGTCAGCGTGCTCGACAATGCCTCCGCCGACGCGATCTTCTTCCAGGGCTCCAAGGCTCTCGAACTCCGCGGCTCGAACATCTACCCGGCAGGCGGACAAGCGCCTGTCGCCACCATCACCGAGCCCTTCAAAGCGGCCTTCCCCGCGCCGGACGGCAACCATCTGATCTACCGGAACGCGGCGGGCCGCACGGTTCTTCTGAACCTCAACTCCCCGCAGGTCACAGCCTGGAACCAGAGCACGGCCGGCTCGATCACCTGGGCGCCAGACTCGAACCACGTCGCTTACGTAGCGGGCGGCGGTCTCCAGGTGACGACGCCCGACGGCTCCTCCGCGACGCAGGTGGCGAGCGCGATTCGCGACGGCGCCGAGGTCGCCTGGTCGGCCCAGGATCTGCTGCTGGTCACCCTGGCGCCGGGCTTGGCGGCGGTCCACTCGGACGGGACCGGTTTCACACAGCTCTCGCAGCAGGAGTACGGCGGCCCGGCCTGGGCGGGCAGCGCGACCGCGTTCGCGTTCCTCCGCCAGGGCGCGCTCTCGAGCGCGACGGTCAGCTCGGCGGGCGGCAGCGGGCTGCCGCTCAACGCGGGCGCCAAAGTCGTGTCCGATTTCATGACGGCCCGGGTCAAAGGCGACTCCACAGCCGCGCTGGCTTTCCTCGATGACAGCGGCAAGCAGGCCTTCGGCGGCGGGTCCCGCTTGGTGGTGACGGGGGACCCGCGCCTGGCTCGGTTCTTCTTCGTTTCCAGCCAGGTCGGCCTGGAGGGCACTCCGACGCTCCACTACGTCGTCCGCCTGGTCCTCGCCAAGCACGGCTCCGAGATCGCCTACCTGGACGAGACGATGACGGTCGTGAAAGAGCCCGCGAGAGGTCTCCTGCTGATCGACTCCGATACGGCCGGCCCGCAGCGGGACCTCGGCAAGGGTCCGACGGTCCTTTCGGTCGATGTCACGAAGCCAGGCCACGTAACCGTCTACCTGGACAGCGACCTCAACGCGGCGACGGTAGCCGGCAATGTCGCTCTGACCGGGGCCGACGGGAAACCTGCCTCGATTCAGACGGCGTACGCCAACCGTGCGATCACGGTGACCACGTCAGGCCTTCAGCTAGGTGAACATTACAAACTGGCGGTGACGACCGGCCTGGCGGACATCAACGGTCAGCCGCTCAGCGCCGAGTACGACCTCGACTTCGTCGCCGCCGGCTAACTGTTCAGCGCGACGACGACGTTCGAGAAGACGTTTTTGATCTGACCGCCCATCGTGAGCAAGATCACGATGACCAGCACCGACGTGAGCAGCAGGATGGCGATGACTGCCACCGCCGCCGTGACACCCGCCGCCATGTTCGCGGGTCCGCCATAAGTAGCGATTAGTGCCTGGCCCGGACGCGGCCTGGCCCGCACCACGTGGGTGCTCGCGATCAGGTCGTGCAGGCCCTGGCGGCGCGCCGTGAAGGCGATCATCAGATAGCCCACGTAGCAGAGCAGCCAGGACAGCAGCGACGCGAAATAACGGCCCGTCGCGCGGCCGAATCCAATCCGCATTCCGTCGGCGCCGACGACGCTCAACCCGGCCGCCATCATGCCGAGGCTGGCTTGCGCGCGAGAGCTGTGAGAGAGGCTGTAGTAGAGCCAGCCGACCAGAATGGCCAGCCCGTACGCGATCACCCCGAGGCCTGCGCGAAAGCCAAGCAAAGCCGCCATCACCCCAAGCACGAAACCGATGACAACGCCGGCCACTCCAAGCACCACCCAATCGATGAACCAGGCAAAAAAGCGGATCCAGAACCCCGCGTACGCGATCAGTTGCTGCGGGTAGAGAACGCCCCCGGGCGGCGGGACCGGGATCCAGCGGTAGCCGTCCCACCACCAGCGACCGTCGGGAGAATACTCCCCCTGGTAGCCCATCCCGCCGCGAATTCTAGGGGCGCACCTACCTCGCGGTTAGAGGCGCAGGATCGCCTGGTAAATCGCCTCCGCGCCGAGGTCCAGCCCGTCCACCGGAATCCGCTCATCGGCGTCGTGGATCGTGGCCCAGGCGTCGAATCCATCGGGCAGCCGGACCGGCGTGAACCCGTAAGTCCTGATGCCGAGGCGGGCGAAGTGCCGCCCGTCGGTCGCGCCGCTGACCAGGTAGGGCACCGGCACGCCTTCGGGGTCGAGCTCACGCAGGATCTGGGACAGGACCTCGAGCCCGCTCAGGTCCAGCTCAGGTTGGGCTGGGCCGAGCCGCAGCACCTCGATGTCCGCCTCCTCGCCGATCAGGGCGCGCAGCTCCGAGATCAGGTCCTCCGGCCCGAAGCCCGGCAGGAGCCGGCCGTCGAGCTCGACCGCGACCGCGCTCGGGATCACGTTGATCTTGAGGCCGCCTTCCACGATCGTCGCGTTGACGGTGTTGTGGAGGATGGCGTCGAAGCTCCGGCCCTCGGCGCCCATGCTGTCGAGCAGGCCATCGGCGCGAGCCGGGTCGAGCAGGCCTCCATAGCGGTCGCCCAGCTCGCCCCCGAGGTTGTCACGCATCGCATCCAGCATCAGGCGAACGGGTGGCGTGACGTGCACGGGGAGCCGGCCGGAGTCGAGCTTCACCAGCAGCTGACCGAGCTTGGCCATGGCCCCGCCGCGCATCGGCAGGGATCCGTGGCCACCCGGGCCGCGGAGCGTGACTTTCAGCTGACAGCCGCGCTTCTCCGAGACCATGACCGAGTAAAAGCGGCGACCGCCCGCCATGAAGCTGTAGCCGCCGCCCTCGCCGATCGTGTAGCGCACACCCTGGAAAAGCTCCGAATGGTTCTCCACCAGCCACTCCGCGCCTTCGACGCCGCCCGCCTCCTCGTCGGCGAGGAGGCAGAGGATCACCTCGCCAGGCAAGGCGACGTTATCGCGCTTGGCCCGCAGGAAGGCGCTGACCATCATCGCCACGCCGTTCTTCATGTCGAGGGCGCCGCGCCCCCAGATGAAGCCCTCGGCGATCCGGGCCTCGAAGGGGGGGTGCGTCCACTTCTGGTTGGCTGTCGTCACGACGTCGACGTGGCCCTGGAGCACCAGCCCGGGCCGCCGGCCGTCGCCCGCCAGGCGGGCGACCAGGTTGGGCCGCTCCGGCCGCGCGCCGTACAACTGGGCCTC
Source organism: Candidatus Dormiibacterota bacterium (assembly GCA_955652705.1). GTDB lineage: Bacteria > Chloroflexota > Dormibacteria > Dormibacterales > Dormibacteraceae > VBGR01. The sequence continues at coordinate 132 of CATPBK010000061.1, read as the reverse complement.
GACCCCCGCCTCCCGCAGCTGCGTCGCGAGGTGCTCGATGCAGGCGCGCTCGTTGCCAGGCGGGTTGCTGGTGTCGAACCGGATCAGCTCCCGCAGCAGGTCGGCCGGCGCGACCGTCATTCTGGGGGGGAG
>CATPBK010000060.1 GCA_955652705.1 Candidatus Dormiibacterota bacterium | reverse complement strand
TTCAGCGCCGGCGCCAGGTCGACCCCGTCGCCGACCGCTTTCGCATAGGAGGCCGCCGGCGCCGCTTCGCCCACCTCCACGCTGATGGCGTCGGCGTCGAACCGCGACACGAGCGACTCGAACTGGCCGGTCGTGAAGTAGCGCCCGAACACCGCGTTCACCGCCGAGCGCTGGATGCGCTGGAGGACCTGCTCCTCCTTGCCTTCGTCCAGCGCCTCCACCTCCACCCGACCCGCCGTTGAGGCGGCCGTGAAAGCGAGGTCGGAGATGCGGGGGACAGCCAGGTCCTCATCGACGCGCACCGCGCGCCGGATCGCGTTGGAGATGACGTTCTCGTAGTTTCCGATCGACATCCGGACCGACACGCCGGAGGTCTGTGAAATGTGTGGGCTGCGGCGGGAGTGATGCGTCACCTCGGCCACGATCTCGCGCATGAAGGCCGGCACCAGCACCTCGACCCCCGACGCGGTGGTGTCCGCCGGGATGCGCTCAGCCTCCATGATCTCCATCTCCTCGTCCACCGCGAGCGGGTAGTGCGTGCGGACCTGTGACCCGAAGCGGTCCTTCAAGGGAGTGATGATTCGCCCTCGCGAGGTGTAGTCCTCGGGGTTGGCGCTGGCGATCACGAACAGGTCGAGCGGCAGCCGCACGCGGTAGCCCCGGATCTGGACGTCGTTCTCTTCCATGATGTTGAGCAGGCCGACCTGGATCCGCTCCGCCAGGTCCGGCAGCTCATTGATCCCGAAGACGCCGCGGTTGGTGCGCGGCACCAGGCCGTAGTGGATGGTCAGCTCGTCGGCCAGGTAGCGGCCCTCGGCCACCTTGATCGGGTCGACCTCGCCGATCAGGTCGGCGATGGAGGTGTCGGGAGTGGCCAGCTTCTCGCCGTAGCGGCGGTCGCGCGGCAGCCAGTCGATGGCCACCGCCTCGCCCTCAGCCGCGACCAGCGCGCGGCAGCGGGCGCAGACCGGCCCGAACGGGTGGTCGTTGATCTCGCAGCCGGCGATGAAGGGGACCTCGGCGTCCAGCAGCTGGATCATCGAACGCATCAGCCGGCTCTTGGCCTGGCCGCGCTCGCCCAGCAGGATCACGTCGTGGCCCGAGATGACAGCGTTGGCGATCTGGGGCACGACGGTCTCGTCGTAGCCGACGATCCCCGGGAAGACCGGCCGCCGCTCGCGCAGCCGGGCCAGCAGGTTGCGCCTCATCTCCTGCTTGACGGTCTCGCGGATGTGCCCTCCGGCGCGGAGCTCGCCGATGGTCGCCGGGCGCGATTGGGTCATGGACCTCCGAGTTTAGACTGACGAGGTTCTGCGAGCGCCAATCACGATCCAGGGCCTTTTCGACGGTGCTCGCACCGAGGGCCGGATCCTGCTGGGCGGCCATCAGGGCAACCCTGCCGACTTCCCCGCCAACACGCTTTCCTCGTTCCGCTCGGCGATCGACCTGGGCTGCGACCTCGTCGAATGCGATGTCCACCTCTCCCTCGACGGGGAGCTGGTCGTCATCCACGACCACCTGCTTGACCGGACCACCAACGGAAAGGGCCCGGTCGGCATTCACACCTTCGCCGAGCTGCGCCGTCTGGATGCCGGCCGCGGGGAGAAGATCCCGGTGCTGGCAGAGCTCTTGGAGCTCGTCGGAGACAAGGTCGGGCTCGTCGTCGAGACAAAGCAGAACCCGATTCCCTACGCGGGCCTCGAGGAAAAGCTGGCCCGCGTGCTCGAAGACGCCGGCATGACCGAGCAGGTCTCGGTCATCTCCTTTCACCACCGCCTGCTCCGCAGGTTCAAAGAGATCGCGCCCGGCGTCAACACCGGGATCATCGACGCCAGCCGCCCGGCCGACCCGATCGCCATGCTGAGGGCCGCCAAGGCGGATGGCTTCTCCACGCATTTCGCGATGCTCGACCCGGAGATGGTCGAGGAGATCCGGGCTGCGGGCGGGGGCGTGGGCGTCTGGACGGTGGATGACGAGCTCGCGCTGGCCTGGTCCAAGCACTGCCACCCCGACTCGGTGTTCACCAACCGGCCGGGCTGGCTCGCGCCCCTCCTGAACTGACCCCGTTTGGCCCGCCGCCGAACCGGGCACTCTTAGAGCACCTTGATGTGGCACGGCGTCTGGCGGCCTGACTGGGGGCAGGAAAAGCCCCAGGTCCGCCTGGAATGGCGCCTTCTGCGCCGCGTCTTCGCCTACTTCCTGCCTTACTGGCCGCACGCCCTGGTCGTGCTGGCCTGCATCGGCGTCACCTCCGTCATCGGGCTCGTCCCGGCCTTTGTGACGCAGACGTTGATCGACACCGCGCTCAAGCCGCACGCCAGCTTTTCCCGCCTGCTGCTGCTCATCGGCGCCCTGATCGGCGCGTCATTGCTCGGCGGTCTGATCGGCGTGCTGCAGTCCTACTTCTCGAACCTGATCAGCCAGGGCATCATGCTCGACCTCCGCAACCAGCTCTTCGGGCGCATGCTGAAGCAGTCGGTCGCCTTCTTCACCAAGACCAAGACCGGCGACGTGATGTCGCGCCTTTCCAACGACGTCAACAGCGTGCAGAGCGTCGTCAGCGACACCATCTTCAGCCTGGTCATGAACGTGATCATCCTGGCCACGACCGTCGCTTACATGGTCACGCGTGACTGGCGTCTCACCGTCGTCGCGCTGGTCGTGCTGCCGGCGTTTCTCCTGCCGGCTCGCCAGGTCGGCGGCCGCACCTTCGAGGCTCGCAAGGAGACCCAGGCCAAGCTCTCCGAGATGACCTCCTACATGCAGGAGATACTCGGCATCTCCGGGATCCTGCTCGTGAAGGCCTTTGCCAAGCGGGCAGTGGAGGCCGTGCGGTTCGGCAAGATCAACAGCGAGCTGAAGCAGCTGAACATCCGGCAGGGCATGATCGGCCGCTGGTTCTTCATGCTGATGAACGTGCTCGGGACCGCCGGGCCGGCCGTGCTCTGGCTCTACGGCGGATACCTGGTGCTGAGCGGCAGTGAGTCCGTCGGCATCGTGGTGACGTTCGCCACCGTGCTCCTGGGCCGCCTCTACGGCCCCGTGGGCTCGCTCGCCAACCTGCACGTCAACGTCATCGGATCGCTGGCGATCTTTCAGCGCCTATTCGAATACCTCGACATGCCCGTCGAGATCACCGATAAGCCCGGGGCGAAAGCAATCACCGACGTGCGCGGCGAAGTCGAGTTCGACGATGTGACGTTCCAGTACGGCGGCAAGGGCCGGCCGGCGCTGGAGGCGGTCTCCTTTCGCATCGAGCCGGGCCAGCTCGTCGCGCTGGTCGGGCCCAGCGGCGCCGGCAAGACGACGATCACCAATCTCTTGCCGCGCTTTTACGACCCCCAGGAGGGCCGCGTCATGATCGACGGCCAGGACATCCGCGACGTCACCGTCGAGTCGCTCGAGCGCCAGGTCGGGATGGTTTTCCAGGACACCTTCCTCTTCCACTCGACAGTGCGCGAGAACCTGCTCTACGCGCGGCCAGACGCGACGCAGGCGGAGATCGAAGCCGCCACGCGAGCGGCCAACATCCATGAGTTCATCGCCTCGCTACCGGATGGTTACGAGACCATCGTCGGCGAGCGCGGCCATCGACTCTCCGGCGGAGAGAAGCAAAGGATATCGATCGCCCGCGTGATCTTGAAGGATCCTCGGATCCTGATCCTCGACGAGGCGACCTCAAACCTCGACTCCGAGTCGGAGCGCCTGATCCAGGCCGCCCTCCAGCCGCTCTTCAAGGGCCGCACCTCGATCGTGATCGCGCACCGCCTGTCCACGATCCTGGCTGCCGACCTGATCCTGGTCCTCGACCATGGACGGCTGGTCGAGCAGGGCACACACTTCGACCTGCTGCGGAAGGAAGGTCGCTATGCGCGCCTCTACCAGCAGCAGTTCCACGGCGCCGACGTCAGCTTGACCGGCTGACCGCGTTACTCGGGCGTCCCCGGGGCGTTCCGTCCAAAGTGGCTGGCTACCATTGCCCGGCATGTCCGCGCGGCCTGCTTTCGAGGATCTCTACCGCGACTACCTCACGCGGATCTACGGCTACGTTTACGCCCAGCTCCGCAACTCGGCCGAGGCCGAGGACGTGACCGCGCAGGTGTTCATGAGCGCTTACAAGGCCTACGAGCGGTTCGAGGTCCGGGCCCTGACGCCCTCCGCCTGGCTTTTCCGGATCGCCCGCAACGCGGTGTACGACCATCACCGCCGGGCCCAGGTTCGCGAACGCACGGAGCATCGCCTGCGCGGCGAGCTGCCCGCCGGCGCTGACCCGGCGGCGGTTGCCGAGGACCGGGTGTTGTTCCGCGAGTTGTTGGTGGCGGTGCGGCGTCTGCCCGAGCGGCAGCAGGAAGTGGTGGCGCTACGGCATCAATCTGACCTCAGCTTCAAGGAGATCGGCGATGTGATGGACTGCAGCGAGGACGCCGCCAAGATGCTCTACCACCGGGCCGTGAAGGCCCTGCGCGAGATGGTGCCGAAGTGAGCGAGGAGCAGGGCGAGCTCGAGCGCCGACTCGACGCGATGTATGGGTCGATCCGGCCGCGGGCCGCGTTCGAGGCCGACCTCTGGGCGCGTCTGGAGGCCCGAAGACCCTGGTACCGGCGGCTCGGCGCGCTGCGTGGGCCGGCGCTCATTCTCGCTCCTACGCTGGCGGTGCTGCTTCTGGTTGGTGGGTTCGTCTTCCTCCTAACTGGGCCAGGCTTTCACGGCGGCGCTGCTGGCGGAGGGGCCAGCACCGCGAGCAGCCAGAGTGCGGCCCCAGCGTTTGGCAAACTGCCCGCTCCACCCGGCACGCAGGTCCCGCTCACCGGTCAAGCCGGCGCCTCCTCGAAGACGGCGTCCAACTACGCGGGTGCGGTCCCCGCCCTACCGGCGTCGGCGCTCGTCTACCGGCAGCAGCTGACCGGCGAGACCCGGTTCACGATCGCCGCTTCCGGGACGCAGCCTCCCGCCAGCGATCCTGTCGTCGCCGCCAAGGACTTCCTGGCCCGCAACAGCGCGCTGCCCAGCTACCCGTACCAGATCACGCTCGACGGTTCCGACGTGGTCTTCTCGCGACAGTTCCAGGTGGGCGCCGGCCAGGCCCGGCTGGTGACGGCGGACGGCCGGCCATATGGAGTCCGCGTCACCGTTGAGAACGGGCGGGCAACTGGCGCCAGCGGACCGGTCGACCAGCCGCTGGCGGAAGCCGCCTACCCGCTCCGTTCGGCCGGCCAGGCTCTCGCCCAGCTGCCGGCTCCCGCCGGTGATCAGAGGTCGCCGGCCCTGACCTCGGCTGAGGTCGTCTACGTCGTCGTCCCGGCGGGCGGATTCGTGTACTACGAGCCGGCCCTGTTGTTCACCGGCGGGGGCGGCATCAGCACCCTGCAGCCCGCCGTCGCGCCCCAGTTCCTCCAGCAGTAGCACAATTTCCGGCAGCGTCATGCAGCTGCTGCCCGACAACACCTACCGCGCCGACCCGGCCCTCCGCTCCTACCTCGGAGCCCGCCTCGAACCCGCCGTGCTGGAGTGGGCGGAGTCGCAGCTCATCGAGATCGGACGCGCCGCGTCCGCCGAGCTGCGCCGCTGGGGTGAGGAATGCGAGGCCAGCCCGCCCCGCCTGCGCGCGATCGAGCCGTGGGGCGAGCGCGTCGACGAGGTGGTCTACCCAGAAGCCTGGTGGAAGCTCAAGGCCAAGGCGGCCGCCGCGGGCTGCGTTGCGCTCCCTTACGAACAGCAGTCGCTGGACGTGGCTGGCCCCCAAACGCGGGTCGTCCAGGCCGCTCTCGCCTACCTCTTCGAGCCGGGGACCGCATCCTACTTCTGCCCGGTCGCCATGACCGATGCGGCCGCGTCCGTCCTCATCGAGGCCGGGCCTGACCGGCTTCGCGACGAGGTCCTGCCGCACCTGATCTCGCGGGATCCCGCCGACGCCTGGACCGCGGGCCAGTGGATGACCGAGCAGCAGGGTGGTTCCGACGTCGGCGCTAACAGCGTCGAGGCCCGTCGCGAGGCGGGCGGCTGGCGGCTTCACGGCCGCAAGTTCTTCTGCTCGAACGTGGGCGGCGAGGTCGTCCTCGCCCTGGCCCGACCGGAGAGCGCCGGTCCCGGGACGGCGGGCTTGGGCCTCTTTCTGATTCCCCGACTACTGTCCGATGGGAGCCGCAACCACTACCGGATCGACCGCCTGAAGGACAAGCTGGGGACCCGCGCGATGGCGACCGGCGAGGTGACTCTCGACGGGGCCCACGCGGAGCTGATCGGCGACCTCGAGCGCGGCTTCGCACAGATGACCCCCATGCTCAACATCACCCGCCTGCACAACGCCATCTCGTCGGCCGCCGGCATGCGGCGCGGCCTGATGCTGGCCTGCGGCTACGCGGCGCAGCGGAGCGCGTTCGGCAAGCGCCTCGACCAGCTGCCGCTGCAGCGGGTCGTGCTGACGGAGCTGGCCGTGGCGGCCGAGGGCTGCCTGCACCTCACGATGCGCATCGCCGAGCTGCTCGGCTGCATCGAGTGCGGGAGGGCCACCGAGGCCGAGCGGCTGCTCTTCCGTCTGGGCACGTCGATCACGAAGCTCTACACGGCCAAGCAGGCGGTGGCGGCCGCGTCGGAGGCGATCGAGGCGTTCGGCGGGCAGGGCTACATGGAGGACACCGGGATACCGCGCCTGCTGCGCGACGCCCAGGTCCTGCCCATCTGGGAGGGGACGACCAACGTGCTGGCGCTCGACGCTCTGCGCACGCTGGCCAAACCAGGCGTCCGGGACGCGCTGACGGCCGAGCTGGAGCGCCTGGGCCAGCGGCCGGCCTTGCCTCCTGCCGAGGAGCCCAACGCCCGCCGTCTCGCGTTCCAGATCGCCGAGACCTGGATCCAGGGCCTGCTCCAGGAGGCGGCTTCGCAGGGCCCTCGCGAGGCCCGCGTCGCCGAGATCGCCGCGTCAGGGGCCGCTGATCCGGCCGACTACGAGCCCGTCACCCGATCGTCTGGCATTTGACGGCAACTTGACGCGGCCCTTGTTCGTCGCGTCGGCAAAACATCGTCAGCCAGGCGCTTGATCCACTGTGCTGGACAGCACAGAAGCCGTCCACGAGAAAGAAAGGTTGAGTGATACAGCCGATGACCTCTTGCCCGCGGCCGGGTGGGGCGCGGTCTACGAGCAATCCGGACGTGAATTTGCCTGGCCGCTGATCGGCTGGTTGCGGCCTGGAAACGGCTCGGTCGAATTGTTGGTCGGCTTGACCGTGTCACTTGACGGCACCAAGGTCGTGCGCTGCGACTCCATCGCCGGTTTTCGCTGCTACCTGCCACCTGCCGAGTGGATCGGCGAGGGCCAACCTGGCGCCCCGGCGCCACCGGAACAGCAAACACACTAGCTCTCAAGCGTTACTCCACACGTCCTCCCAATGCTTCCGCACCATTCAGTCCCGCGCGGTCAACCCGGGCTCCGGCGTCCGCCCGCGCCCCCGGCCGCCTGGCTGGCGATGCGCATGGGCATCCGGCCGGCGACACTGGCGCGATCCGGGCCGGCCTGGCGGCTGACCGTCAGCGAGGTTGCCGCCCGGCTTGCGGTAAGCGCCACGACCGTGACCCGCGCCGTCCGCGCGGGCCGCCGCCTGGCTGCGACTAGCGTGGCCGATCGGATCCGCGTCGCCGCCCGGGCACTCGGACTCGATCTCCCTCACGGCGCCATCGTGCCGGGCCGCCTCGCCCATGCCTGGGCCGCGCCGCTGCCGCTTCGAGCCCCACCGTCGCCGGTCGAAGTCAAGTCTCCCAGCCGCGCCTCCTTCTGGGATTGGCTGCGGTCGGCGCCGCCTCGTGAAGTCGCGTTCCAGCTCTCGCTTCGCGTCCTGCTCGTCATCGCCGCGCTGGTTGCGGTACTGCCGTTCTTCGCACTGTTGAGGGGCGTCGTCGACGTCAGCCGCGGGGGGCCAGTCAGCCCAGGCCAAGCCGTAGGCCTGATCCTCGCCTTCATCGCGCTCACCGCGGGCTGCTTCTTCTTCCTCTACTCGGTCAAGTACTACCTGGCGACGGCCGTTGTCCTGCTTTCGGCGGCCTTCGGCACCACCAACGGCAATGGCAACGGCAATGGACACGGGAATGGCAATGGACATCCGCACGGACTGGCTCGTTTCGTGCGCCGCCGCAACGGCAACGGGAACGGCAACGGCAACGGGAACGGAAACGGCCACGCCAATGGAAACGGAAACGGCAACCACTTCGACCTTGGCTACGAGCCGTTCGTCTCCATCCACATCGCCTGCTACAACGAAAAGCGCGTAATTGCCCGCCTGCTGGAGGCGTGCGCGACGCTGGAGTACAGCAACTACGAGGTCATCGTCGTCGACGACTCCAACGACGAGACGGTGGCCATCCTCGCAGCCTGGAAGGATCGGCCTCGCTTCAAGATCCTGCACCGCCTGAACCGCGAAGGCTTCAAAGGCGGCGCCTTGAATCTGGCGCTCCAGCACATGGATCCGCGCGCCGAGTTCGTGATCATC
>CATPBK010000059.1 GCA_955652705.1 Candidatus Dormiibacterota bacterium | reverse complement strand
AGGGGGTTATTGCTCGCGGGTCCGGCGGCGCTCCTGCTCCTGCTTGGAACGGGCCGCCCAGGCCACCAACCCCAGCTCGAGCGAGGTGAGGACCAGCATCACCGCGAAGACGGCGACGCCGGCCAGGACGCTGCCTGTCGCGTACCACGCCATCGTCCCTAGCAGCCCGTCGACCAGGATCAGCGCCGGGACCGCGATCGCGGAGCCGAAGAGGAAGCTGCGCAGCGTGACCGGCCGCGGCCGGTTGGGCGGGCCGGGCCAGTTGCGCCACCAGCCGTCGCCGCCCGGGCGCCGCGGGGGCGGCTTCCGGCCACCGCCACCCGGGACAACCTTGGGTCGCTCCTGCGTGATCACGGCTAAGGCAAAGCCTACGGCTATCGCCTGACGATCAGCACCAGCACGATCACCAGCAGCCCAGCCAGGATCAGAGTCCCGGCGCAGCCGTACTGGACCACCGTGTAGACGACGCCGCCGGTCTTGATATAGGTGGTCTGGATCTGGGCGCGACGGCGGCGGGTCAGCACCGCCGTCACGATCGTGACCCCGCCCGCCGCGATGGCCGCCAGGCCCACGAGCAGCCCGAACAGGACGCTGGCACTCACGGGTGACCCTAAGTATCCGGTCCCGGTACCATTCCGGTGACTTGGCCGCCAAGGTCCTGATCCTCGGCTCGACAGGTTTTTTGGGGCGGGCCGTGGCTCACGCAATCCTCGACGCCGGGTTTGAGGTCAGGGCCTTCGTCCGCGATCTCGGCCGTGCCGGCGCGCTGCGGGTCCGCGGCGCCGAACTGGTCCAGGGGGATGCCACTCACGCCCCCTCGCTCCACGCGGCCGCGGCCGGGGTGGACGCCATCGTCGACATGGTCGCTGTCCGCCGCAACCGCCCCCAGACGTTCCTGGCCGTCAACATGGAGTCCCCTCGCCTGGTGGGCGAGGCCGCCCAGGCCAACAACGTCAAGAAGGTCGTCTTCGTCAGCGCGATCGGAGCCCGCCCCGACCCGAAGTACGAGTACTACGCGTCCCGCTGGGCCGGCGAGGAGGCCCTGAAGCGGACGGGCGCTCCCAACGTCATCCTCCGCTTCAGCTTCATCCTGGGCGAGGACGGCGGCGTGGTCGACGACTTCGAGCGAGCCGCCAACCTGGGGCCGATCATAGTCATCCCCGGGAGCGGCCAGCAGCACTTGCAGCCGATCATCCGGGAGGACGCTGCCCGCTGCGTCGTGGAGGCGATCGGGCGCGCCGACCTCTACGGCCAGACCCTGGAGTTGGGTGGGCCGGAGATCCTGACCTACTCCCAGCTTTTTGGCTTCTTCTGCCAGGCGCGGGGGATCAAGAAGCCCCGGGTGCCGCTGCCGGCGGCGCTCTTGATGCCGGGCGCGGCCGTCCTCGAGGTCTTCATGAACAACCCGATAGCCACACCGACCGAGCTGAAGGCGATCGTTGAAGACAATGTGGCCCCGAGCCTGGACAGCGTCCTCGTCAACTTCAACTTCCGCGCCCACTCGCCGTCACAGTGGGCGACGACGCACTGGCGGGATCGAACCGTCAAGTAGGCTGGCGACGACCCGGCTCTTCGTGGCGGTCGGGCTTCCTGCCCTCCAGCTTCGAGTGCTGGCCGCCTACGTCGAGCGCTGCCGGACCGCCGCGCCTGGCTTCCGCTGGGTCCCGCCCGAGAACCTCCACCTGACCCTTCGATTCATCGGCAACGGCCCTGAAGAGGTGGCCGCCGAGGTCGAGCGTTCGCTCGCGCAAGTCACCTTCGTGCCATTCAAGCTGGCGCTGTCCCGCCTCGGCGTCTTCGGTCGCGGTCCGCGCGCCCGCGTCGTCTGGATCGGGATCGGTGAGGGGGAAGAGGAGCTCCGGGCGCTGGCCGCGCGGGTCGACTCCGCTTGCCAGGCGGCAGGCCTCCCGGCCGAGGAGCGCCCCTACAGCCCGCACCTGACCCTGGCCCGCGCCGCCGGCGGGCGGCCCGCTCCGCTCCCCGAGCTGCCGCCGGCGCCCGAGCTGCCCGCCTGGCGCGTCACTTCGTTCGGGCTCTACCAGAGCCGGCTAGCACCGGCCGGCGCGGTCTACTCGGTGGTCCGCGCCTATCCTTCCGGGTGAGGTGCAGCTGAAAGGCACGGTGGCGCTCGTTACGGGCGGCGGCACCGGCGTCGGGCGAGCCGTCTCACTGGACCTGGCCCGCGCCGGCGCGAAAGGGGTCGTGATCAACTACTCGCGCTCCAAAGCGGACGCGGAGTCGACCGCCCAGGAGGTCGGCGCGCTCGGCGCTGAGGCGCTGCCGATCAAGGCCAACGTAGCCAGCGAAGCCGAGGTCCGGGCCATGGTCGACCAGGCCGTCGGCCACTTCGGCCGCCTCGACGTCCTCGTCAACAACGCCGGCACCACGCGCCATATCCCGCTCGCCGACCTGGAAGCGCTGACGGACGAGGTCTGGGACTCGATCTTCGCGACCAACCTGCGCGGTGCCTTCTACTGCTGTCGCGCCGCGGCGCCGCACCTGAAGCGTTCGCGCGGCGCCATCGTGAACGTCGCCTCGGTAGCCGCGTTCGTGATGTCCGGTTTCTCGTCGCTTCCGTACGCCTGCTCGAAAGCGGCGCTGCTGCAGCTGACGCGAGGCCTGGCCTCCGCGCTGGCGCCCGAGGTCCGCGTCAACGCTGTCTGCCCGGGACTGGTGCGGACGCGCTGGTTCCGAGAGGGCCTCGGGGAGGAGGCCGCGATCGCGGCCGAAAAGCATGTCGCCCAGCAGACCCCGCTCAGGGACATCGCCGCGCCCGAGCACATTTCGCAGGCCGTCATGGGCTTCCTGGCCGGCGATTTCGTGACTGGCCAGCACCTCGTCGTCGATGGTGGCCGCCTGGGGCGTGGCGAATAGTAGTAGGCAGGCAGACCATCCGTAGCTTGGCGGCGAACTGAATTTCGGACTTGCTTGCCAGGGGATGCTTAGGCGAACATAAGCCTCGGCCCCGAGCGAAACGTGCGAAGGCTTGGAACCGAGCCGCGAGGCCTGGTACCTAGTTCGGAGAGGCGGTCGGTCGGGGTCATTTCTCGATCGCCAGTTACCCCGCCGCGGTCGGCGCTCCGTCAGTAGCGCCGACCACGGATCAAATTCCCAAGCGCGAATTTGGCCTGCCCGCAACGGCGCTCCCCTAGTAGCGCCGGCCCCTGATTTCTTCGATCGAGAATTTCGCGGTGTCGGCGATCAGCATCACGGCCATGACGCCCGCTTCGAGGGAATCGGTCACGACCAGGTCGCAGGCGTCGGGGACGGAGCCGGCCATGCTGGTGCAGATCACGATGATCCCCTGGGCGCGGATCTCCAGGACTGCGTTGCTGATATCACCGCCCATCAGCGCCCCAGCCAGCACCAGGATCCGGGCTCGGTGCAGCCGCGCCACCGCCCGCACGGCGGCCGCGAGCTTGTCTTCGCCCACGATCGCCATCGTGTCGACCGAGATCCGCTCGCCACGGATGTTGTGGCGGTCGGCCTCGGTGACCGCGCCCTGCGCCACCTGCGCCACCTGGGCGCCGCCTCCGATCACGATCACGCGCTTGCCGAAGATCTCACCGAAGGACGGGACGATCTCCACGCTACGGACCGGATCCAGCTGCCGCAGCTCTGCGACCAGGGTGCCGTGGTCGGCGACGCCTTCGAGCTCGAACTGGATCTCGCCGCCGCCGATGGTGGAAACGTAGGTGATGTTCGCGCTGTGGCGGTACATCACCTCCGAGACGCGGTAGAGCACGCCGGGCTCGTCGCGCGACTTGACCAGCAGCGCTAGTAGATGGGCGTCTCCGCCTTCACCGCCTCCAGCCATTTCCGACATGAGACCAGGAATCTAGCAGCCTGGAGACCGTCCAGGACCCGATGGTCGAAGCTGAAGCAGGCGTACATCATGGGCTTCACGCCGATCATCCCGTCAACCGCGACGGGCCGCTCCTGAATCGCCTCCATGGTCAGGATGCCGGCCTGGCCGGGCGCGATCACCGAGTAGCTGAACAGCGTTCCGAAAGTCCCCGAGTTGTTGACAGTGAAGGTCCCGCCCTGGAGGTCGTCCGGCTTCAGCTTGCCGTCCCGCGCGCGGGTGGCAAGATCGTTGATGGCGCGCGCGGCGCCGGCGATGGAGAGGCCGTCGGCGCGCCTGATCACCGGCACGACCAGGGCATCCTCCATCCCGACTGAGATGCCGACGTTGATGTCGCGGTGCACGAGGATGGCGTCTCCGGCGAAGGTGGCGTTGACCTCGCGATGCTCACGCAACGCGACTGTTGCGGCCATTACGACGTAAGGCAGGTAAGTGAGGGTGAAACCCTCCTCTTTCTGGAAGCGGGCCTTGCTTGCGTTGCGGTTCGCTACCACCCCGCTCATGTCCACCTCCTGGGTTTGCCAGGCGTGCGGGATGGTGGTCTTGGATTTCAGCATGTTCTCGCCGACGAGGCGCTTGATGCGCGACAGCGGGACGCGCTCGTCACCCTCCGCGGGTTCGCCGGCCGTCGCCGCGGGTGGCTGTACCGCGGCTGCAGCGGGCTTGCCTTTCTGCTCGGCCGCGGCGAGCACGTCCTTCTTCGTGACGCGACCCGCCAGGCCGGTGCCAGAGAGCGATTCCAGGTCGACCTTCTTCTCCTCGGCCAGGAGCCTGACGGCGGGCGAGTAGCGGAGCTCGCCGGAAGGGAGTCGGTCGGCGGCGGCTTCGCGCTCCGGTGCGGAGGGCGTGGGCTGGGGGGGCGCTGGAGCCGCGGCGGGAGCCTCAGTCTCCTGCGACGTCGGTTCTACAGCCTGCTTCGCCGGTTCGTCCGCCTGGTTCGCCGGCTCGTCGGCCTGCTTCGCCGGCTCGTCCGCCTGCTTCGCCGGCTCGTCGGCCTGCTTCGCCGGCTCGTCGGCCTCCTTCGCCGGCTCGTCGGCCTGCTGCTTTGGTGCCGCCGCAGCCTTGCCATCGGACTCCAGCTCGACCACGGCGATCTCGCCGCCCGACGGCACGGTGGCTCCCTCTTGGGCCACGATCTCTTTCAGGACGCCCGTGACCGGCGAAGGCACCTCGGTCGCCACCTTGTCGGTCTCGACCTCCAGCATCGGCTCGAACTCGACCACCTTGTCACCGGGCTTGACGAGCCACTTGGCGATCGTCCCCTCGTGGACCGACTCGCCCAGCTGCGGCATCGTGACGCGGACGGTCTCAGCCATCAGTGGACTGTAACGGCCATTTGCGTAGCAGGCCGGAGGCTCATTGACCGGCGATCCAGGCCGTCGGTGCCAACGCGCGGGTGGCGCGACGACGAGCGCATCCAAAGATGCGTGATGTCTAGCGCCGGGGCCCGCAACACCGGCATCAGCGCCCGCGGGGTGCCCGGCGGCCGGGGACGTCGGATGCACGTCAAATGGCAGTGACGGTCCACTTACCTAATAGTCCGCCAGCTCGCGCAGGGCCTTCTCGACCTTGTCCGGGTTGGGCATGAAGAAGTCCTCCATCGGGGTCGCGTAGGGCATGGCCGGCACGTCCAGGCCGCCGAGCCGCTTGACCGGCGCGTCAAGATAGCGAAAGGCCTCGTCGGCGACCAAAGCCGCCACCTCCGACCCCACGGCCACGCTGTAGTTGTCTTCGTAGAGGACCAGCACCTTGCCGGTCTTCTTCGCCGACTCCAGGATCGACTCGCGGTCCAGCGGGTAGACGGTGCGGAGATCGACGACCTCGACGCCGACGCCGTCCGCCTCCAGCCGCTTGGCGGCCTCCACCGCGTAATGGACCATCAAGCCGTAGCAGAAGACAGAGATGTCGCCGCCTTCGCGCACCGTGCGCGCCTTTCCGAGCGGAATCAGGTACTCGCCTTTCGGCACTGCCTCCTTGAACATCCGATAGAGCCGCTTGTGCTCGAAGAAGAGCACCGGGTCCGGGTCCCGGATGGCGGCCAGGAGCAGGCCTTTCGCCTCGGAAGGAGTTGAAGGGATCACGATCTTGAGCCCTGGCGTCGCGAAGCGCGCCTCGATCGACTGCGAGTGGTAGAGGGCGCCGTGCACGTGGCCGCCCATGGGAGCGCGGATCACCAGCGGGACCCCCCAGTCGCCGTTCGAGCGGTAGCGGAACTTGGCGATCTCGTTCGTGATCTGGTTGAAGGCCATGTGAGCGAAGTCGGTGAACTGGATCTCGGCAACGGGCCGCTTGCCGCCCAGCGCCAGGCCGAGCGCGAGGCCAGCGATTGACGACTCTGCCAGGGGCGTGTCGATGACGCGGGCTTCGCCGAACTTCTGGTACAGGCCGTCGGTGACCAGGAAGACACCCCCCTTCGGGCCGACGTCCTCGCCGAGAACCATGACGCGCGCGTCGCGCTCCATCTCCTCGAGCAGGCATTCGCGCACCGCCTGGACCATGTTGAGCTCCTCGGTCGGTCCGTCCGCGGGCGGGTCGATGGCGTCGGGGACGGCCATTCCGTAGACGTGCGCCAGGGCCTCTTCGGGCCGGGCGTCGCGCGCGTCGAGCGCCTCCCGCGTGGCCTTATTGACCTCCTCTTTGACGCTCTCTTCGTACTCCACGGCCTCTTTCTCGCTCAGGACCTTCTCCTCGAGGAGGCGTCGCCGGTAGCGCTGCAGGCAGTCGTTCTCGCTCAGATGCTCCAGCTCTTCCTGCGAGCGGTAGCGGCGCTGGTCGTCTTCTGACGAGTGGGCGCCAAGGCGGTCGACCAACGCCTCAATCAGCGTCGGCCCCTCGCCCGCCCGGGCCCGCGCGACCGCCTGCTTGGACACGTGGTAACAGGTGACGGGGTCGCGGCCGTCAACCGTCACGCCCGGGAAGCCGTAGCCGGCCGCGCGCTGGGCGGCGTGCTCGATGGCGTACTCCTTGCGGAACGGCACCGAGATCGCGAAGCCGTTGTTCTCGCAGACGAAGACGATCGGCAGCTTGTGGATCGCCGCGAAGTTGAAGGCCTCGTGCGTGTCGCCTTGGGCCCCCGCGCCTTCGCCGTAGTTGCTCATCACGATTTTTTGGAGGGGAGAGGACTCCCCTCCGGGCGCCGCGCCGTCAGTGCCGTCCATCTTCAGGACGTAAGCGGCGCCCGTTCCGTGCACGAGCTGGCAGGCCACCGGCGACCCGCCGGAAATGATGTTGAGCCGCGTGTCCGAAAAGTGCCCCGGCGTCTGCCTGCCGCCTGATGCCGGGTCATCCGGTTTGGCGAGCACAGAGAGCATGAGATCAAGCGGCCTCAGGCCGATGCGAAAACAGAGCACGATGTCGCGGTAGTACGGCGCGATCCAGTCGTGCTTCGGCTTGAGCGGCCAGGCGATCCCGATCTGGGCTGCCTCGTGACCGGCGCAGGAGATGATGAAGGGTGCGCGGCCCTGGCGATTCAGGACCTGGCAGCGGTAGTCGATCTGGCGCCCCAGGAGCATGGAGTGGAACCACTCCTTCAAAGTCGCCTCGTCGATGTCGGTGTCGCGCCAGTCGACTGGTTCCTGGAAATGCCAATCCGGCGTGAAGTCGGTGCCCGTCTTGGGTGCTTGGGTTTTCATGAGCCTCTAGATGTTCAAGGCGGCGCCGTCGACGGCTAGCGCAGCCTCGCCGACCGCTTCGCTCAACGTTGGATGGGGATGGACGTTGCGGCCCACTTCCCACGCCACTCCCTGGAAGAGCTGGCCGAGCGCCGGCTCGGAGATCAGCTCGGTGGCGTCGCCGCCCACGATGTGCGTGCCGAGCAGCTCGCCGCTTTCGGCGTCGGCCACCATCTTCACAAAGCCGTCCGTCTCGCCGTGGATGATCGCCCGGCCGATCGCCAGAAAGGGAAACTTGCCGGTCTTGACCTTGCGGCCCTTCTCTTTGGCCTGGGCTTCTGTGAGTCCGACCGACGCCACCTGGGGATGTGAGTAGGTGCAGCGCGTGATCAGCTCCTGGCGCACGGGCTCGAGCCGCTTGCCGGCCACGTCTTCGACCGCGGTGATCCCTTCGTGCACCGCCGCGTGCGCCAGCTGGTAGCCGCCCACCACGTCCCCGATCGCGTGCACCGACCCGACGTTGGTCCGCATCCACTCGTCGACCTTCACAAAGCCCTTCTCGTCCAGCTTCACGCCGGCCGCGTCGAGCCCGATGTCCCCGGAGTTAGGTGCTCGTCCGACCGCCACCAGCAGGACGTCAGCCTTGACCTCTCCGGCGTCGAGCTTGACTGTGACACCGTCCTTGCCCGCTTTCGCCTCCTGCACCTTGGCGCCCAGCTTGCAGTCGATGCCCGCCTTCTCGAAAGACTTCAGCAGCACGCCGGAGACTTCCTCGTCCTCCAGCGGAACCAGGCGATCGAGCGCCTCTACGACTGTCACCTGGGCGCCCATCTGGCGGTAGAAGGTGGCGAACTCGACGCCGACGGCACCCGCGCCGATGATGCAGGCGCTGGCCGGGAGCGAGCCCACACGAACCGCGTGATCCGACGTGATGATTCGAGTCCCGTCGATCTCCAGGCCGGGCAGCGATCGGGGCGCCGACCCCGTCGCCACCAGTAGGTGGCGGGCTTCCAGGCGGCGGCCGTCGACCTCGATCGTGTTCTTGTCGCGGAGCAGGCCGCGCCCGCTGATGACGTCGATCTTGTTCTTGCGCATCAGGCCCTGCACGCCTCGATAGAGCTGGTCTACGACCGCGTCGCGGCGCTTGGCGAGGCTGCCGTACTCGTAGCCGACGTCGCTCACCTTGAGGCCGAAGCTCTCGCCGCGGTCGCGCACTTTCGCGATCAGTGCGGAGGATTCCAATAGAGCTTTGGTCGGGATGCAGCCCACATGCAGGCAGGTCCCACCCAGCTTATCGGCCTCTATGACGACCGTCTTCAGGCCAAGCTGGGACGCCCGGATCGCGGCCGTGTAACCACCGAAGCCGCCGCCCAGGACCGCCACGTCGTAGCTATCGCCGGGCAAAGCGGCACCTCGGCGGGGGATTCATGCGCATTTAAGTCTATTTCTTACCCGGGCCGGGCTGATAAATTCCCGCCCCAGTGCGCAGGCCGCCCCTCCCGACCGCTGTGGCCCTGGTGGGGACCGGCGTGGCGGCGGTCTACCTCATCGCGTATGGGCTGCAGCAGGCCATCGCGAGCCTCTCCAACAACGACTTCCGCGCCTATTTCGCAGCTGCGCTGGTCGGGCTCCGACAGGGCTGGGACCGGATCTACGACTTCCCGCTCCAGAAGGCGGCCGCGGCGAGCATCGACACCTCCTGGCAGCCGTTCGCCAACCCGCCCCCGCTGGCCTGGCTGGTGGCGCCCTTTACGCTCCTGCCTTTCTGGGCGGCCTACCTGGCGTGGGAGGTGCTGGTGGTGGCGGCCCTGCTCCTCGCCTGGCGCCTGGCCGCGCCTGGCGGCGGTTGGACGAAGCTCGCCCATCTGACCACGGCGCTCTCCCTGATCCCGGTCGTGCTCGCGCTCTGGCTCGGGCAGGCCTGCGTTCTGGTTGCCGCCGCGATCGCGGTCGCTTGGTGGCTGCTGCGCCGCGGACGTGACGTCGAGGCGGGCCTGGTCCTGACGGTGATCCTCTTCAAGCCCCAGGACGCCTTCCTGGTTCCGGCTGCCCTGCTCGTGGCCGGCCGCCTCCGCGCCTTCGCTGCCTGGGCCCTGGCCGCTGGCCTCGTGGCCACGATCGCCGCTCTGACCCTCGGCAGCCATGGCCTGCAGGAGATGCTTCGCGACCTGGCTGCCCTAGAAGGGGTGGCGCTCAACCATCGCTACGCGGTGAGCGGCACGCTGGGCCAGGCGTCCTGGGTCCTCGGCCTCCAGGCGCTGCTCGGGTTGGGCGCGCTCTACGCCGCCTGGCGTCGGCGTGCCTCAGGCGAGATGGTCATCTGTGCGGGCCTGCTCGGCTCCTTCCTGCTCACCCCGCACCTGAGCCTGCAGGACTTCACGGTGCTCGTCGTCGGCGCCTGGCTGATGTTGCGCACCGCGCCGCCCAGGTGGTTCCGCTTCTTCCTGCTCGCGGCCTATGCCCTTGCCGTCTTCGCCATCCCACTCGGCGGGGTTCCGCTGCTGATGGTCGAAGTCGCCTGGTTGGCTGCTTTAGCCGCGGGCCTTCAGCACTACCAGGACGGCCGGCCCCAGCAGGATGATCCATAGGGTCGGGAAGATGCAGCCGACCATCGGCAGCATCATTTTGAGAGAGGCCTGGGCGGCCTGCTCCTGGGCCCGCTGGCGGCGCCGGCGCCGGAGCTCGGCGGCTTGGATGCGCAGGATCTTGGAGATTCCGACGCCCATCTGCTCGGACTGGACGACGGCCTGTACGAAGTTGTTGAGGTCTTCGACGCCGCTGCGCCGGCCCATGTCCTCGAGGGCGTCCAGCCGGGGCCGGCCGAGCTGCACCTCGCGGATCACGATCGCCAGCTCGTCGGTAAGCGCGTTGTGGAACTTCTCCACCACGTTCTGAACGGCCGCGTCGAAGGACTGGCCCGCCTCGGCCGAGATGGTGAGCAGGTCCATCGCGTCGGGGAGCGCCTTCTGGATCTGCTGGCGGCGGCGTCCGGCGGCGGAGCTAAGCCAGAAGATCGGCCCGTAGTAGCCGAGCAGGGCACCCACGACCGCCCCGATCAGGGCCCCGGGGAGGTCGTGGTGCGCGAAGATCCCGACCCCCGCGCCCAAGAGCACTCCGAAGGCGGCCATGACGTCCCGGAGGGCCGTGAAACCGGCCACGCTGAGGCCGCCCGGGCGGCCTGCCAGGCTCAGTTTGGCGGCCATGGCGAGCCGGCTCTTTTCCGGCGTGCGATCGCTCAGGAGGCGGCCCAACCGCTCCAGCCCCGGACGCAGGACGCGCTCCTGGAAGGGCTTGTCCAGCTCGATCTTGTCGAGCGTCGTGGCGTCGATCTCGCCGTAGCCCTTCAGGCGCTCTTCGATCTCAGTCGGGTCGGCGGCCGCCCGGGTGCGGTCGAAGTCCAGGAAGATCAGAAAGAGTCCGATCGCGAAGGCAGCGCCGAAGACCAGGGTGTACGTGAACGCCATCAGGGTCGGAACACTTAAACGTCTACCGTGGCGATGCGGCTCATGATCAGCTGGCCGAGGCCCATGAAGATTCCGGCCGCGATCAGCATCCCGATGCCGATCGGGTTCGCGACCATCGGCGCGAAGTACTGCGGCGTCACGAAGTACATGAAGACGCCGAGGACGATGGGCAGGCCGGTGATCATGTAGCCGGACCCGCGTGCCTGTGCCGTCAGCGTCGACATCTCGCCCTTGATCCGGACCCGCTCCCGGATCGTCTCGGCGATGTTCTCCAGGATCTCGCTCAGGTTGCCGCCGATCTTGCGGTTGATGGCGACAGCGGTCACGACCATGTCCAGGTCGGAGCTCTCTGTTCGCCGCACGAGCCGGGTCAGGGAGTCCTCGATGTTGGCTCCCAGGTTGACCTCCTTCACGACGCGATCGAACTCCTTGGAGATGGGCGGGCTCGCCTTGTTGGCGACCACGTCGATCGCCTGGGCGAGCGAGTAACCGGTCTTCAGCGCGTTCGACATCAGGATCAGCGTGTCGCCGAGCTGGTCGCTGAAGGCTTTCAGGCGGCGCCGGCGCCGGAACCGGAGGTAGAAGCGGGGGATGAACCAGCCGAAAGCACCAGTCACCAGCAGCTGCCAGCCGATGCCGAACCGGAGCAGTCCGATCAGCGCCAGCAGCAGCGCGGAGCCGAGCCGGATCCCGACGAACTCGGAAGTGCGCAGCCTCAGGTCGGCCCTGGAGAGCTGCTCGCTCAGCGACGCCTTGGCGGACCGCCGTTGATTGACAACCGGCCCGTCGGGCGCGGGCTCGAAGATGCGATCAACGCGGTCGCGGAGGGAGGCGATCGGCCGCTTCGGCGCCGACGGAACGGGCTGGTCCACCGGCGCCGCCGCCCTGGCGGCGGCCACGCGGGCGCCGTCGAGATTGACCGCAACGAGGATGACGCCGATCGCGAAGAGGATGCCGGTGAGGAGCGGGATCGCCACGAGACTTGCTAGTTGATGAGGCCGGGCCAGGCGCGGGTAACGTCGCTGGCGGTGACACCCTTGGCCGCGTCCGCATTGGGGCAGTTGAGGTCGGTGGTCGTGTCGCGGGGCGCGTAATCCTTGTACGACTCCAGCGTGTATTTGATCGTCCCGTTGGCGATGAACCAGTTGATGAACTCGGCCTGGCATTGAGTGACGACCACCGTCAGGCTGGCTGCGCCGCTGGTTTGCTTGGCGGGGCCGCTGCCCTTGTTCTGCGCCGCCTGAACGTCGAGGTTGGCGGGTCCCACGCGCAGCACGTGGATGTTCGTGAACACGGTGCGGACGTTCGAGAACCTTCCGGTTGGGGTGACCATCACGACCACGATCGAGATGTAGTCGCCGGCCTGGATGTTGCCGGCGACCCCCTGCTGCTCGCCGGTCGGGATCGTTGTCCCCACGAACCCCTTCGGAATCGGCAGGAACGCCGCCTGGGCACCGCTCACCTCGTCCGGCGAGCTGACGAGCAGGTTGGACGTGAGGGCCTGGTCTTTCAGGATGGTCGCGATCGGGATCAGGTTCTTCACCTGCTCGACGTTGTCGAAGTGGTGCGGCGGCACGGAGGTGCTCGGCATCTTGACGACGGTGACGTCGGTCGGCGTCAGGGCCACGCGCAGCGGCAGGTCGTGCGCGGCGACCACAATGGAAGCCTGGACGCCCGTGCTGGCCGCGGGCACGGCGCCGCCGCCTCTGCCGCCGAAGATGATGAAAGCGCCGAGGGCGAGCACCGCGATCACCGCCCCGACGATAGTGAACGGCCTACTGGCGACCATGAGCGCCTGCGGATTGTAAACGCTGCTTCACTGATTCTTGACACCTCATTGCGAGATCTGGGAGAAGCCCTGGGCGGGCGTAGCGTTGGTGTCGTACTGGATGATCACGTTCTCGTTGCCGTTGGAGTTGTAGGTGTTGACGATCAGCTGCGTGAAGTACACGAGGTAGCCCGGGTTGCCGTTGGTCTGGAGAGTGCCGCGCGGCCAGTAGTAGGTGCCGACTGACTCCAGCGTCGAAGAGTCGCCGACCTGGCTTGTGCAGGTGTTGCTGCTGGGCCCGAAGACCGAGATCCAGGCGTACTGGATGCCGGAGAAAATCCGCATGGTCGAGTTGTTGATGAGGTTCAAGCAGGCGCTGCCCGGAAAGTAGAGCTGCACCGCGCCGGGCGTGACGGTCGCGCTCCCGCAGGGGCTGGCGGGTGTCCCGGCCGGCTGGCAGTAGTGAGCATTGGCGCGGTCACCGCCGCCGTTGGCGGGCACGTCTCGCGCGGGTATGAAGGGCGGATTTCCCGCCGAAAGGGGTGCGGTCTCGGCGCCGTCCCCAGGCGGGTTGGGGGAACCGTAAGGACCCGTCGCAGCGGTGCAGAAAACGACCAGCGGAACACCGCAGAGCGCGCCCGCATTAAATGTCGTCGGCAGGGTCGGGTCGATCTGGGCGTCGATGTTGGCGCTGACGATTCCGAGGCTGGTCGTGGTCTCCACGATGGGGTTGGGGATGTTGGTTATGTAGAGCCAGGGCCCGCTCGCGCACGGGTCACCGGTCGTCACGAATGACAGGTAGACGTTGTAGCCCTGCGCGCCGGGCACGTTGTGGATGTTCAGCGTCAGCGCCTTAGCTGGTGTGTTGACCGTGAGCGAGTGGCACGTCGAGGGCGAGCTTTCTCGCTTGTACGCGGTGCCCCCCTGCGCTTGGGGCGGATAGTAGTCGGTCCTCGTGCTCGTGAGCATGACGCCCCAGTTGCCAATCGTCAGGGCGTTGGCACTCGTTGTTGTTGTGAGCGAGAAGCTGCCCGAACAGCCGCTCCAGAACTGGGGGTTTGCGACGCTGTTGTCGTAGTTCGGGGCGGTCCCGTTCCAGGCCGGCTCGTCGGGCGGGCGGAGCTCGTTCGAGAAATTGTTCGAGCTGTCGTTGATGCCGCCGCTGAACTGATAGATGCCGGGAGAGAGGAAGTAGCAAGGCCCTGCCGCGGTCCCCGGGTCTCCGGAGTAGATGCCAGGGTTGAGGACGACGTTCGTCCCCGCGGACTGCGGCAGGTTGTAGGTGGCCAGCGGGCCCGGTGCGAAGCCGGGATCCGTCACTGGAGCCTGTCCCGTGAAGGCGCCGCCAGCGGCGCGAATGGCCCCTGGGATGCTGCCCGTGCAGTTGTTCGAGAACGTGCCGGACGTCGTCAGAGTGCCGCTGCCCAGGTAGTTGAGTGAGCCGTTCACCTGCACGTTGCCAGGGTCGACGCTGATCGTGGCGCCGCCCGAAATCGTCAGTGAGGGGTTGCCCCCCGAGCAGTTCCCGGTGGAAAGCGTGACCAACCCGCTGCCCCAGGTGCCGCCGGTCTTGGCACGCCCCTGAGCGAGTGCGCTCACCGAGGCGTTTGCGCCGGCACCCAAGGCGACCATGAACGCCAGCCCCACGCGGTGCGCCGAGCTGACGTCGAACATGGCCAGCAGGCCCGAGGTCGAGAAGACGACATGCATCCTGTCCTGGACGCCAGGCCAGGTCACATCAGAGGTGGCCGAAGTCCAGGAAGGGCTGGCGCTGGCGCTCGTGTAAATGCGTTCGTTGGCCGCGTACTCGCGCGCCGCCGCCTGCAGCGAGGCGCTCAAGGACTGGCTGTCCTGGTAGTTGTCGGACGCGGCCAGGGCCGCCGCGTCGACGGCGTTCTGGAGCGTCCGGCGCTCCCAGAAAAGGCGGCCCCCATCCACGGCCAGGCCGATGAAGCCGATCAGTATGACCAAAGCGAAAGCGACCAGGACCAGCGCCTGGCCGCGCTCAGTACTCCGTGTAATCCGTCGCATAGGCCTGCAGGATCAGGTAGGGGGCGAGCTGTTCGAGAAGCGGCGTGAAGAACGAGTAGTTGTAGCGCACGGTTACCTGCAGCGGGTAGTTGCCCGAGGCGTGCGGATTGATGGCGCTGCAGTTGGAAGTGGCCGAGGTCGGCACGTCGCCGCCGGGTGCGTCCAGCGGCGGACTGGTCTCGACGGTGGCGGGCGGGTTGGGCTCGGTGATGAAGATCCAGCCGGAATCTGGATTGGGGTTGGCGGCACCGGCGCCGGTGCTTGGCGGCAGAGGCCCGTTCGGGCAGGGATTGGCGAGCAGCAATGACTGCGCGCTGCGGCGCGCGGCGTAGAGGACGTCAGTGTCCTTGGGGAGCGGCGTCGAGGCGCGCACCGCCGTGCGGACCCCCTCGTTGGCCGCCTGGACCAGCGTGCCGTAGATGTAGAGCGTGCGGCCGAAATCGATGATCCCGAACAAGACCAGGAGAAGGATCGGAGCCACGATGGCGAACTCGGTCATCGACTGGCTTTTCTGCGAGCGAAGGTACCGGTGCATTCTCGTCCGCTTCAGCCCTGCACCGAGAAATGTTGAAAGGACGTCAGCGGGATGCTCGTCAGACTGGCGCCGCTCTTCAAGTACTCAGTAGACAGTCCGCCGATCAAGCCATAGCGGTCGAGCAGGATGACCACCAGGTCGGACCCCGTGTAGGTGCCGCTTCCGGCCGCCGGCGCGGAGGGTTTTGTGCCTGCCTTGTTCGGTCCCTGGGAGTCGTAGCAGATATAGAGCCACGGCGAGTTCGCCGCGGACGGATAGGCCGGGTTGTTGTAGGGCGGGTTGCTCCAGGTGTTGCTGTCGCTGGGCGCAAGGCAGTTTGCCGAAGACTTGAGCGTCGACGCGGGCAGCCCGTCGCCGGCCAGCACCTGGTCCACGGCGGCCTTGATGTCGGTGTCGTCGAGGTAAGGCTGCCGGTTCTGCGTCGACGAGAAGTAGGCGCCGTGCCGGGCGCCGGCGCGCACGGCGCCCTGCAGCCCGACCGTGTAGTGGAAGGCCCGCGTGATGTCGAGCAGGCCCGCCAGCAGGATCGTCAGGAAAACGACCGAAACAGCAAATTCGACGAGGGCCTGGCCTGCTTCCCCATTGCAAGCCGACCCTCGCAAGTGAAGCTTGCGGGTCGAGGACGTCTTTGCCATCTCCGCGGCCAGGCGCCAGGGGGTTCCGGGATCCGAGTGCGCCGGGATCGGAAGGATAACGCGGCCGAGCCGCGTTTCACCCGAGGATCTTTACGAGGT
>CATPBK010000058.1 GCA_955652705.1 Candidatus Dormiibacterota bacterium | reverse complement strand
GGTCCACGGTGAGGTTGGCCAGGTGGCGCGCCATCCCGCCCACGGTCGGCGCGTAGGAGCGGCCGTTGTCGTTGATGACCACGATCAGGTTAGGCGGCTGCAGGTGGGCGATCTGGTTGAGCGCCTCCCAGGCCATCCCGCCGGTGAGGGCGCCGTCGCCGATGACGGCGACCACGTGGCCGCGCTGCCCCTTCTGGAGGCGCGCTTCCGCCAAACCCAGTCCATAGCTCAGCGAGGTCGAGGCGTGGCTGTTCTCGACCAGGTCGTGCTCGCTCTCCCGGCGGCTCGGGTAGCCGGAGAGGCCGCCCGGCTGGCGCAGCTTGGCGAAGCCCTCGCGGCGGCCGGTGACGAGCTTGTGCACGTAGGACTGGTGGCCCGTGTCCCAGACCAGGGAGTCCCTGGGGCTGTCGAACACGCGGTGGAGGGCGAGCGTGAGCTCGACCACTCCCAGGTTCGGCGAGAGGTGGCCGCCGCTCCGCGAGATGTGTTCGATCAGGAACTGGCGGATCTCGGCTGCCAGCTCGTCGAGCTGGGTGGCGCTCAAGCCACGCAAGTCGGCTGGCGACTCGATGTCAGCGAGCATGTCTGCTCCTCACAACGTAAGACCTAGGCGGGATTCGGGTGCGCCAGCAGCTCGGCCAGGTGGACGAGAAGCCGCGTGCCGGCGCCCGTCGGGCCGCGCGGGATGGTGGTCAGGTCGCCGTTCGAGTTCCAGGAGCTGGCCGCGATGTCGAGGTGGGCCCACGGCTTGCCCTCCACAAATTCCTGGATGAACATGCCGCCGCAGATCGATCCCGCCTCGCCGTAATCGGAGTTGCGGAGGTCGGCGTACTTGCTCTGCAGCAGGACCCGGTAGTCGGCGTAGATGGGGAGGCGCCAGGCGCGGTCGCCGGCGCGCTGAGAGGCGGCCGCGACCATCTCCCAGAAGGCGTCGTTATTGCTGACGGCGGTCGTGGCGGCGTGGCCGAGTGCAATCGTGGCCGCGCCCGTCAGCGTGGCCAGGTCGATCAGGTGGGTGGCACCGTGGCGGAGCGCGTGGGTGAGGGCGTCGGCGAGGACGAGCCGGCCCTCGGCGTCGGTGTTGATGATCTCGACGGTCTTGCCGCTCGCCGCGGTGATGACGTCGCCCGGACGCTGGGCGGACCCGCCGGGCATGTTCTCGGAGGCGGCCACGACGGCCATCACGTCGAGAGGGACGCGGCGCGCCGCGATCACCTCCATGGCCGCCAGGACGGCCGCCGCGCCGGCCATGTCGGCCTTCATCAGGTGCATGTTCTTGGGGTCCTTGAGCGAGATGCCGCCGGAGTCGAACGTGATGCCCTTGCCCACCATCGCCAGCGTCGGACCGCCTTCCGGTCCCCGCTTCTGGTGGAGGCGGATCAAGCGGGGAGGGACGTTCGAGCCCGCGGCCACCCCGAGGATCAGGTTGTAGCCGCCCGCTCGCAGCTCCTCCTGGCCGAGGACCTCGACCTCGAGCTCGTGACGCCTTGCGATCCGCCGCGCCTCCTCTGCGAGCGCCTCGGGCGTGAGCACGTTGCCGGGCAGGTTCTGCCACTCCCGGGCGCGGTTGGTGGCCTCTCCCATCTGCTCGGCCGCGACCACCTCGCGCTCGCGGTCCAGGCCGAAACCAAGCAGGATCAGCTCCTCCAGCTCAACGCGATCGCGCTGCCCGGATTGGCGGCTGCGCTGCTCCCAGGTGCCCATCACCGAGCCCTCGACGACGGCGGCGAGGTTCTCCTCCACGACCGGCTCTGCCTTCAGGACCGCCACCTTTCCGTAGCCGTAGGTGCGGGCGGCCCGGATCATCTCGTGGTGCGCGTACCGCATCCGCTGGCCATCCATGTCGCGCAGGCTGCCGAGCCCGTAAAGGAGCAGCCGGCGGCTCGGAATCTGGCCGCTCAGGTGCACCGGCAGGATCTCCAGCAGGCGGCCCCGGTGCTCGTTGCGGGCGACGATCTCCGAGAGCACCCCGCCCAGCGCATTGTCCAGTTGCTGGACCGGCTCCTGGAGCCCGCGTCCGGCCACGAGGGGGATGGCGATCGCGTCGGCCTGGACCTGAGTCGCGGTCAGCGGCGAGAGCGTGAATTTCAAAGCCGGAATAGGGTATTCGAGCGCGGAGCTAAACTCGCTGTCATGGCTGCTGATTCAACGGGCGGGCGCGAGTTCGGTTTCGACACGCTGGCGGTCCACGCCGGGCAGCGACCCGACCCGGTGACCGGCGCCCGCGCGGTCCCCATCTACCAGACCAGCGCCTATGTCTTCGAGGACACCGAGCACGCCGCCAACCTCTTCGCCCTGCAGCGGTTCGGAAACATCTACTCGCGGATCATGAATCCCACGGTCGCCGTCTTCGAGGAGCGCGTCGCCGCGCTCGAGAACGGCATTGGAGCGCTGGCGACCGCGTCCGGCCAGGCCGCTCAGCACATCACGCTCTTCACGCTGATGCAGTCGGGCGACGAGTTCGTCTCCTCCTCGACGCTTTACGGTGGCAGCTTCCAACAATTCGACGTTTCCTTCCGCAAGCTCGGCATCAACGCCCGCTTCGTCGACGCGTCAAACCTCGACGCCTGGCGCGCGGCGATCACCGACAAGACGAAGTGCCTTTACGCCGAGGTGATGGGCAACCCCAAGATCGACGTGCTGGACATCGAGGCCGTGTCCAAGATCGCGCATGACGCCGGCGTGCCGCTCGTCGTCGACAACACTTTCGCGTCGCCGTACCTCTGCCGCCCGCTGGAGTGGGGAGCCGACCTCGTGGTCCACTCGGCGACCAAGTTCATCTGCGGCCACGGCACCACGATCGCCGGCGTCATCGTCGACGGCGGCCGCTTCCCCTGGAACAACGGCAAGTTCCCAGGGATGACCGAGCCCTCCAAGGGCTACCACGACCTCCGCTTCTTCGAGTACTTCGGCGACTTCGGCTGGCTGATGAAAGCGCGCGCCGAGATGCTGCGCGACTACGGGCCGGCCATGCAGCCGTTCGCCGCCTTCCTGCTGCTGCAGGGGTTGGAGACTCTGCACGTGCGCATGGATCGCCATGTCGCCAATGCGCAGCTCGTCGCCGGGTTCCTGGAGCAGCACCCCGCCGTCGAGTACGTGAACTACCCGGGTCTGCCCTCCAACCGCTACCACTCTCTTGCCAAGAAGTACCTGCCGAAGGGTGCCGGGTCGATCTTCACTTTCGGCATCAAAGGCGGGCGAGAGGCGGGGCGGCGGCTGATCGAGTCGGTGCAGCTCTTCTCGCACCTGGCCAACGTCGGTGACGCCAAGTCACTGATCATCCATCCGGGTTCGACCACGCACCAGCAGCTCTCCGACAACGAGCTGCGGGCGGCCGGCATCGGGCCGGAGATGATCCGGGTCTCGATTGGGATCGAATCGGTCGAGGACATCATCTGGGACCTGGAGCAGGCGCTCGCGAAATCGCAGTCGACCGAACCGCTCACCGAGCCGGCGGCGGTCTCGCCGAACGGTGCGGACGAGAAGACCGGCCATTCGATCCTGAGTAAGGCGTTCGGGGCGCCCTACCAAAAATGAGTGCGGTAGGGGAGCGGAACGCTTTCGGGCTCGGGGTGGCCGACCGCTTCCGGATCCTCACCACTTACCGCACGATCGCGATGGTCGGGCTCTCCTCGAACTACTTCAACGCGAGCTCGTTCGCCGGCATCTACCTCGACGCCAACGGGTACGACATCATCCCGGTCAACCCGGCCCAGGCGGGCAAGGTCGAGATTTTGGGCCGCAGGGTCTATCGAGACCTCGCGGAAGCGGCCGAGCAGCACGTGATCGAGATCGTCGACGTCTTCCGCCCTTCGCAGGAGGCGCCCGCGATCGCTCGCCAGGCGGTCGAGATCGGGGCGAAGGTGCTCTGGCTGCAGCTCGGGGTGGTCAGCGAAGAAGCCGCGCACATCGCCCGCGCGGCCGGGCTCGAGGTGGTCATGGACCGCTGCTGCAAGATCGAGCACGCGCGCTTCTTCGGCGGCCTGCGCACGATCGGCCTCAACACCGGGATCGTGACCAGCCGCCTGGCGATGAAGCAGCCGTAGCAGCCTGCTAAGTTAGGCGAGCGAGGTGCAGGCGGTGGACGCCTGGTAGGCGGGCGCCGTGGCTCCGCCGCAGGCCCACAGGCGATCGCGATAGAGCGCCAGCTGGACGCCGTGGCGGGGCACCAGCATCGGCTCCTGCGACCAGGCGTTGCCCCGCATGCGGGCCACCTGGGTGACGAGTAGAGACTCGTTGGGATCCTCGCCGCCGGCCACCACAATCTCGTCGTCGACCCCGACCACTCCAGCGCCCGCGCCGCTCGTGGCGAAGGGCAGGTCGGGGAGGCGAGACCAGGTCTCGCGCGCGGCTGACAGGCAGTCGACGCGTGCGGTGTTGGGCGAGCGTCCGCCGGTCACGCAGACGAGGCCCTCGTACCCGAAGCCGGCCAGGTGGTTCCGCGGCGAGGGCAGGTCGGGACCGTCGGTCCAGGCGTCCGCCGCCGGGTCGTAGACCTCGATGGGGGCCACGTTGCCCCCAGCCGAGTTGCCGCCGATCGCGTAAAGCTTGCGGGTGAGCCCGACCAGCGCGAGCGCGCCCCGCGAGTGGTGGAGCGAGGCGACCTGGTGCCAGGCCCCCTGATCCAGCGCGTACACGGCGCCCTGTGCGGGGCCGTTGCTGAAGCCGCCCGCCACGTAGAGGCGGCCGTCAAGCACGGCCGCCGCCGCGTGGTCGATCGGCAGCGGGTAGCTGGGACCGGTCGCCCAGGCGTCGGTGAGAACGAAGACGCTGCTGCTCGAGTGGCGCCCGGAGTCGAAGCCGCCGATCACGTAAAGCGACCTGCCGTCGGCGGCCGAGGCGACCTCCTGGCGGGCTGCCGGCAGCGGCGCTTCCGCCCGTTGGGGTTCAGCCGCCGGCGTGGGGCTTTGGACCCGGGCCGGGCTCGGGCCGATGGTCGGGGTAGGGGAGGAGCGCGGAGATGCTGTGGCCGGGAGACATCCCGCCACCAGCACGACGAGGCAGAGGCCGCCGGCGCGCAGGGCTATCGCGATGCGGTCGCTTCCAGTGCCTCGCGAGCTTCCCCCTGGACCCACCAGACGAAGAGCAGCGCTGCCAGCGGGTCGGCCCACCACCAGCCGAGCAGCTGGTTCAAGACGAGTCCGCCCAGGGCGATCGCGGCGAGGTAGATGCAGACCGCGCTGCAGGCGGCGTCGGCTCGTAGAGCTGGGCTGCCGAGCGCGTCAGCCAGCCGGAGACGCCACCGCCAGAGCGGCAGCATGACGGCCAGCGAGACCAGTGTGAGCCCGACGCCGACCGGCGAGGGCTGGGCGTGGAATCCGAGCAGAAGGCTGGACGCGGCCGAGATGACGATGTAGGCGACCAGCGTCCAGAGCGCCCAACCGACGACCCGCGAAGCGCGGCGCTCACCCGGACCGAGACTGCCCCCTGACTCGTCTGGACTGCGCTGCAGGAGCCGCCGCAGCACGACCGCAGCGGTGACGATCTCCACCAGGGAGTCGAAACCGAAAGCCGTGAGCACTATCGATCGCGCCACCAGCCCCGCGGCGAGCGCGACGCCTCCCTCGACCAGCATCCAGGCCACGGTGGCGGCCTGGGCCAGGCGGGCCCGGCGGAGGACCGCCGCCAGGTCAGGCGAGACGGTCGGCGACCAGCTCGAGGACATGGGCCATGCGCACGTCGAGGCCGCGGCGGCGGGCGCCCGACGAGATGTACATGAGGCAGCCGGGGTTGTCCGAGGCGAGGATGCTGCTAGCTCCTTGCGTGAGACTGCTCCGTGATCGCGGTGGTGACTGCGGCCGCGGAGTCGACCGGCGCCAGGCAAAGCGTGCCGATGCAGATCACCGCCCGCTTCTCCTCGCCCGGCTCGATCACGGCGTAAGGGTAGGCGGCAAGCGCGGCCCTGACGAGCTGGGGATCGGAGCTCGTGACCTTGATCGGCGGCCGCAAGTAGCGGTCGTACGCGCGCGCGAAGATGGCGGCCATGATCCCGAGCCGGGGCGGCAGCTGGGCCACCGACGTCAACGCCCGCTCACCGCGGCTCCGGTAGGGCGCCTCCGGGTCGCCCATCAGCACGTCCAGCTCGAAAAGAGCCACGGCAGCCAGGGTGTTCTCGGCGAGGGGCTTCAGCCGCTCTTCCAGCCGCCCCAGCTCGCCGCCTTCGGCACGGTCGAAATAACCGCCGAACCGCGCGTCCGTGTAGCGGGCTTCGAGGTGCTCGGTGAGCTCGCGCGCGATGTCCAGCCAGCGACCTCCGAGGCCGGCGGAGTGGGCCCGGACCGCGGCCAGCAGGCCCCAGACCTGGTCGCCCAGCTGGCCCTTCACGCCCTCGCCGTGCTCGAGACCCTCGCCGGTGCGGTAGCTGCGCTCGAAGAGGCTCTCCAGCAGTGTCCGTGCGGCGCCGGCCAGGTTCGTGCGCCCGAGGCGGGCGCCGGCTTCCAGGTAAGCGACGGCCAGGGCCGCGTTCCAGCTCGTGTAGACGCGGCGGTCCACGTAGGGCGCGGCCAGCTCGGCGCGCCCGGCCGCGTCGAGGCCGTAGTAGTGCTCGTCGGCGTCCTGGCTGCCTGCATACAGCCCTGTCTCCGAGTCGCGCAGGACGCGGTCGAGGTAGGCCGTGGTCCGGTCCAGGATCTGGCCCTCAGCCGTCGCCGCCAGGGCCGCGACCAGGCCGGCGTGGTCCTCCAGCATCTTCTCGTAGTGGGGGACGCTCCAGTCCTGCGTCGTCGAGTACCTGTAGAACCCGCCCTCGACCGGGTCGTAGGTGCCGCCGCCGGCCATCTGGCGAAGCGTGAAGGCCGCCATCTCGTGGAGCTCGGGCCGGCCCCTGATGGCCGACTGCTCGGCAAGCAGCAGGAGCGCGTCGACCTGCGGGAACTTGGGCGCGCTGCCGAAGCCGCCGTAAGTTGCGTCATAGGCGTTTTCGACGGCTTGCAGGACCGCCTCGACGAGCCCCGGGTTGAGGCTGCCCGCACTCGCGGCGACGACAGCGCCCGTACGCTTCTTCGCCTCCAGGACCCTGGCCACGACCTCCGGCTTGCGCAGGTGGTAGAAGCGCTCGATGTCGATCAGAGCGCCGATCATCTGGTCGGCCGGCAGGTAGGTCCCACCGGTCAGGATGTCGCCCTGCGGCGTCAGGAACGCGGTAGTCGGCCAGCCGCCCATGTTGTAGCGGCCATTGATGTCCGGCCGGAGATCGTTGTCGACACGGATCGGCACGTACTCGCGGTTCAAGAGGTCGATGACGCGCTCGTCGGAGTACGTCGTTTCATCCATGACGTGGCACCAGTGGCACCAGACCGCGGAGATGCTGAGCAGGATCGGCTGGTCCTTGGCGCGCGCCTCCTCGAAGGCGCCCTCCTCCCAGGGCCGCCAGTTGATCTCGGCGGCCCGGTTCGGGCGGGGTGAGAAGTGGAAGTCGCTCATGCGTGGACCGTTACGGTCCACAAGGCTACCGGCTAAGCCTAAAGGCGGGGTTGACGGGGCCGTGGCCCCTGCCGATGTCGATCGACTCCCGGATGGCGCCGGTGACGAAATCCTTGGCCGCTCGTACCGCCTCGACCAGCGTCTTGCCCCTGGCCAGCTCTGCGGCGATGGCCGCCGAGAAGACGCAGCCGCTGCCATGGGTGTTCCGGGTCTGGATGCGGTCGACCCGCAGCTCGACGCTGCGGTTCCCGTCGAAGAGGATGTCGATCGCCTCCGGCTCCTCACCGTGGCCGCCTTTCAAGACCACCGCTCGAGGCCCGAGCCGTACCAGGTCCTCCGCGGCCTGGCGCCGCTCGGCGAGCGTCTTGATGGGCCGCTCCAGGAGGACCTCCGCCTCCGGCAGGTTGGGCGTGAGGACGGTGGCCAGGGGCAGCAGCCGCGTGCGCAGCGCTTCCACCGCCGCGTCGCGGAGGAGTTTGGCCCCGCCCTTAGCGACCATGACCGGGTCCACGACCAGTGGAAAGCGGTAGTCCTCAACGGCGCCCGCCACCACCGCGATGATCGCCGCGCTGGAGAGCATCCCGGTCTTCGCGGCCTGGATGTCGAGATCGCCGGCGACCGCATCGATCTGGGCGCGAACCAGCCTGGGCGGCAGCTCGAGGATCTCCGTTACCGTGACGGTGTTTTGGGCGGTAATGGCCGTGATCGCGCAGGTCCCGTGGACGCCGAGCGCGGCGAAGGTCTTGAGGTCGGCCTGGATGCCGGCGCCGCCGCCGGAGTCGGAGCCTGCGATGGTCAGTGCGACGGGCAGTTTCACGAGGTCTTGAGGAGCTTCAAGCTCCCCCAGTAGACGAGCGCGGCTACGCCGGCGCTGACCAGGCCGGAGAGGTCGGCGCCGTGCAGGAGACCGACCACCGGCTGGTTCGGGAAATGGGCGTTCGGGAAGGCGCTGCTGAAGAGGTTCGGGTAGTTGACGAAGAGGAGGCTCAGCGATGTGCCCGCTCCCCAGGCCAGGAAGGCGAGCCCTGGCCGCGCTTTGCCTGAGAAAACGAAGAAGCTGAGCAGCACGACTGCCGCCCAGGCCGGCGCCCAGAGATAGGTCAGGATCAGGAAGTCTTCGTAGGCGACGTGAAAGTCGGTCACCAGGATCGCGAGGCTGGCGACCCCGGCGCCGAGGATCCCGCAGCCCAGCGCGGTCTGCCACCGCTTGAGGTTGATGCCCATGGTCAGCGTCACCAGCCCGGCCGTGTAGACGTCAAGGTAGTTGGCCCAGATCTCACCGACGATGACGAACGCCAGGAAGGGGATCGCCACCCACAGCGGAGCGTGCTTGCTGATCACCGCCAGGACGCCCTGGTCGCTCGCCAGCTTGGGGTCGATGGTGGGGAGGAGCAGGCCGAAAAGACCCATCAGCACCATCGGTAGGGTGACACCGACGAGCGGCCAGAAGGTGACCTGGCCCGTCCGGCTGTTGGACGGCAGGTACCGCGAATAGTCGCTCGCGAACGGGAACCAGGAGGCCACCAATGCGAAGCAGCTCATGAAGCCGAGAACGAGGGCGCCCGGGTAGTCGGCGCCGGCCGCGGTGGGCGCGAAGCCCCACCTCATCTGCGTCGCCAGGAGCGCAAAGAGCGTCAGCGAAAGACCGGCGAAGATGACCGCGCCGTAGGTCTCCAGCACCTTGATCGTCTGGTGGCCGAAGACGGCCACGACGACGCTCGCGCCCGCGATCAGGAGCATCAACGCCCAGGTCAGCAAGCGGTCGCTCGAGCCCAACAGCTGAGCGCCGGCTTGGGCCGCGATGACGGAGTCGACGGCGAACCAGCCCACTGCCAGGAAGAGGGTCAGCGCGGCGCCGACGCTGGCGCCGCGGCGGCCGAAGATACGGCGCGTGAAGACGACCTGGGGCTCGCCGGTCCGGGGCCCGGTGTTGCTGAGGAGGCCGAGGATGAGGGCGCCCGCCAGCGTGCCGAGCGTGGTGGCCAGGAGCCCATCCCAGACGCCGAGGCCGTAGTAGGTGGTGAGCAGGCTGGCCGTGAGGAGGGTGGCGTAGTTGACAAATGCGCCGGCCCAGAGGAAGGCGAGCTCGCGCGGGCTGCCGTGGCGCTCGCGCTCGGGGATGGGATCGATGCCGCGCGTCTCGACCTTCAGGAACTGGTCGGATTCGACGGTGCTGCGTTGCGCGGCTTCCATGGACTTTCCCTCCGCTGGCATTACCCAGTTCAGGTTCATGCGGTCGGCGCGGCTGACCTGCGCCCTCTCAGCCCCGGTGGGGGCTCCCGCTTGAGTCCGAGTCTAGTGGACCGTAACGACCACTAGCCGGACCTAAGTTGAGGCGCGGGACCTGCCCTCCCCCGATGCCTATGACCGGCGCAGGCGCCCGCGGCCTCCCTCTCTATACGCACCGCGAGTTTCATCCGGTCGGTGGACCGATAGACTTTGAGTGAAAATGGAGAAGCTCGAGGACAAGCTGTTCACCGTTCGGAACAAGAAGGATGAGGGCCATCCCCACATCCGGATCCTCGACGACACCGTCTGTGCCGAGAAATGCGACGGCAAGTACTGCAACCACTTCTGCCCGGCCGGCGTCTACGTCTGGGACGCCGACTTGAAGCGCAACCTGGTCAGCTACGAGAACTGCATCGAGTGCGGCGCCTGCGCGATCGGCTGTCCCTTCGGCAACATCGATTGCGAGACGCCGCGCGGCGGCTTCGGCGTCCAGTTCAAGTACGGCTAGTCGCCCTTGCCTGAAGCGCGAATAAGCGGCGGTCCTGGCCGGGTTTCATAGGTGTGAGCGAGCAATTCGACGTGATCATCGTCGGCGGAGGTCCGGCGGGACTGGCTGCCGGCCTCTACGCCTCCCGCATGGACCTGCGCTCGGTGTTGGTGGATCGGGGCCCGCTTGGCGGGCAGCTGCTGAACACCGAGCTGATCGAGGACTACCCAGGCATCGACTCGATCCTCGGGCAGGAGCTGGCGGTGAAGATGGGCGACCACGCTCGCAGGTTCGGCCTCGACATCCGCGAGTTCGAGCCAGTCTCCGAAGTCGACGCCGAGTCGGATGTGCGAGTGGTGCGGCTGGAGTCGGGCCACGAGCTGCGTGCGCCGGCCGTGATCCTGGCCGCCGGTGGCCTGCCGCGCAAGTTGGGCGTGCCCGGTGAAGCCGAGTTCGCCGGCCGCGGCGTCTCTTACTGCGCTGTCTGCGACGGCGCGTTCTTCAAGAACGAGGTTCTGGCGGTGGTGGGCGGCGGCGACGCGGCGCTCGAGGAGGGCGACTTCCTGACCCGGTACGCCTCCAAGGTGCACATCATCCACCGGCGCGACCAGTTCCGCGCCCAGCCGATCCTGCAGGATCGGGCGCGTGCCAACAAGAAGATCGACTTCGTGATGGACGCGCAGGTGCGCGAGATCGTCGGCAACGGCAAGACCAACGCGGTGAAGTACGAGTCGCGTGGTGAGCTCATGGAGCTGCCGGTGGGCGGAGTCTTCATCTTCGTCGGCTTCATCCCCAACTCTCGCGTGCTGAAAGTGCACGCCGACCACGACGCGGAGGGCTACCTGGTGACCGACCCCGAGATGCGCACCTCGGTGCCCGGCATCTGGGCGGTAGGGGACGTGCGGGCCCAGCTCACGAAGCAGATCGCGACGGCGGTCGGGGACGGCACGACAGCCGCGGTCTCGGCGTCCGCGTACGTCTCCTCGCTGCGGGACAAGGTGCGGGCGAGTGCCTAAGGCCAAAGCCAACGGACTCGAGCTCGAGTACGAAAGCTTCGGCGACCCGCGCGACCCGACCGTGCTCCTCATCATGGGCCTCGGCGCTCAGCTCCTTAGCTACCCGGAGCCCTTCTGCGAGGAGATCGTCTCGCGCGGGTTTCGAACGATCCGCTACGACAACCGCGACACAGGGCTCTCCACCTGGTTCGATGCGGCCGGCAACCCGGATTTCTCGGCCCTCCTGGCAGGCCAGCCGGCGCCGGTGCCGTACACGCTCGACGACATGGCAGCCGACGCGGTCGGGCTGCTCGATTTCCTCGGTGTAAAGAACGCCCACGTGGTCGGAACCTCGATGGGCGGCATGATCGCCCAGCAGGTCGCGATCTCGTACCCCGAGCGGGTGCTCTCGCTGACTTCGATCATGTCCCACATCGGCGGCCGGGACGCGACGCCGCCCACGCCGGAGGCCACCGCCACCCTCTACAGCCGGCCGCCTACGGACCGGGACGCCTACATCGAGTACTCGGTCGAGGTCAGCCGCGTCCATCGGGGCCCGAGCTTCGACGAGGCCCGGGTGCGGGATGGGGCCGCGCTCGCGTTCGACCGGGCGTTCCATCCGGCGGGCACCGCTCGCCAGTTCGCCGCTATCGTGGCTGCGCCCTCGCGGCGGGAGGGGCTCCGCGGGTTGAGCGTGCCGACGCTGGTGATTCACGGCGTCGAAGACCCGCTGGTACCGGTCGAGAACGGCCGGCTGACAGCCGAGCTGGTGCCGGGCTCGGAGCTCTTACTGATGCCCGGCGTGGGCCACGATCTGCCGCCCGCCTGGTGGTCGCGGATGGCCGACGCCATCGTCGCCAACGCCCGCCGCGGGCATACTCAGGTTGGCGTCGGCGTGGCGGAACGGTAGACGCGCCAGCCTTAGGAGCTGGTGCCCATTACGGGC
>CATPBK010000057.1 GCA_955652705.1 Candidatus Dormiibacterota bacterium | reverse complement strand
TTCCTGAACACGGTACTGGGCGGCACGAACATCATCGAGCAGAGGTTCGAAGCGACCGAGGCGCTGCAGCTGATCGGCAAGCACCGCGTCACGACCAGCTTCATGGCTCCGACGCTGGTGGCCCGGATGCTGGCCCTGCCCGACGAGGTCAAGCGCACCGTCGATCACAGCGCGCTGCGGGCGATCTTCGTCGGAGCGGCGCCCTTTCCTCAGACCCTCAAAGAGAAGGGCGCCGCCTACTTCGGCGAGGTCCTCTGGGAGTTCTACGGCGCCACCGAGACGGGCATCAACACCGTGCTCAGGCCGGAGGATCAGCTCCGCAAGCCAGGCTCCTGCGGCACGGCCGTGCCGGGACAGGAGATCCGGCTGCTGGATGAAGAGGGCGTTGAGGTGCCGACCGGCATGCCTGGCGAGTTCTACGTCCGCAACGGCTGGCTGGCGGAGTACTTCAACCGCCCAGACGCCACCTCGAGCGGTTTTCGGGACGGCTTCTTCTCAGTCGGCGATATCGCCTATCGCGACGAGGACGGTTACTACTACATCTGCGATCGCAAGATCGACATGGTCATCAGCGGCGGCGTCAACATCTACCCGGCGGAGGTGGAGGCGGTGCTGCACGAACACCATGCGGTGGAGGACGCCGCGGTCATCGGCGTACCCGACGAGGAGTTCGGCGAAGAGGTGAAGGCGGTCGTCAAGCTGCGGCCGGGCGCGACCGCGACCGAGCTCGAGCTGATCGAGTTCTGCCGCCAGCGCGTGGCGGGCTACAAGCGCCCGAAGT
Source organism: Candidatus Dormiibacterota bacterium (assembly GCA_955652705.1). GTDB lineage: Bacteria > Chloroflexota > Dormibacteria > Dormibacterales > Dormibacteraceae > VBGR01. Next base: position 43,629 of record CATPBK010000057.1, on the reverse strand, counting down.
CAGTCGACTTCGTGGCGGACTTCCCGCGCGACCTGGCGGGGAAGATGCAGAAGCGCCGGCTCCGAGATCGCTACTGGCAGACGGTCGAGCGCCGCGTCTAGGCTCTGCGCATGAGACGCGGATGAGGCGCTACCCGCCCTTCGATGGCGAGCTGCAGCTGCCGGAGGTGCGCCTGCCCGCTCCGCCCCGCGGTTTCTGGCTCTGGGTCGCGCTGGTTGCGATCGCGCTGGTGATCCTGTTCGTCGCGACCCCGCTCATCACGTTCTACACCGAGCTCCAGTGGTTCCAGGCGCTCGGCCTGCGCAACGTCTACACGACCCGGCTGGGGCTGCAGTTCTCGCTGTTCTTCGGGAGCCTTTTCGTCGCCTTCGCCTTCGCCACCGCCAACGTCGCGGTCGCGCTCCAGCTGCGGGCGGCCTCGGCGCTGCGCACAATCGGCATCAGGCGCCGCATCCTGCGCACCAGGGCCGGTGTGATCGGCCTGGCGGTGTCGGCCGTAGTCGCTCTCGCGGTGTCCCTTGGCGCCGGAGCGCAGTGGCAGCAGCTCGCGCTCTACCTCAACGGCACGGCCACAGGGGTCCAGGAACCGGTCTTCGGCCAGGATGTGGCCTTCTACCTCTTCGTGCTGCCGTTCTGGCACTCGATTTTGAACTGGCTGCTCGGCCTCACGTTCCTGACCACGCTCCTGGTCGCGGCGCTCTACGCCTGGCGTGGCACGGATTTCGAGCTGCGCCTGCCCGACCGCGGCGTCGCCCATGTCTCGGTTCTCCTGGCGCTGGTCGCATTGGTGCTAGGTGCGGGCTCCCTCATCGGTCGCTATGACCTGCTCTACGCGCACAACGGTTACGTCTGGGGCGCCGGCTTCACCGACATCAACGCGCGCATCCCGATCGCCTACATCTCGACGGCGCTGGCGGTTGTGCTGGCGCTGGCGCTGGTCGCCAACGCGGTCGTCCGGCGCCTCTGGCTGCCGGTTGTCGCGCTCGCCGTGTGGATCGTGTTCGGCATCCTGGGCGGCCTCTACGGCGTCGCCATCCAGCGCTTTGTGGTGGCGCCGAACGAGTACAACCAGGAAAAGCAGTACATCGCGCGGGAGCTGGACATGACGCGCAAGGCGTTCGGGCTGGACAACGTGCGCGCCAGCGACTATCCGGGCAGCACCAGACTGACCGCCCAGGACGTCGCGAACGACCGCAACACCATCGACAACCTGCGGCTCTGGGACTACCAGCAGCTGCAGGAGATCTATCCACAGATCCAGGCCATCCGCACCTACTACGACTTCAGCGACATCGACCTCGACCGCTACGTCATCGACGGCCGCTACCTGCAGCTGGAGATCAGCGCTCGTGAACTTCGCACCGACCGCCTACCATCGCAGGCCGGCGGGTTCGTCAACCAGAAGCTGACGTATACGCACGGATACGGGGTCGCCGCCAGCCCGGTCAACACCGTGGTCGGTGACGGCCTGCCGGACCTGGTCGCGAAGAACATCCCGCCGCAGGGACAGCTCGCCGTCACCAAGCCGGACATCTATTTCGGCGAAACTACCAGCCCATTCGTGCTGGCACCGAGCGCTCAAAAGGAATTCGACTATCCCGGGTCACCTGACGTCTATACGCACTACGCCGGGACGCACTCGCCAAAGTTGGACGGGGTCAACCGCTGGCTCTGGGCGGCCCGCACCGCGGATCTGAACCTGCTCATCACGTCTCAGGTCCAGCCCGACACGGAGATCCTCTATCACCGCAACATCGTCGACCGCGTTCGGAACATCGCGCCCTTCCTGGACTACGACCGCGACCCTTACATCGTCGTGGTGGACAGCAAGCTCTACTGGATCGTCGACGCCTACACGAGCGCGACCACCTACCCGTACAGCCAGACCGAGAGCGCCTCCAACCTCTTGTCGGGATCGACTCTGGGCGATGTCAACTACGTCCGGAACTCAGTCAAGGTCGTCATCGACCCGTACGAAGGAACTACCACTTTTTACGTGGCGGACCCCAACGACGCCCTCATCAAGGCTTACCGGAAGACGTTCCCAACGCTGTTCACGCCGATCAGCGAGATGCCCGCCGGACTGCTGTCGCACATCCGCTACCCGGAGGACATCTTCAGCATCCAGGCCGCGGTTTTCACGGCGTACCACATCCGCGACACGCAGGTCTTCTACAACCGCGAGGACGTTTGGGCAACTCCCGCCGAGCAGCGTGGCCCAACCGCCTCCGCGACCACGCTGCAGCCCTACTACGTGATGATGCGGCTGCGGGACACAGGCACTGTCGAGTACCTCCTGATCCTGCCTTTCACGCCGAACAACCGGCCCAACATGATCGCCTGGCTGGCGGCCCGCAACGACGCGCCGAACTACGGCCAGTTGGTGCTCTACTCGCTGCCCCACACAGTGAACATTTACGGGCCGCAGCAGGTCGCCAATCTGATCCAGGCAAACCCCCAGATCTCGAGCCAGTTCTCGCTCTGGAACCAGGGCGGGTCGCAAGTCCAGCAAGGCAACCTGCTGGTGGTCCCGGTGGGTGGCAGCTTTCTCTACTTCGAGCCGGTCTACCTGCGGGCGACCAGCAGCTCGACCAGCTTTCCGCAGTTCCGCAAGGTCATCCTGGCGGACTCCGAGAACGTCGTCTGGGACGACACGCTGCAGGGGGCGCTTTCCCAGCTTGTGGGGACGGGCGTCGCCCCGCCCACGTCGGGCGGGGGCGGCGGGCCGCCGCCGGCCGCCGGCAGCTGCCTGCAGCAGCTCTCGCAACAGGCGAACCAGCACTACCAGGCCGCCCAGGCCCGGTTGAAGGCGGGCGATCTGGCCGGCTATGCGAACGAAATCAATCAGGTGGGCCAGATCCTGCAGCAGATGCAGACCGCCTCGGCGACCAGCCCCTGCAGCTCGTCGACCGCGCCCGGGTCGTCGCCCAAACCCTCCCCCTGACCCGATGCCGCTTGACCCGACCGAGATCGGGGACCTGGCGGCGCAATTGGTCCACCTGAACCTGGTGAACTACGGCGGCGGCGAGTTGACGGTCCAGACGTACGCGGTCGATGTGGACCATCGAGACCTCGACGTGCACTTGAAGCAGGGACGGGGCTGGGCGGACCTGCAGGTGAAATGCGCCACACATCCCGATGCGGAAGGCCGCGTCGCGGCGACTGCGAACTACCCGGTCAATGACATCCCGGGGGGCGCCGGCTTCGCGTATGTGTTCTGCCTCTACGACCGGGAGGCGCCTGAAGGCTCGCGCTTCTGGCTCGTGCCGGGTGACGACTTCAACCGCCTCGCGTACATCGAGCACCGGCGTGATCAGCCGGGCCGTGTCCAGATGCAGTTCTCCGCGCGCTTGTCGGGCGATGCGACCTGGGGTCGGTTCGAAGTGTCGCGAGAGCAGCTCGCAGCGCGTGTCCTGGCGATCGCGGTTCGCTTCCCGAGCTATCGTCTGGAACCGCATTGATCACTCCTTCCCAGCCGCCCCTGCGCACGGTGGGGTTCTGGGTCCGCGTGATCGCTTACGTGGTGGACGGGTTGTTGCTGAGCCTGGTGGGCGGCGCTTTCCCGCTGGTCGTGCTCAGCTCCAACCAGACCGCGCAAAACCAGGGATCGACCGGCGGAGGCGGGACGGCGATCGTGTCATTCATATACTTCGTGATCTTCTGGTCTCACCTCGGTGGCGGCCGCACGATCGGCATGCGATTGCTGGGGCTGAAGGTGATCGGGGCCGACGGGCGCGAGATCGGGATCCTGACCGCGATCGGGCGCTGGATCGGCCTCTGGATCTCCTTCCTGGTCTGTTTTCTAGGGGTGATCTGGGTGGCGATCGACTCGCAGCACCAGGGCTGGCACGACAAGCTGGTCAACACCTACGTGGTGCACGCCTAGGGCGGTGATTCGGCTCTGGCCGTCAAGTGGGCGGCTGCTCCGGGCGCAAGCCGTCATCGAGGCCGGCGTTAGCCCGCTCGCACGCATACATCATCGTGTCGACGATGTAGTGCACGTCGCCACGCGAGCCGTCCCTCGCCGCCACGGTTTCCGCGTCTATCTTCAGGCCGCGATCGGCGGACAGTCTCCGCAGGTGCGCCGGCCCGCCGGTGGCCCGATCGACTCGCTTCGGCACGCTCACAGCTATCAGCTCGCCGTCAGCCGTCTCGAAGCGCGCCTTGGTTCCGGTCCCGACTACTTGGAAGTGGCCATTGTGATGCCGGCGATGATGGAAGCCACAGAGCGAGAGCAGGTTGGCGAGGTCAGTCGGACCGCCCAGCGCCCAGTGGCGGATGTGATGGCCTTCGGTGCGCCGCGCCGGCACCCCGCAGCCCGGGAAGCGACAGCCCCGATCGCGGCAGTTGAGCGCCACTCGCAGCCTGGGCGAGATCACGCGAGTTGTGCGGCCTACGTCGATGGGCAGTCCATCCCGCTCGCTGACCGCGGTGTGGCTGCAGTCACAGCCAAGGCGGAGCGCCGTCGCCTTCGAGAGCGCCGGCCCGCCGTCCACACGGCAGCGCCCCTCCGGCTCGGCACTGGTGAGGACTCCGACGTCGACGTGCACCACCAGATGGCGCGATGCAGGTGCGACGACGAGGTCTTCAGGCACGGTGGCTAGCGCGTGCTCGCAGATCGCCACCAAGGCGTCGGCCTCGCCGGCGGCGAAGCGATCTTCAGCCTTCTGGTCGACCGAAGGGCGCTTACCACTGACGGCCTCGATGGCCGCCAGCACGACAGCACCCTCCTCTGGCGGCAGCTTGGCGACATCTCCCCGGCGGCGAAGACTTCGGCCAGTTTGGGCATCCTCTCCATGGCGTGGCCGACGCGCAAGAGCTCGCTTCCGGTGCGCAGGTTGAGCCCTGCCCGCACCGACAAGAAGTCGGCGCAGGAGCGATAACCGCCCGCTCCCCAGTCGCCCTCGTTATCGAATCGCGCAGCCATCTTGGCCAGCTGCGAGTGACGCCTGAATGTGCGCGGCGAGCTCTGAAAGCTGGTTGCTGAAGGCCTCGGATTCGCGTTTGTTCACTGCCGCTGATTATACCAAACATCTGTTCGTTTTGCAACGACTTGGCGCATGCTGTCGAACAGGGAGAGCCCACCGGGCACCGCGACCGGCCAGAGGTGCCAGGTGCTCCAGAGCAACCCGATTACGATTGCCGCCCACAGCGCACCGATTCCTCATGCCCGTCTGTCAGCTAGTTATGCGAACCGCGCTAAGAGCTGCTCTTCTCGCGCTAGTTGCCTTCGATCAAAGGCACGAAACGCACCGGAAACAGCACCTCGCTGAAGATCCGGCCGTCGCGGCGGCGGATCAGTAGGAGCTCCTGCAATTCGCGCCTTCCGGACTCCACCGGGATCGCCATCCGGCCGCCCTCGGCGAGCTGTTCGATCAGTGCCGGGGGTATCCGCTTCGCGGCCGCCGCCACCAGGATCACCGAGTAAGGCGCCTCCGGCGGCCACCCGAGCGTGCCGTCGCCGGTCACGACCTCCACGTTCGTGTAGCCGAGGCGGCGCAGCGTCTCGGCCGCCCGCGCGGCCAGCTCCGGCTCGCGCTCGACGGTGATCACCTTCCGCACCAGCCGCGAAAGGACAGCCGCCTGGTACCCGGAGCCCGCCCCGACCTCGAGCCCGACCTCGTCCGGCTGGGGCCGCACCGCCTGGCTCATCCAGGCCACGATCAGCGGCTGCGAGATGGTCTGACCAGCGCCGATCTCGAGCGGGTGGTCTTCGTAGGCGAGGTCGCGAAGCTCGGGCGGGACGAACTCCTCTCGCGGCACCTCGGCCATCGCTCGCAACACCCGCTCGTCAGTCACGCCGTTGGGGCGGAGCTGCTCCTCGATCATCCGTTCTTGCGGGGTCACGGGTCTAGAATTCTCCTGAACAGACTTCCTTGGCGTCCTCCGTCGCAGCTAATGTCCCGCTTGCATGGCGCCGGCCGGTTAAACAACGGTCCCGGCTGCTCCGGCGCACCGGCCCGCCGCATTCACGAGTCCCTTTTGCCCACCCCTCCGAGCAAGAGTTTGCCCGCTTCCTCGACTACTACCGCATCCGCTGGGTATACGAGCCAACCTCCTTCCCGATCGCCTGGGACGCCGGCAAGGTGAGCGAGATGTTCACCCCCGACTTCTACCTGCCCGAGACCGACCTCTACATCGAGCTCACGACAATGCGGCAGGCACTCGTCACGCCCAAGAACCGCAAGCTCCGCCTGCTGCGGGAGCTCTATCCCGACGTCAACGTCAAGCTCCTCTACCAGAAGGACTACCAGCAGCTGCTGGCCCAGGCGGGCTACGGGACGCTCGACAGCGTCCATCACCTCCGTAAGCAGGACATTCGCGAGATCCTGATCTCGCCAACCGAGCTGGAGACCCGCGTCCGAGCTCTCGGACGGAAGATCTCCCGCGACTACCGCGGCCAGGCCGTGGTGCTGGTCGGGATGCTGAAGGGCGTCACCTTCTTCATCGCCGACCTGGCTCGCCAGATCTCGATCCCGATCGCCATCGACTACCTGGCGCTCGCCCGCTACGGCCCGGCCCAGCCTGGTGCCCGGGTCAAGGTCGTGCGCGACATCGACATCGACATCGCCGGCCGCAACGTGATCCTGGTCGAGGACATCGTCAACACAGGCCTCACGCTCGACTACGTGGTCAGTCTCCTGCAGGAGCGCCGGCCGGCCTCGCTGGAGGTGGTAGCGCTCCTCGACCGCCCCAACCGGCGGCTGGCGGAGGTCACGCTCAAGTACGTCGGCTTCCAGATTCCGAACGACTACGTCGTCGGCTACGGGCTTGACTACCGAGAGCTCTACCGCAACCTGCCCTTCATCTGCGTGCTCAGGCCCGAGGTCTACAAGGGCCTGGAACCGCGCCGCCTGGGCCTTGTCGAGGACCAGACCGGATAGGCGAGTCGCCCGCCGGCCGGCTGCTCCGCCTGCTGGACTGGATGAGTACCCAGGACTTCTCGCAAGTCGTCGAAGGCGGCCCGGAGAGCCTCCTGCGGCAGGTCGAAAGCATCGTTGTCGACGCGCACCGGCACTGGTACGAGTCCCTTGGCAAGACCTGGTCGGAGCCGGCGGCCTACCACTGGCTTCATTACGAAGACCCTGATCCGATCTTCCGCCTCAGGCTGGCCGTCCAACGCTTGAGCGCAGCCGAGGTGGCCTTCGCAGAGGCCCCTCTCGAGCGCGCCGAGCTAGAAGCCGGGCGGGTGCGGAAGCGGCGAGCCGCTGGTCTGGAGACCGACCCACCAGGCGATCCACCAGGCGGCCCACACGCAGAAACTGAGCAGGCCCAGGGCCACGACGCCGCGGAAAACGCTTGACATAGCTTCGATGAGTGAAACGCAGAAGCGACCCGAATCCGGTGGCCTGGAGGCTCGCTTCCGTGCCAGCGCGGATCCGATTCGGGCGGAGACTGAAAAGCGCTATTTGAAGAGCGACCTCGAGTTCATCGGGGCGTCCCTGCCCGCAATCCGGGCGGCTGCCCGGGAGCTGCCGCGCGGCCGCGAGGCTGTGGTTCACCTGGCGGAGGAGCTCTGGTCGCGGCCGGTCTTCGAGCTGCGGATGGTCGCCGTCGTCCTCCTCGGCCACGCAGCCCGCTCCCTGGAACCGACAGATTTCCAGCTGCTCGAAAGGATGCTGCGGGAGTCTAAGACCTGGGCGTTCGTGGACAACCTCTCGACTGACGTCGTGGCGACGGTCGTCGAGCGCTACCCGGAGCTGGGGAAAACGATCGACAGCTGGTCGCAGGACGAGCACTTCTGGCTGCGGCGCGCGGCGATGCTCTCCTTGCTGCCGCCCTTGCGACGAGGAGCCGGGGATTGGAAGCGATTTTCGGGCTACGCCGATCGCATGCTGGACGAGCGCGAGTTCTTCATCCGGAAGGCGATCGGTTGGGTTCTGCGCGAGGTCTCGAAGAAGCGGCCCCAGCTTGTCTACGAGTGGCTCGAGCCACGGGCCAGCCGAGCGTCAGGCGTGACGATCAGAGAGGCGGTGAAGTACCTCTCGCCGGGTCAGCGTCAGGCGATTCTCGAGCTGAAATGAACCGCCGAGAAACCCGCTTGCGCTTCAGGAAAAGGAAATGCCCCAACCGACCCTTCTGTTTACCCTGAAGGCCCATTCCCCAGGCTCCGCCTGGGGACCCCACTCCGCTCGCCTGAAGCGGCTTGGCTTCGTGGCGCCGATCGGGCTCACCTAGGCGAGGAAGCCGAAAAACGCGCCGGGCACTTCAGAAAAAGGAAATGCCCCAACCGACCCTTCTGTTTACCCTGAAGTGCCCTATGCGTTTTTCGGCTTCCAGCTTGCGCCTTTCACCTACTCGACGTTCGGTATCCTCAGGTTTACCGTACTCAGCCGATAGGGGCGACGCGAACCGTACAAGCAGCGCAAAGAAGGAGTCAACCGCAAAAATCAGTTCGCCGCCAGGCTACGAAAAGCGGCCTCCCGGCATGGAATCGGTAGTTCTTGAAAGAGGTGGCGGAAGTGCGTGAAGCAGTCATCGTCGAAGCCGTCCGGACGCCGATCGGCAAGCGGAACGGAAAGCTGAAGGAAATTCATCCTGTCGTCCTTGGCTCGCTCGTGCTCAAGGAGCTCGTGAGCCGGGCCGGGATCAACGCCTCCCAGGTCGAGGACGTGGTCTTCGGCTGCGTCAGCCAGGTCGGCGAGCAGGGTGTCAATGTGGCCCGCAACGCCTGGCTCACCGCCGGCTTCCCGGTCACCACGCCCGCCACGTCGGTCGACCGCCAGTGCGGCTCCAGCCAGCAGGCGATCCACTTCGCCGCCAATCTGATCCAGAGCGGCATCTGTGACATCACGATCGCCGGGGGCGTCGAGTCGATGACGCGGGTCCCCATGGGTTCCAACGCGATCAGCCCTGGCACGCCTTTCCCGCCCGAGCTGATGGAGCTTTTCGACCTCGTCCCCCAGGGCATCAGCGCCGAGCTGATGGCGCGCAAGTACGGCATCAGCCGTCAGGCCATGGACGAGTTCGGGGTGCGCAGCCATCTCCTCGCCGCCCAGGCCACGGACAAGGGCTACCTGAGATCGCAGATCATGCCGGTCGAGGTGCCGGTCGAGGGCAACGGGCACAACGAGGTCTTCGACAAGGACGAAGGTTTCCGGCGCGGCGCCACCTACGAAGCAACCGCTGCCCTTCAGCCCGCTTTTAACCCCGAGCATTCGATCACCGCCGGCAACGCCAGCCAGATCAGCGACGGCGCGGCCGCGGTCCTGCTCATGAGCAAGGAGAAGGCCAAGGAGCTCGGACTTAAACCGCGGGCCCGCATCCTGGCCCAGGCGGTCGTCGGCACCGACCCGGTGCTGATGCTGGAAGGGCCCATCCCCGGCACGGCGGCGGTCTTGAAAAGGGCCGGCCTCCAGCTTGGCGACATCGACCTCTTCGAGGTGAACGAGGCTTTTGCTTCCGTTGTGCTGAGCTGGCAGAAGGAGACTGGCGCGGACCTGGAGAAGGTGAACGTGAACGGCGGCGCCATCGCCATCGGCCACCCGCTCGGCGCCTCGGGGGCCCGCCTCATGAACCACCTTCTCTACGAGCTGGAGCGGCGCGACCTCCGGTACGGCCTGGAAACGATGTGCTGCGGCGGCGGCATCGGAACCGCCACCATCATCGACCGCCAGGTTGACTAGTCGGACCCGGCCCACCGGCCCGTTCGACCGGTTCGATGACGTCCGGCCCTACCCCATCTGGCCAGGCGTGCTGGCGCGGGCGGTGCGCGGGGAACGGATGGGCCTGGCCCTGGTCGAGCTGGACTCGAACACCGAGGTCGCGGAGCACACCCACCCGAACGAGCAGGTCGGCTTCGTCCTGCACGGCATCTTCAGCTTCACGATCGCCGGCGAGACGCGCGAGCTGCATCCGGGCGAGACCTACGTAATCCCGGCCTCGGTGCCCCACTCGGGCCGGGCCGGGCCCGAGGGGGCGGTGGTCATCGACGTTTTCAGCCCGCCTCGGGACGACTGGGAAGGGCTCGAGAGAGGCGAACCGGCCAAAGCCGCCTGGCCTTAAACCGAGCGCCAAGCTTGACGGAAGGGGCCGCTTAGCCTTTACTTACCCAGCGCCGTAGGGGGAATCGTGGCGCTGACTCCGAACCGGGAGGCGACGTGGGGAATGGGGAGCAATAAAGTGGGGACTCAATTGGCTCGCGCCGTGGATAGCGTGGCGCCCGATGGAGACGAACGCCGGGATCTCACAGCAAGGCGCCTCCGTGACGCGCTCGCCGAGAAGCTCCGCGTGCACCCGCGGGCCGTCAGCGACCTCTCGATCGAGACGCTGGCCACTGCAGTCGCCAACCTCAACCTGGCCTTCGATCGCATGCACCAGCTCGAGGAGGAGGCGGCCATCGACGAGCTGACCGGGGTTCTCCGCCGCGGCCACGGCATGCTCACGCTGACACGCGAGATCCGGCGCGCCTTCCGCGAGCCGGACCCCAGGCTGGTCGTCGCCTTCATCGACGTCGACCGGCTTAAGTGGTTCAACGACAACGTCGGGCACGCGGAGGGCGACAAACTGCTGATCTCCCTGACCCGGGTGATCACCAAGCGGCTCCGTTCCCACGACGTGGTTTTCCGCTACGGAGGCGACGAGTTCGTCTGCGTCTTGCCGGGCGCAAACCTGGCCCACGCCGAGCCCATCTTCGAGTCAATCGCCAGGTCCTTCGGCGAGAGCGGTCCGGACCGCGCCTTCACCGTCGGCCTGGCGGAGATGCGGCAAGACGACACTCCCGAGGGTCTGGTGGCGCGGGCGGACGAGGCCCTTTATGCGAGTCGTGCTCGCCTCGGGCACTATGACCACTCAGGCGCTCGGCCAAAGCCGCCGGCTTAAGTAAGGCGAGTCCAGGCAGAAGCGCCAGGGCTTCTCCTTCCAGGCGCCCGCGTAGTCGACGCCGATTCGCGGCGTCATGAAGACCTCGGGCGGCCGGAAGCCGTCGTCGATCAGGTAGATCCCGGGCGGCCGCAGCGGGGCGCCATTCTCGGAGCGGTCGATGGCCAGTGACCGGCAGAGCAGGCCTGGTCCGCTCGAGCGGCCGACGCCAGGACCCGGCTCGAGCGCCCGGATCAGCACCGCCTGGGGGATGCCGGCCGGCCTGGTCACAAAGTTGAGACAGCACCAGACCCCATAGATCAAGAACACGTAGACGTGACCGGCGGGGCCGAACATGACCTGGTTGCGCGGCGTCAGGCCGCGGGCCGAATGCGCCGCCAGGTCTTCTGGTCCGAGATAAGCCTCGACTTCAACCAGACGGCCGGTCAGCCGCCGGCCACCGGCCTCGCGAACCAGGACCTTGCCGAGCAGGTCGCGAGCAACCTCGAGCGTGTCGCGCTCGAAGAAGTCGAGGGGAAGGATCTTCTGGATGAAGGGGAAGGCTAGCCGCTGGAGGGTGACCTGCTGGCAGCTCAGCCGGCCTCGCGCTGGCGCAGAGCCCGGAGTTTGGCGGCTCGAGACCGCCGGGCCCGGTGGCGCCGCTTCTCGCGGTAGAGGAGTCGGTCCGCGGTCTCGAAGAGTGCCCGGTAGTCCAGGCCAGGCTGCCATTCGGCCAGGCCGAAGCTGATCTCCAGCTGGCCGGGCAAAGCCCGGCGAATCCGGTCGGCGACCTCGGTTGCGTGGCCGAGAGCGGCGTCCGGCATGGCGATGCCGAACTCGTCGCCGCCCAGCCGCGCCGAGATGTCCGACGTGCGCACGACACTTCGGATCACGTCCGCCACCGCCCGGATCGCCTCGTCGCCGGCGTGGTGGCCGTGGTTATCGTTGATCGATTTGAGATCGTCCATGTCCATGAGCATCAGGGTCAACGGTCGGCCATGGCGGGCGGTGAGGGCGAGTGACCGCCGGACCTCGCGCTCGAACTCGCTGCGGTTGGAGAGACCGGTCAGGTAGTCGGTGTGCGCCTCGCGAAGGTGGGTAAGGCTGTGCTCGAGCGCCAGCGCGACGTGGTCGCCGACCGCCCCGATGAAGCTCACCTCGACGTCGGCGAAGCTGCGCTGGCGGCGGCTCAAGACGACCAGCATCCCAACGAGCGAGCGGCCCTGGCCGAGGGGCACGACCAGCGCGCTCTGATAGACGCCGAACATCCCATCCTCCACCTGGTCGAGCTGCAGAGGCACGCCCCTGCGGACGGCCGCCGCCACCTGCGGTCGGCTGAGGAGCTCGAGCTGGGCCAGGAAGCGCGACTCCTGCTCGGACAATCCGATGGTGGCCACGAGGGCGAGCTGGGGCGGCCGGGCCGAGCCGTCCCGGATCTGCCAGACCGCGCCGCCATCCAGCTGCATGGCCTTGACGGTCTCCCGGAGGCCAGCCTCGGCCACCTCGTAGACGTCGAGCGTCCGGCCGACGGCTCGAGCCACCCGGATTAGCGCTCGCAGCTCGGCCTTCTGCTCCTCGTGCTGGTCGGCCTCGACTTCCATGTAGCCTCGGGTCAGCAGCAGGACCAATGCACGCGTGAGCTGGGCCAGCTTCCGTGGTGTTCGGCGGCCCGACATCTTGATCGCGGTCTCGATGGCCATCGCCAGCTCCAGCAGCGTGTCCAGGCCCACGCCCTGGCGCTGCAGCCGCTCGGCGCAGAGTCGAGCATGGAGTGCGAGGTCGAGCGGGATCTCGTCACCGCCGGAGGTGACAGCGCCCTGCAGCGCGACGAGGAGCGTCTCCGCTACAGTCCGCGCCGCCGCGCCGCGCTCTTCTAAGAGGCGGGCAGCCTCGGCGAGCTCACCAGCGAGCAGGTCCGCTAGCGCGGACCTGACTCGGTCATCGCCGGCTCCAAGGTCCATTTACGAAGTCTCTTACGGTGAATGACGTGAGCCTGAGGCGATCATTGCGCGGACGAGCGCGCTATCCGGGGCCTAAAGTGTTGACTGACACGCCCTTTCAGGAGATGGCTAACTGATGGCTACAGCGACCACGACCGGGACTGGAAAGCTTGAGTCGCTGCTTGGCTCGGAGGCCCAGACGCTTCTCGAGCACAAGTGCGAAACCGTGCCGAAAGAAATGCTCCACCTCCCCGGTCCGGACTTCGTCGAGCGGATCTGGGTGGGGAGCGACCGACCGACGCGTGTGCTCCGCAGCCTGGAGTCGCTGCTGAAAAACGGCCGCCTGGAGGGCACGGGCTACGTCTCCATCCTTCCCGTCGACCAGGGCATCGAGCACTCGGCGGGCGCCTCCTTCGCGCCCAACCCTGCCTACTTCGACGGCGAGAAGATCGTTCAGCTGGCAATCGAAGGAGGCTGCAACGCGGTCGCCTCCACCTTCGGCGTGCTGGGCTCGGTGGCGCGCAAATACGCGCACCGCATTCCCTTCATCTGCAAGCTCAACCACAACGAGCTACTCACCTACCCGAACCATTACGACCAGATCCTCTTCGGCACGGTCAAGGAGGCGTGGGAGTTGGGCGCGGTGGCGGTTGGAGCCACGATTTATTTCGGCTCGGAAGAGGCGGACCGCCAGCTCATCGAGATCGCGCGAGCTTTCCACGAGGCTCACCAGCTGGGGATGGCGACGGTGCTCTGGTGCTATCTGCGCAACAACGCGTTCAAGAAGGACGGCGTCGACTACCACCTGGCGGCTGACCTGACGGGCCAGGCCAACCACCTGGGCGTCTCGATCGAGGCCGACATCATCAAGCAGAAGATGGCGGAGGTGAATGGCGGGTTCCAGGCCTTGAGCTTCGGCAAGACCTCGCCGCTCGTCTACGAGAAGCTCTCCAGCGACAACCCGATCGACCTCTGTCGGTACCAGGTGCTGAACTGCTACGCGGGCCGGGCCGGCCTGATCAACTCGGGCGGGGAGTCGAAAGGTGCGGGCGATCTCGCCGAGGCCGTACGTACCGCCGTGATCAACAAGCGGGCCGGCGGTATGGGGCTGATTTCGGGGCGCAAGGCCTTCCAGCGACCGTTTCGGGAGGGAGTCGAGCTGCTCAACGCGATCCAGGACGTGTACCTGAACGCTTCGGTGACCATCGCCTGACCGCTCCTTCGGGCCGGCGCCGAGAGATTCGGCGACCTACGCAAACGAGGCGGTCCCCGACCTCGTCGGGGCTTTGCGCCGGCGGCGAGCACAGCGCGGAGCGCATCTGGAAGCTGCGTGAGCAGGCGCGCGGAGACGACGGTGGCCGCCTCGTCCCGGCTGGACCCCGAAGATCCCCCGCCGGCCCGCAGGAGCGGTCATGAAACTGGCGTTTCTCGGCACCGGGGCGGCCTTCAGCCTCGAGCGTTACAACGGGTCGGTGTCCGTCGACGGGCGCCTCCTGCTCGACGCCGGCGCCCCTCTACTCACCCACCTGCACCGGCTGGGCATCGACCCTGGCGGCATCGAGACAATCTTCCTGACCCACTTCCATGCCGACCACACGCTTGGGCTGGCGCCCTTCGTCCTGCACCGCCTCTTCCGTGACGAGCGGCCATTCACGATCGTCGGTCCCGCTGGCGTCGAGGAGCGGATGGAGGCGTTCTTCCGGTTCGCCTGGCACGACGACTTCTGGCTGGAGTTCCGGCCTCGCCTGCCACTCACCTATGCCGAGGCGGGCAAGCGCGGCGAGGTGAACGGGATTCGCTACGAGACGGTGGCCCTGAAGCACGGAGCCAGCGGCTGCACCGGGTACCGGCTCTGGATTGACGGCCGGCTGCTGGCCTACTCAGGTGACACCGAGCCCACGCCCGAGCTGGAGCAGCTGGTGGAGGGCGCGGAGGTCGCGATCATCGAGGCGACCGGGCCGGGCGACCAGTTCTCACACATGTCCTGGGACGCTGCCCTGGCGCTGCGGGATCGCCATCCAGACACGCGCTTTTTTTTCAACCACATCTACGAGGGGACGCTGGAAAACGCGACCGAGGACCTGACGGTCCTGGAGGTGTAAAAACTCAGGCATGAGCAGCGCTGAAACCGAAACCGAGACCAAGGCCGAGACCGAGCCCCGGCGCAACCTGGCGGCGGCCATCGCGGGCGGGGCAGCCGGCATCCTGGTGTTCGCACTGCTGGTCGCCCTGGGCCTCCTGCTGTACCAGCGCCTCTACGGCGATTCGACGCTCGCTCTCGTGATCTTGCTGGCCGTGTTCGGCGGACTCGGCGCCTACGCGGGCTGGCTGCTTGGGGTCCTGGTGTTCTCGGCGATCAGGGGGTCTGCCGAGAGCTAAGTCGCAGCTCTTATTACAACGAGATATATCCCTGTGATGTATCTTGCTGAACTATGTCGCAGACTCGACAGTCGAACACTGGCAGGTCGAACACCTCCAGCGCTATCCTCGGCATCCTCTCGACCGGTCCGATGTCCGGCTACGACATCAAGGCTTTCGCCGACCGCTCGGTACGGCCTTTCTGGGCGGTCAGCTACGGCCAGCTCTACCCCGAGCTGAAGGCGCTGGCGGCCGCCGGACTGGTCGCGGCCGAGGCGCAGCCCCGCGGTTCCCGCCGGCGCACGGTCTACCGCCTGACCGAGAGGGGCCAGGCCGCGCTGGCGAATTGGCTGGCGGAGCCGATCGAAGGCGGTCACGAGCTAAGGGACGAGATGCTCCTGAAGCTCTTCTTCGGCGATCCGCTGAGCCCCTCGCAGCTGCAGTCCTTCCTTCGGCAGATGCGGAGACGCCACGAGGAGGCCGCGGCGAACCTGACCAAACAGGAGGCGAGGCTCGGCTCCCGCGCCGGCGCCTTGCGTCTGGCGGTAAGCCGGTTCGGCAGCGAATACCACCGGTTCCGCGCCGATTGGTGCACCCGGCTCCTGGCCGAGATCCAGGGCGGGGCTCGCCGGTGACGCTCGGCCGATACTTGTCCTGATGGCGCAGCCCAAGCGCCGGCGGCGGCCGGATCCACGCCGGGCGGCCCCACCGCCACCAACCCAGCCAGGCGTCCTGGTCCCGATCGTCGTCACGCTCGCCGGTGTCGTGCTGCTCGTCGGCGCCTTCTTCGTGTACCGCGCGCTGACGCTGAAGCCGGCACCACCGCCGCCGAGCTCCACGACCACCGCGTCGCTGATCACCGAGATCATGACCATTCCCGACTCCGCCCTGGCCCAGGTCGGTGGCGGCACCGCGGACAGGAGCAATGTGAAGCGGGCCAACGACCCTCCGCTCAAGGGAACCGATGGCAAGCCAGAGGTGCTCTACATAGGCGGCGAGTTCTGTCCTTATTGCGCCGCCGAGCGCTGGCCGATCATCATCGCCCTCTCCAGGTTCGGCACCTTCTCGGGGCTGCAAACCGCCAGCTCATCGTCGAACGACGCGTTTCCGAACACGCCGACCTTCACTTTTCGGTCAGCGACTTTTCAGAGCAAATACATCGACCTGGTCGCGCTCGAAGTGCTCGACCGGGACCGGCAGCCGCTGCAGACTGCGTCCTCCGAGCAGCGGGCGCTGCTCGTCAAGTACGGCCAGAACACCATCCCGTTCCTCGACTTCGGGAACGCCTATGTGCTTTCCGGGCCCAACTACTCGCCGCAGCTGCTGGAGGGCAAGAGCTGGGAGCAGGTGGCGGCGACCTTGAAAGATCCCTCCACGCCCCAGGCGAAGGCCATCCTCGGGTCGGCAGCGCTGCTCACCGCTCTCACCTGCCAGACCACCGGCGGCCAGCCCGCCGCCACCTGCTCCCTGCCGGCGATCCGATCGCTGGAGGCAAGCCTGCCAAAGTGAATTCGGGCCCCAATTGCTTCGGGCCGGTGATTTCAGGTTGACGCGTGACCGAGTCCAGCTGCTGACCGCGGCGGCCGCCAGCGCGGCAGGGCTCGTCATCTCCGGGTACCTGACGGCGGTCCACTACTCGTCGGCACCGCTGGTCTGCTCAGCGACTGGCACGGTCGACTGCGAACGCGTCCTTTCCAGCCCCTACGCCGTGCTGGCGGGCTCCTCCCTACCCACGTCGGCGGCGGGACTCGCCTGGTTCGCGGTCAGCCTCGTAATCGTCGGGCTGCTGTTCCAGCGGCCGGCCTCGGCCCTGCTCAGCCGCCTGCTCCTCGGATGGGCTGCGCTTGGACTGGCCACCGTCCTCTATCTGGTCTTCATCGAAGTCGTGGTGATCGGCGCCATCTGCGCCTGGTGCACGGCTGTGCACGTGCTCGTTCTGGCCGTCTTCCTGCTCGCGCTTTTGCGCTGGCTATCATTCGAACCCAAGTGGCAAAGCCCAACTTGACCGGCGCGGCGGTGCGACTGCGGTGGGCCCGCGAGCAGCTCCGGATCGCGCTCGAGATCCTCGACAACCCGGGCGGCGGTCTGGTTTTCGGCTACCAGGCGATCGGACAGGTGCGAGCCCACCTGGAGGAGGCTGATGCCGACCGCTGGGAGCCGCTGATCCGGCTCCTACACGACGCCGAGCAGCACGCGGTCAGGCGGGACTTCGGACCCGCCCACGAGAAGATCCGTGAGGCGCTGCGACAGCTGGAGGGATAGCGCCGATGCGGATTCGTTCGCTGCTCCTGGCAGTCGCCGCTCTGCTGGCGCTGGGCTTCATCGGCCTCTGGATCGCCACCCCGACGGCCGCCGACGTGCAGCCGCGGGTGGCCCGGCTGGTTGGAGCTGAGCACTCGACTCTGCTGCGTCCGGGCGAGGTGCCGCCCCTGCTGCAGGAGGCGGTTGTTGGGATCGAAGACGAGCGCTTCTTCCAGCACCACGGATTGGACGTGGTCGGGCTCGTCCGCTCCGGTCTCTACGACGCCAGCCACGGCTGCCTCTGCCAGGGCGGATCCACGATCACACAGCAGCTCGTTAAGCAGGTGTACCTGAACGGGTCGGACCGGGGCTGGGCGAAGGTGGTGGACATGATCGTCGCGTTGAAAGTCGAGACCGTCCTCAACAAGCAGCAGATCCTCGCCGACTACCTCTCGATCGTGCCGACAGGGGGCAACCGTTACGGGATGGCAGGCGCGGCCTGCACGTACTTCGGCCGGCCGCTGGGTGAGCTCGGCCTGCCCGAGTACGCGCTCCTGGCCGGCATCCAGCAGGCGCCGACCCTCTACAACCCACTCGTCCACCCGGACCTGGCGTCAAGACGGCGGGCCTCAGTCTTGAAGCAGATGGCGGCTGAGGGCTACATCACGCAGGAGGAGTCCGTGGCGGCGTCCGCGGCCCCGCTCGGGGTCGGAACGGCGCCGCTCAGCTGCGGCTAGCTGGAGCTCAGTCAGGCTCCTCGTCGGGTAGCAGCCAGCGGATCGCCACGGCCATGGGCCTGACCAGCGTGCGGTAGTCGTCCTCGCCGAGGCGGTCGCGGGCGAGAACCGCCAATGCCGCGGCCAGCGCTGCCTCCTCGGCCCGGTGCCCGATGTCGCCGGGCTCGACTTTCCAGGCGACTGTCGAGCCGCCGCCTTCAGTGAACTCGCGGATCTCGGCCTGGGCCGAATCCCAGGCCTCCTTGCGCACCTTCTCGAGGGCGTCCCGCCGCGCTTTATCGAAGGCCTGGCGACGGCTGGGATGGATGGCCACGTGCCGGTCCCAGCCGTGCGCGATGCGCTCGATTCCGCTGGGACCCAGCACGCGGATGTCGTCGAGGAGCCGCTGGAAGAGATCGGCCTGCTCGCCATACCCGTAGCCGTCGCGGTCGGTCATCCTTCGCGAGGATACTCGGGCGGCTCCGACCCCGCCGCGCTCAAGCGGCCTCGCCGGGCTTGGGGCCGAGCATCTGCAGGTTGTCAACCAGGACCTCGGTCGACCAGTGCTTCTTGCCCTCGGCGTCGTCCCAGCTCCGGGTCTGGAGCCGGCCGTCGCAGAAGATCAGGCGGCCCTTGCGCAGGTACTCTCCGGCCACCTCGGCCTGTCGTCCGAAGACCACCAGCTGGTGGAACTCGGTGTGCTCCTTGCGGTTACCCTCGTCGTCCTTCCCGCCGTAGGTGTTGGTGGCGATCCGCAGGTTGGCGACGTGATGGCCGCCGTTGGTGGCGCGGAGCTCCGGGTCGGCCGTGAGCCGCCCGATCAGGATGACCTTGTTGACCATGGCTATATGCCTCCTTTGTTGTTGCCGGCCTGCCAACTGGTGAGCCAGGGAGCGGGGTCGACCGCCAGGCCGAAGCGGTGGACCTCGAAGTGGAGATGGGGACCGGTGGAGAGACCGCTGCTGCCGACCAGGCCGATCACCTGGCCGGGCGTGACCGGCTCTCGGTCGGCGACTCGCGCGGCGGCGAGGTGGCAGTAGAGAGTCAGCAGGCCTGCCTCGTGCTCGACGACGACGTGGATGCCGCAGGGCCCGCCGGCGCCGGTGTGAGCGACGCCCGGAGCCGGCGCGTGAACCTGGGTGCCGGCGGGCGCGGCGAAGTCGATGCCTCCATGGAAGTGGCCTTGGGGGCAGCTGGCGTCCACAGGCTCCAGCTCGAAAGCCGTACAGCCGAAAGGCTGGGTCATGACCGCGCCCGGGACCAGGACGCCGTCCCAGGCGGGCAGGCGGCCGCCGAGCAGGAGCACGGAAGCCAGTCCGGCCGCGGTGATCGAGAGCGCGCGGAGGAAGGTGGTCACTTCACGTGGGACGCGACGTGCGCGTAGTGCTTGACCATCGCCACCAGGTGAGAGCCGGCGCGGGAGGTGGAATGGAAGGCGCCCGGGACCTTGAAGGCGATCAGCACGGTGGCCAGGGCGAACGCGTGCCGCAGCGGCGAGTGGCCACTCGCCTGCTCGAATTCGAATCCGATCCCGATGATCAGGAGCTGCGCCGGCTGCATGAAGAGCGTGGTGACGAAGAGCGAGGCCCATTCGCGGGCGTAGTGGTGGGTGTCTGGCAGCACGAAGAGCAGCGCCGCGAGTGGGGCCGCGAGCGTCAGCACCACGAGGAGGGCGAAGCGGATGACATAGGCGAGGGCGAGGACCAGGTAGGAGACGAAGAGAGCGACCGTGACCAGGACGGGCACGGTCGGCACGCCGCCAAGCTCGTCCCTGGTGAAGAGGGAGTTGACCAGGTTGAAGTGCAGGCCCATCGCCTGGACTACCTGGCAAAGCGCGTTGTTGGCGTCGACGGCCAGCTGGACCAGCGGCAGCGAGAAGTTGATCAACGCCACGGCGAGCAGGAGGCGAGGCAGCAGCACCCGGACCGTGTAAAGGCTGCGCACGCCGTGCGCCCACATGATGTGGAAGCTGCCCCAGAGCACGACCACCACGAGTGCCGCGTCGGCAACGCCCTGGGTCCATGGGATCAGCGCATGGATGACGTGCGTGTCGGTGAACCGGCCGAACGGCGGCAGCGGGTTGCCGGTGTCGAAAACGTAGGCCCAGAAGGTGGACACGACCAGGTCGCGGTTGCCGAGGACCGCCTCGGCGGCCAACCGAGCGAAAGCCGCGCCCAGGTCGAGGGGCCAGAGCAGGTTCATGCGTGCGGGATCGACCCCGTGAGCACTTTGACCAGCACGCTGGCCATCTCGACGCCGATCGTCCCCACGACGATCCGCTGGATCCACTGCTTGGACTGCAAGATGGCGCGGGTGTCGACGGCCGTCATCTTCCAGAGGAAGGCGAGGACGAAGGCGAGCGCGCCGATCGTGGCAACGAGCGCCTGGGCGACTGTGACCCAGGTTTCGATCAGAGCTTGGAGCCGGATGAACTCCTGGCTCTGCATCACGGTGGTCGCGTCAAGGAACGGCATTGGGATTCGAAAGACCTCCTTGTTTTTTCGGTTGGGTTCCGAAGGAGGCTCGAAGCTAGCCGGCCGGAGTCGGTTGGGGAACCAGGCCTGTTAAGAAGGGAGCGAGGCCAGCCCGAGCGCAGACGGGGACGGTACCCCTGAGAGCGGCCGTCGCTTTAGGAGGTGATGTCGCGCCTTTGGAAGTAGGCCAGGCCGGCAATACCCAGGATCAAACCGGCGGCCACCGGCACCAGCAGCCTCCATGGCTCAGTCCACTGTTCCGAGGTGATGACCTGTGAGCTGGGTGCGTAGTAGTACGGCCCCAGGTACTTGAGGAACGAGAGCCTGTCCCCCGCCGTGCCGAAGGTCTGGCAGAGATACCAGAAGACCACCACCAGGGTTGCGACCCCTCCGGCGGCACGACCCCGGCTCATGGCTGCGCTGACGAACGATCCCATCCCGACGACCAAGAAGAGCATCGCGGCCACGTCGAGGTTCGCCAGCAGGAACCACCGCCAGTGAAGAGTGGCGTTGGGAAAGACCTGGGTGCACACAAATGCGGTGAGCAACGAAGTGGCGATGATGAACGTCCCGCCCAGCAGCATGGCCACCCACTTTTCGAGGTAAAACCTGGCGCGACTAACAGGCCTCGCCAGGATGATGTCGATCGTCCCGTCCTCGATGTTCCTGGCGATGCTCGCCCCAGCGGCGTAGCCGAGCACTCCGCCGAAGAGCAGCAGGAAGAAGCTGCCGTACAGCTCCAACGCCATGTAGACGGCAAAGAGCGGCGTGTCGCGGCCCAGGGCGGAGCCGCCGATCAGGGCGGCGAAACTGCCGGTCAGATAGGCCTGGATGTTCAACGTCTTGAAGGCCGGCAGGAGTAGTCCGACCAGGAAACCGATGATCAGGATGTAGCCGCAGGCCGCGGCGAGCAGGCTCCGGCTCTCGTAGAGGGTCGCAGTGAGCACCGGGAGGCCCCGCGCACGAGGCTTGGGTCTACTGATCGCCGGCGGGGGCGCCAGTGCCGAGGTGGTCACTCCGGTCGGATCTCCGCGGCGCTCGGCAGCCCGCCTGCACCCTTGCCATCCCTGGCATAAAACTTCAAGAAGACCTCCTCTAAGGGCGCCTCCTCGACGGCCAGCCGGCGGATGGTATGACGCGCGAGCGCCTTGATGACAGGATCGATGCTGCCCGCCAGCTTCACGTGGTAAGAGCCGTCTTCGATGTGCTCGACGGCCTGCACACCAGGGACGTTTCGAAGCTCGGCCTCGTCCACGCCGTCGGCAAACTCGACGATGACGAGCTGACCCGCCCGTTCGCGCAGCCGATCGATGGTCTCGACGGCGACCAGCTCGCCCTCTCGGATCACCGCCACCCGATGACAGGTCCTTTCGACCTCGCCGAGGATGTGCGAGCTCATGAAGACGGTCAGGCCCCTCCGCGCCTCCTCCAGGAGGAACTCGTCGAAGGAGCGCTGACCAAGGGGGTCGAGGCCGCCGGTCGGCTCGTCCAGGATGACCAGCTCTGGGTCGCACATGAACGCCTGGATGATGAGCAGCATTTGCCGCATCCCCTTGGAGAAGGCTCTCAGCTTGCGGTGAAGGGGAATCTCGAAACGTTCGAGGAGCCGTCCCAGCAGGACCGGTTCGGATCCCGCCAGGCGCGAGTAGCGATTCAGGAACTGCTTCGCGCTGAGGTCACCAGGTAGCCTTACGTCGCCTGGCAGATAGCCGAGGCGGCTGTGAATGGCGAGCGCGTCGCGCCTGGCGTCGAGCCCGAAAATGCTGATCTTGCCCGCGCTCGGGCGGAGAACGTCGAGCAGGCATCGGATGGTCGTGGTCTTGCCGGCACCGTTGGGGCCGAGGAAGCCGAAGATCTCGCCGCGTTCGACCCGCAACGAGATATCCCGCACCGCCCGCACCGGCTCTTTCCCCGGGTAAGTCTTGACGAGATGCGCCACGTCGACGACCGCGCCGTCGGTTCCCACGGCCATCAATGATCCGCCTCTGGGGGCTGTCTCGGGCGGCGCGGGCCGGCCGGGGAACCCGGGCTGTTAAGAAGGGAGCGAGGCCACCGCGAAGATGAAGGCGAAGTGGTAGCGGAAGGCCTCGTCCCCGAGCTCGCGCATGGCGGCCTCCAGCTGCTCCTCGAACTCCCCGCGCAGCCGGGGCCCGAGGATCGAGATCAGCGTGTGCGGGAGCGGCCCGGTGCCGGCCATGATCGCGGTCCACTCGCGCGGGCTGCGCACCCGCCCGCCTGTGACGAGCTCGGTCATCTTCACATTCTTCAAGCCGAACTCCTCCAACAGGCTCAGCAGGTTGTGGCGCTCGCCCAGCTCCGCCCGCTCCGTCGAGTGTTGGGGAATCCGCAGATGGTGGCGCCCCGCCAGCTTTCCAAGCTCGGTGTAGAAGAGCTCCTGGGCCTCGGTGTGCAGGCTCCGTCGCTGCATGGAGACGGCAATCCGGCCGCCTGGCCGGAGCAGCCTCACGGCCTCGTCCAGGCTGGCGAACGGGTCGATCAGGAAATGCAGCGACTGGCCATATGTGATGAGGTCGAAGCTGCGCTCACGGAAAACCATGTTCTCCGCCGCCATGGCCATGAAGGTCGTGTTGGGGTGGACGTCGCGGCGGGCCAGGTCCAGCATCCGCGCCGAGAGGTCGATGCCGACGACGCTGCCCTGCTTGCCGACCCTCGCGGCCAGCAGGTGGGTGACCAGTCCGGTTCCGCAACCCACGTCGAGGCAGGCCTGGCCCCTTTTCGGGTGGGCGAGCTCGACCAGTTTTGCGGCCACTCTCGAATTCAGCCCACCCGCCCAGGCGTCGTACTCGCCGGCGGTGCGATCGTAGAACTCGACCAGGTGCTCGATGAGCTCGTCGGCGGCAGTGACGTCCATCCTGGGATGGCTAGCTTACGGGCGCCAACAGTCGACTAGAATGCCTTCGTCCGGGCCGGCATTGTGGGAGCTACGAAGCATATGGCAGACGAACAAAACGAACAGCCTGAGCGCGGCAGGGGCCGTCACAAGGACGGCAACAGCCACGTCGTCCTGGGTCCCCGAGACGTCCTCAACGGGACCCTCAAGATCGAGGGCGACATGACCGTGCGCGGCAAGGTCGATGGCGAGATCCACACCTCGGGCGACATCGCGGTCGAGAACTCGGCGACCGTCAAGGCTCAGCTCGAGGGCAACAACGTCATGGTGCAGGGCAACGTGACCGGCAACGTGGTGGCACGCGGCCGGCTCACGCTCGCGGGCACGGGTACGCTGCACGGCGACGTGAAGATCGCCAAGCTTTCGGTCGAGGACGGCGCCACGCTGAACGGGAACGTCTCGATGACACCGAACGTGCACGGCGGCGCGGGGCCGCGCCAGGAGCCGAAGCCGGAGGGCGAGGGCCAGCCAGAAGGGCAAGGCTGACTCAGAAGCGCAAGGCGGTTTTGCCGGTCGGGTAGTCCAGCAGTTCGGCGGCGCCCGGAGGCCGCCAGGCCTTCCCGTAAACTGGCCGCGTGTCGCTCCGCCGCGCCGCCGTCCTACTTTGTTCCACGTTTTACATCCTTCAGGCTTGCTCATTCAGCGCCGGCGCGCAGGCGGACCCCAAGCAGGTACTGAATGACGCCTCGACGGCACTGGCGCGGGTCAAGACCGCCGCCGTCGAGCTCAAGTTCGGGTCGGGGGCGAGCCTGGCCGGTTTCTCGGTCGTTTCCGCGTCGGGCAAGGTCAAGCTGCCGGGTGACAGCGATACCACGATCAAGGCCAGGCAGTCCAGCGACTCCTTGATCGAGCTCGAGGTGGTCACGCTCCAGGATCACGTCTATTTGAAGCTGCCCTTCCTCGGCTGGAGCGACCTCACGGGCCAGACCACGGCGATACCGTCGGTGGGCGCGATGTTCGATCCTCAGAAAGGGCTGCCGGCGGTGATGCCCAAGGGTCGGTCCCTTTCCACCCAGGGCTCGGAAACGGTTGACGGCAAGGACTGCTGGAAGATTGCCGCCGTTTACACCGCGACGCAGGTCGCCCAGGCCATCCAGCCGTTGAGTCCGGCGGGCGACATTCAGACCACGCTCTGGGTGGGCAAGGACGACCACCTCCTGAGGAAGGCCTTCCTCCGCGGTGCGCTTTTCCAGGCCGGCAAGAACACCAGCCTGGAGGTCCGCCTGCACAACTTCAACGCGAACTTCGACATCGTCAAGCCGCCCATCCAGTAATTCCTTGAACCGGGTCACTCGCCGGGCACCCTGGCTGCAGCGGCGCAGCTCGGCTCGGTGGCTCCTCTTGGTGGCCGCGGCGGCGGGGCTCTTCGTGGCCGCACTCGACGCCTACGCGGTCGTCACGCTGCTGCCGAAGATGCTCTTCGACCTGGACGTACCGGTCGACCGAATCGAGCAAGCGACGCCGATCGTCTCCGGTTTCCTGGCCGGTTACATCGTCGTGATGCCCCTGATCGGCCTGGCCTCGGACGTGCACGGCCGGACCGCCGTCTATCTCGGCGCCCTGGCGGCCTTCGCGCTGGGCTCGCTCCTCACCGCCAGCGCCGCCTATACCGGCGAGCCGCCCTACGGCTGGATCGGCTTGCCCTGGCTGGTGGCGGGACGCGTTCTGCAGGGTGTGGGCGGCGGCGCGCTCGTCCCGGTGGCGCTCGCCCTGGCAGCCGACCTCTTCCCGGCCGGCGGACGAAGTCCAGCCATCGGCGCGATTTCAGCCATTCAGGAAACGGGCAGCGTCCTCGGCCCGCTCTACGGAGCGGTGCTGGCAGCGTGGGCGGAGACGTTCGGCAGCTGGCGCTTCGTCTTTTGGGCCAACCTGCCGCTCGCGCTGGCCTGCGCGGTGGGCTTCGTCGTGGCCCAACGCCGCCTCGGCCCGATCCGCGACCAGCGCACCGAGCCGGTGGAGCGCGCCGAGGCACCGCCGGCCGACTGGCTGGGCGCGGCCTTGCTCGGCGCCGGGCTGGCGCTGCTGGTGGGGGCGCTTTACCCGGACGATCCGGCCCACCGGGCAGTGAGCGCGCTCTTCTGGCCGGCCGGCATCGGCGCGGTCCTGGCGCTGGGCGCCTGGGCCTGGCGACAGGCGGCCGACCTGGCGCCGGTGATCCCGCGGCGGCTCCTCAGGAGCCGGGTTTTTCTGGGCGCCTCGCTGGCGAACCTGCTGGCCGGCGGCGGCCTGATGGTCGCCCTGGTGGACATCCCGCTGATGGGCCGCGGCGTATTCAACCTGACCCAGCTGGACTCGGCCTTGCTGCTTTCACGGTTCATGGTTGCGGTCCCCGCGGGCGCCTTCCTTGGCGGCCTCGCCACGCGCCGCCTGAGCGGCCGCTGGGTGGCTTCGGCGGGCATGCTGGTGGCGGCCGGGTTCTTTGTGGTGCTGGCCAGCTGGAACGAGCACGAGCTGGCCAGGCGCCTGCTTGGGATCCGAGAGGCCGACCTGGTGCTGGCGGGCGGCGGCCTCGGCTTCGGGCTCGTGATCGCGCCGCTGGCTACGGCCGTGCTGGACCTCGCCCAGCCCGCGCGCCACGGACTCGCGGCGAGCCTGGTCGTGCTGGTTCGGACACTGGGCATGCTTCTGGGACTGTCGGCCTTGACCGCTTTCGGATTGAGCCGCTTCTACCAGCTTTTCAACGCCGGACCGGCGCTCCGCCTGATCCCTGGCTCTCCTGACTTTGCAGCCCAGAAGGCGGCCTTTGACGCGCGCGTGACGCAGGCCCTGGTCGCCGAGTATCACAGCATCTTTTTGATCGCAGCGGGTATCTGCGTCATCGCCGGCGTAGTGGCCGGGCTGGCTCTGGGCGACTCCGCCCGCTCCACGGCGGGCAGGACGACGGCTTCCAAATAGCGACGCGCGGCCGACATCAGCGCGGCCACGATGCCCGACTCGGCCCGTTCCCAGTCGGCCTGGTCACGGTTGAGACCGGCCAGCTCGGGCGGCAGCAGCCCGGGCGCCGGAATCGATCGGCCGGGCGAAGGCGAGGGCTTCGGCTTGGGGACGGGCTGCACGCCTGAAGGGCTGTGCGGGCTGGGCTGGACCAGCGGGCGCGCGATCGTCGGCAGGATCGGAGGCGGGCCCCCAGGCGCCGAGTAGACATACCAGGCGAACCCGACCAGTGCGGTGACGACCAGAGCCTCGGCCAGGACCAGCCAGATGAGCGGTTTGCGGAAAAAAAGTCGCATGGGAGGAGATCGAGGCGGCACGCTACCGGACGCCCGCCGGCGCTGGAAAGGGACCCGGTTAAGAAGCGCCGGGCGCCGCTTTCAACCCCGCCAGGGCGGCCAGCCCGCGCTCGATCGTCTCGATCCGCTTCGGGAAGCTGAAGCGCACCTGGCGGCGGCCTAGAGCGCCGTCGTGGAAGAAGCTCGAGGCGGGGACTGTCGCGACCGCGAGGGTCTCGATCAGGTGGCGGGCAAAGGCCACGTCGTCGGCGTAGCCGAAGGGCTCGATGCCGGCCATCACGTAGTAGGCGCCGGCCGGGGCATGGCAGTCGAAGCCGATCTCGCGCAGGCCCCGGACCAGCGTGTCCCGCCGCTCCCGGTATTCCTCCTGCAGCGAGTCGTAGAACGCCTCAGGAAAGCCCAGCGCGGTCGCCACCGCGACTTGGAGCGGGTGGGCGGCGCCGACCGTGAGGAAGTCGTGCACCTTGCGGATGCCCGCGGTGAGGGCGGGAGGCGCGATCAGCCAGCCGACTCGCCAGCCGGTCACGGAGAAGGTCTTGCTGGCGCCGCTGATGGTGATCGTCCGCTCGGCCATCCCGGGCAGGGTCGCGAGCGCCAGGTGCCGGCCGTCGTAGACGAGATGCTCGTAGATCTCGTCGGTTAGAGCCAGCGCATCGTGCTCCTGGCAGAGAGCGGCGATCAGCTCCAGCTCCGCCAGCGAGAAAACCTTGCCTGTCGGGTTGTGGGGCGTGTTGATGACGATCGCGCGCGTCTTTGCGCTGAAGGCGGCGCGCAGCTCGTCGGGATCGAAGTTCCAGTCGGGTGGCCGCAGGGCCACGAACCGAGGAACGGCGCCGCTCAGGATGCAGTCCGGCCCGTAGTTCTCATAGAAAGGCTCGAAGACGATCACTTCGTCGCCCGGATCGACCGCGGCCAGCATGGCGGCGATCATCGACTCGGTGGCGCCGCAGGCGACGGTGACCTCGGTCTCCGGATCGACCTCACGGCCCCAGGCGCGGGACTGCTTGGCCGCGACCGCGGCCCGGAGCTGGGGCGCGCCCCAGGTCGTGGCGTACTGGTTGAAACCGCCGTCAAGGGCCCGCTTGGCGGCTTCGATGATCTCCGGCGGAGGCGCGAAATCGGGAAAGCCCTGGGCAAAGTTGACAGCCCGCTCGGGCCCGTTCAGCACCAGGTTGAGGCGGGTCATCTCGCGGATGACCGACTCCGTGAAGCTCTCGGCCTTGTGGCTCAGCGCCGGCATGCTGCCTGCTTTCGGAGCCGGGTCAGACGCCGGGCGCGCCGTGCTCGAGGTGGAAGGAGTCCCCCTGGCACATGGCGCAGATGGCCGGCGCCTCGAGTCCCCGCTCCCAGTGGCCGCAGTTGTCGCAGGTCCAGTGGCTCAGGGCGAAGAAGTCGAGGATGTCCGAGCGACTGACAAGGCCGACCATCTTGCCGCCGCGCAGGACCGGCAGGCGGCGGATGCGCTTGCCCGCGAGGAGCTGGGCGGCCTCCTCGACGCCCGTGTCCTCGGTCACCGCGATCACGTGCGGGCTCATGATTTCCTTGACCGTCTTGCCCCGCTTGGTAAGGACGTCGACCTCCGAGACGATCCCTACCACGTGGCCCTCCTTGTCGACGACCGGCGCGCCCGTGATCCGCTTCTTGCTCAGCGTCTGCGCGGCGGCGCCGACGTCCTCGTCCTCGGTGAATGTGATGACGTCGCGAGTCATCAGGTCCTTCACCGGGATCGACGAGGTCACCGCAGCCTACCCATAGCTGGCTAATAGCCTAGCCACGGCCGCCGGGTCGAAGTTGCCACCGGTGAGGATGAGGGCGGCCGGACCGCGTCCCGGCGCCGGCTTCAGGAGCTTTGGCAGCTTGCCCGCCAGATAGGCGGCGAGCGGCAGCGCCCCCGTCGGCTCGAGCGCGAGCTTCAAGCGCAGCCAGGCCGTTAACAGGGCCTCTTCTATTTCCGTCTCGGTGACTGTCACGATCGCGTCGATGGTCCGGTTCTCGACGAGCACTTCGAAGTTCCGCTCCCCGATGCTGAGCGTCCGGACGCCGTCGGCGATGGTGTCGGGAGCCTGGGGGAGCCTCTGGCGCACCCTCAGCTGGAGCGAGCGGTACGCGTCGTCGGCGTTGGCCGGCTCGACGCCGATCACCTGGATCTGCTCGCTCTGGGCCTTGGCAGCCAGAGCGGTTCCGCTCAGCAGACCGCCGCCGCCGACCGGTGTCGCGATCAGGCCGATGTCGGGCCGGTCCTCGAGCAGCTCGCGAGCCGCGGTGCCCTGGCCGTGGATCACATCCCAGTCGTCGTACGGGTGGACGAGGGCGAGCCCGCGGGCCTCGACCTCCTCGGCCAGCCGCTGGTCGCGGTTCTCGAAGCTGATGCCGTCGGTGATGACCTCAGCGCCAAGGGCGCGGGTGGCGGCCACCTTGGCGGGATTGGCGCCTTCCGGAATCAGGATCACGGCTCGCAGCCCGGCGGCCCGGGCTGCCAGGGCCACGGCCTGGGCATGGTTGCCCGAGCTGGCCGTGATGACGCCCTTCGGGGTCGGATCGCGCGCGGCCAGGCGCAGGATGGCATTGAAGGCGCCCCGCGGCTTGAAGGAGCCGGTCACCTGGAAGCATTCCGGCTTGAGCAGCAGGTCCGGGTCGAGGTCGGTCGCGAGCGTGGGAGTGCGGCGGATGTGAGGCGCGATCCGGGCCGCCGCCTCTTCGATGGCGCGCGCGTGCGCCTGAATGTAGTCGGTCACGATCAGGCGGCGGGCTTGGCTTCGGTCGCGGCCGGCCGCCTGCGCCGGACGCTGGTCAGGAAGACGCCGAGGAGGATGACGGCCATGCCGCCCAAGATCGGCAGCGTGATCGGCTCCTGGAAAAGCAAGAAGCCCCAGAACACGGCGGTCACTGGGATCAAGAAAGTGACCGAGGCGCCGCGGGTCGCGCCGAGGCTGTTGATGAGGAAGTAATAAAGGATCGAGGCCAGGCCCGAACCCGCGATGCCCAGGACGAGTGTGGCGCCGACCGAGAGCAGGCTCGGATGGGTGTGGGTCAGCGCCGGCGCGGCGATCGGCAGGATCAGTACGGTGGCCAGCGCCATCTGCCAGAAGGACCCCTCGATGGGATCGACACCAGGTAGCAGCCGCCGCTGTCCGATGGCGGCGACCGCGTAGCTGGCCGCACCGGCGAGGGCCGCGAGGCTGCCGAGGACACCCGCGTGCAAGGGATCGCCCAGCTGGGGCGCGATCAGGATGCCGGTGCCGGCGAAGCCGACGGCGACGCCGAGGTAATTGAGCGGGGTCGGGCGCTCGTAGGGAGTGAGCCAGTAAGCGATGATCGCGGTCCAGAGCGGGGTGGTGGCGTTGAAGATGCTGGCCAGCCCGCTGGAGATGTGGAGCTCTCCCCAGCTGATCGCGGTGAAAGGTATGACGCTTCCGGTCACAGCCATAAAGAGAAAGCCAGGGAAGCGTCGGCGGAGACCGGCAACGGGGCGTCGACGCGTCAGCAGGATCACGGCAAAGAGGAAGACTGAGGCGCTGCCGGTGCGGATCAAAACCAGGACCGCCGGGTCGAGGGTGGCCACGCCGGCCTTGATCAGCACGAAGGAGAACCCCCAGATGAGGGCGGTCAGTCCCAAAGCCCCGTAGGCGATGAGGTAGGCGCGACGATCCAGAGGAGGAGCGACTTCTGGCTTCAGGGTCTTAAGCCTGCCGGGTCGTCCACTCGTCGGTGCTGACCACGATCGTCACCGGCCCTTGGTTCACGAGCTCGACGTCCATCCCTGCCCCGAAGCTGCCAGTGCGGACGGTGATTCCGCGGGCGCCAAGGGCGCGGGCGAACTCCCCGTAGAGGCGTTCGGCCAGCTCGGGCGCCGCCGCGCTGGTGAAACCCGGCCGTCGCCCCCGGCTCAAGTCGGCGTACAGAGTGAACTGGGAGATCACGAGGGCCTCGCCCTGCACGTCTTCGAGGCTCAGGTTGCTGCGGCCGGCCGCGTCCGGGAAGATCCGCATGGTCGCGACCTTCTCGGCCAGCCTGCGGGCGTCGCCCTCAACGTCGGCGGGACCCACTCCGACAAGGACAACCACGCCGGGGCCGATTTCGTTGCGCCTACCGTCCCACGACACCGCCGCCGACCTGACTCGCTGGATGACGAGCCGCAACCGGCGAAACGGCGTCAGCCGACCCAGGTCGCAAGGTCGGTGAAGACCCGCTCCCGGTCGAGGTCGTTGAAAGGCTCGTGATAGGAGCCGGCGTAAAGCTTCAGCACGCTGCCAGGGACAGACGTCCGCTTGTAGAACTCCTCGGTGCCGCCCGGATCGATGATGCGGTCATCGGTGCCGTGGGAGGCGAAGAAAGGCACCTTGATTTCGCCGGCCCGGGTCATGATCTCGGCGTTGGCGGCCCCCCACTCGGCGTAGAAGCGGACGGACATCCTGGAATGGACCAGAGGGTCCTTTTCGTACGCCGCCACGATGGCCGGATCGCGGGAGATCGCGTTGGTCTCCAGGTCGGTGGCCAGCGCGACCTTGGGCGCCAGTCGCGAGAGGGCCCCGGCCGCCGCGAGCTTCCACCGAGGCACCTGGGCGCGAACACGCAGCGCCGGGCTGGAGACGGCGAACCGCTGCGGCTGAACCTCGCCCCGGACGATGGCGCTGAGCAAGATCGAACCACCGACGGAGTGGCCCAGGGGCACCACCTCGTCGCCGGCCTGAGCCCGTCGAACCTCCTCCACGAACAGCCTGGCGTCGCCGGTGAGGTCGTCGAAGCTGCCGGCGTGGCCGCGCTGGCCTTCGCTGAGCCCGTGGCCGCGCCAATCGACGGCATACGTCGAGTAGCCGCGGGCCGACATGGCGGCCGCGAAGCCGTGGTAGCGGCCGGAGTGTTCGCCGTGTCCGTGGAGCACCGCGAACGTGACCTGCGACCCCGCTTGGACCCAGGCGCGCCAGTAGAGACGGGTACCATCCAGAGCGGAGAAGGCCCCCTCCGCCTGCTTGACGCTAACCGAGATGGCGCAGGCCCCGGAGGATCTTCAAGGCCTCCTGCTCGGCCTCGAGCAGGGTGGGCGCGTAAGCTCGCAGCCCGTGCAGCGAGTACCCCCAGTGCTGGGGGTGGCCCGGCGCCTGCGAGTGCACGCGATAACTCGGCGGGTAGAAGGTGATCGCCTGGCCCATGACCTTTTTGATCACCGGCCGCCGGGCAAGGTGATCCTCGAGCTGACGGCCGCCCTCCAGGAGCCCGCGGTCGAACCGGAGGCGTCGGAGCTTGGCCAGCGGGTGCTCATCATCACGCCATTCGACGCCAGTCCCGTACTCAGCGCTGCGATCGCGAAGGAAGAAGAGCAGGACGAGCGCGTCGGTCTCGTCACCCGCCATCTTGAGGAACCCGGCGGCGCCGATTTCACTGCCTTCGGCATTGCGCAGGTGACGCAGGTACTCGATTTCGAAGAGGCCCCTCGAGAAGTCGGTGGCGATCCAGGGTCGCCCGCTTCGCCACTCACGCGAGCCGGCCAGCTGCTCCACCTGGTCCTCCAGGCGAGGCGTCCGCTCAGGCGGCAGATTTCGGATCCGGAAATGGATCACTCGAGCCACGCCCCTAGCCTACCCGCTCCCTCGAACTTGAGGAGATGGACTCCGGAAGGCGGCAGCTTCAACTCCAAGTCGCTCTCGCCGAACTCGATGTCGACGCGGTTCCAGAGGTCGCGCACGGGCCCGCGCGAGGGTGCCTCGATCACCAGCTGGCGCGCGGGGCCCGTCCAGTTGAACGCGGCCAGCACGTCCTCGCGACGCCAGATGGCGGCGAGCGGATGCGCCGTGGGGTCCCAGTCAGGCCGAGCGGGCGGCCCGCCGATGAGGGCCTGCACCTCCGGGTTGGTCAGCAAGGCCAGCCGCTCGGGCGCGAGACGTGCCAGGTCGTCCGTGACGAAGAACGGGCCGCCGGCGAGGGCGACCACGGTGACCAGCTGCCGAGCCTGCTCGATCGTCAGGTTGGCTCCGACCAGGGCCGCGTCGGGGTCGAGTTGGTACCAGCGATCCAGGAAATGGCGGCAGGCGGTGTTGCGGGCGATCCAGAGCACCTCGTCGCCGAAGATGCGGCAGACCGGCTCCCCCTTCTCGAAGTCATAGAGCGGGGTGGCCGTGTCCTGGCCGATCCGGCAGCCTTCGACGAGACCCGCCAGCGGCAAAAGAGGCGCCCCGCTGGCACAGAGGTAGGCGTCCTGCGCGCCCCGCCGAATCGCGCGCAGACCATCACGGAGCGCCCGGACTCCCGGGTAGGCGCCGGCATAAAGGAAGTCGATCTTGAAGTGGCGGAAACCCTGCTCGCGGAGGCCGGCGAAGGTGCGCTGGAGATGGTCCCGCACGCGCTGCCGCCGAGCGTCCAGCACGTACATGGGACCAAAGCTGACGTGCACGGGGTCGACCAGGCGCCCGCCGCCCGCCGGGTCGGCGAGGAACCAGTCGGCGGGGGCGTGAGCGGCCAGGTCGGAACCGGTGCTGACGAGGAACGGCGCGATCCAGAGCCCCGGGACCTGGCCTCCGCGCGTGAGGCCGGCGGCGAGGTCGCCGAGGCCCGGGTCGAACTTGCGGTTAGGCACCCAGTCTCCGTAGGCCTCCTGCCAGCCGTCGTCGACCAGGACCTGGTCGTAGCCGAGGCCCGCGAGGGCCCCGTCGGCGAGGATGCCGGCGTTCTGGAGCACGTCCTCCCGGGTCACCCACGTGCCGTAGTGATACCAGCTGAGCCAGCCGTGGGGGACTCTGCGCCGGGTCGTCTCCACGCGACGCCGGCGCGGGCCGGAAGCTTGCTCGCTGAGCTCGGCGAGGCCATCCCAGACGTCGTCCACGGGCTGCAGCATCAGGTCTTCGCCGCGCCAGCGCCCACCGCGCCGAGCCGACCAGTGCGGCCGAACCTGCAAGGGGCCGGGTGCCGCACCCTGCGTCATGGCTAGCCGGCCTGCCTTCAAATCGAAGCGCGTGACCAGTCTCGCGGCCGACTTGGCCGCCATCACCAGCGCCCGGCCGTCGGCATCCGCCACGGCCGCCGTCCAGTAGGAGGGTCGGGCGGCGCCGGCCGGCACGACGTCAGCCGCGTCCCAGGATTGGTACCCGTTGTAGACCCACCAGGTGGTGGTGTCGGCCTTGAACTCGAGCTGGGCGGCGATTCCCACCGAGACGACTTCGCAGCTTTGACGCGCGGTTCCGCTGAGGCGGATTCGCGCTGCTTGCCCGCCGCCGAAGCTGATGCGGACTGTGAGTGGTCCGCAGATGCACTCGAAGGTTCCGTCGCGGCTTCGCCAGCCCTCGCCCTCGTGGCGCAGTCCGCCAGCTGTCTGGCAGGTGGCGACGACGGATTCAAGGGACGCCGCGGCAGGCCAGGCCAGGCGTAAGCGCCCCTCCACGAGCCCGAGCTCGAACCTGGCGGGCACGGCCCCGGAATTATACGGTCCGAATCAGCGCCGCCTGCCAGGGTGGGACGATGACGCGAAAAGCGACGCGCTCGACACCGGCTGCAAGCAGGAAGTCGCCGCGGCGGGCGGCCTCGAGTCCCAGGCGCTGGAAGTCGCTGAGCTGAAACGCGCGCTGCAGCTTTTGCGCCTCGGTCGGCCGCTGCGCGCCCAGGAAACGGATCGCCGGGTTGGTGGCGACGACCGTGCCTTGCTCCGTGGCGAGCAGGTCGCCCGGGTTCTGGGTGGCGAAGACCAGGCTGCCGTTGTACTTGCGAATCCGGCGGGCCAGCCGGACGACGAACCGGCGCATGGTCGCGTCCTCGAAGAGGATGCCCAGCTCGTCGACAACCAGCAGGCAGCGGCGCCGGCGGTCCTTGATCCGGCTCCAGAGCGCCTCGGCCAGCAGGTAGTGGACCGCGCCAATCATCTCTTCGCGGAGCTCCCGCATGCCAAAGACGACGAGCGGGGCGTCGAGGTCGACGTTGGTGGGGCTGCTGAACATGGCGCCGAGGCTGCCGGCGACCCAGCGCTGGAGGATCTTGGCGGGACGGGAGCTGGGCGGCAGGTGCGCCGCGACGTCTCGCAGCACCGGGTTGTCCGCGGCGGAGTAGGCGTCGCGAATGGCGGCTTCGGTGACCGCCCGCTCGATCTCGTCGAGGCTGCCGCAGATCACGTTGACGAGATCGAGTGCGTCGGCGACAGCCGGCCCCAGCCAACTCTCCTCCGCTCCCGGCGGCTTCGGCTCCAGGACGTTCAGGGCGTGCCCGGAGCCAAGCGCGAGCTGCACGTCGACGCCTTTCACCGCTCTGGCCAGGCGGCCGTACTCGTGCTCAGGGTCGATTACAAACGCCTGAGCACCGCGGGCGACGGCGCCGAGAAGGAGGCTCGAGAGCAGGTATGTCTTGCCGGCGCCGGAGTGGCCGAAGACGGCGATGTTGGCGTTCTCGTAGCGAACGTCGTCAAAGGGATCCACCTGGACCGGCATCCCTGTCGCTCGGGTGCGGCCGAGGACCAGGCCGTTGGCGTCGGCAAGCTCGGCGTCAAGCCAGGGCAGGAAGGTGAGCAGGGCAGAGGTGTCGACCACCCGGCTGCGTCCGAGGCCGTCGCTGCCCGACGGAAGCGTCGCCAGTCGCCCGTCGGCCTGCCTGTAGTGGCACTGCCGGAGATTGCAGAGGGAACCGCGGGCGGCGGCCTCGACTTCGCTCGTGGCGGCGATCAGCTCCTCCCTGGTCCGGGCCGTGATGGTCAGGTAAACCGCAACCTGGAAGGCGCGGTCGCGGCTGGCGACCAGCCGCCGCTGGAGCTCTTGGGCGGCCGGGACCGCGCCGGCCAGAACCGGGTCGGTGGCGCCCCGGCGGGCGACCTCGACCTGGCTGGTGCGCATGTTGTTGAGCTGGCGCTGAAGGTAGGAGATGGCCAGATCAGTTGGGAGAGGCTGGGCGTGCCAGGCGAGGGCGGCCCGGCGGTCCGGTGGCACCAGCCGAAGCAACCAACCAGGCTCCAACTCACCGCCGGGAAACCGTTCCAGGTACCAGGTGCGGTGCCAGCCCTCCGCGTCGTGGTAGTCCGACCGTGACTCGGTTCCGACGCGGGGCGGCACCTTCGCCCGGTCCCAGACTCGCAGGCCGATCGCCGCGAGAGCGCGCCGGGTGGCCTCGACTTCCTCGCTGGCCACGACCACCGTGACCTGACGGGAGCGACTTGTGCGGCAGTGAGCAATCCTCTCCACGAAGGCAAGGTCGGCCTGGAGCATGGCCGCGGGATCGGCGGCCAGCGTGGTCGCGCACGACCCTTCCTGGAGGTCGGCGTCGTCCAGTTCGCCTGGCCGGAAGTCGATCACAACCTGGATCGGGCCCGCGAGGCCATCGAGCAACGCGCGAAAGCCCGCGAGCCAGCGATCCTGGTCCTCTCGGCTGGCGCCGAGGAAACCCAGGCCTTCGGTCTCGAAGAGAGCCACCGTCTGCTTCGCCGAGCCCAGCGGAAGCCCCGAGACCCGCCTGATGCCGACAGGCGTGACGAGCCTCAAGGCGACCGCACCAGTTCGGCCGCAAGCCCGCCGAGGACGGGGTTGAAAGCCGGTTCGCCCTTGCTCTCCGCCTCGGCCAACCAGGGGTCGAAGGGCAGCGCGATGGCCCGCTGGGCGCCGACCGCCTCGGCCAGCTCGTTCCACTCGCGGCCCGGGGGTGCACGGTTGACGACGAGCACCAGCTCGCGCGGTGGCTTGAGCGCGGCAGCGGCCTCCCTGAGGCTTTCAAGCGGTACGTCCGCTGGTGTCACGAGAAGCGCGATATCGGCGTCGCGGGCCGCCTCGGCCACCTCGAGCCCGGCGCGGCAGCGGGCCTCGGCTACCTCCAGGTCGAGGACCGGGTGGCGACCCGTCCCCGTCATCCCCAGGCGAAGAGCGGCGGCCGGCGACGCGGCCAGGCGCGGCCCGGTACCAAGCGCGGCGAGGGCGGCCGCCAATTCGGCGGTCACGGTGGTGGCGCCCGAACCCGGCACGACCCCGTGCACGCTCAGGCTTGGAAGACCCCGCCGCGCCGTTCGGCGTGCCGGCGCGGGCGCCAGCACGAGCCGGTAATTGCGAAGCAGGAAGGCTGCGATATCGCTCACCCAGGAGTCCAGATGGCGGCCTTCGTGACGCAACCAACCCGCAGCGGCGCCCAGGATCGCGACAAGCAAGCAGGCGATCATGCGGAGGGCCGCGGGCCCCATGTTCGAGCTCCAGATCGCCATCGCGGCGACGCCGGCGACCAGCACATAGGCGAACCGCAGCGGCGAGAGTCCGTAGATGAGCCTGTCCTCGAGGTCGACGTCGAGCGGGATGCGGGCGCGCACCTCGCGAGGCTAGGCACTCGACCTGTCGCGGCCAACCGGTCCGGTTAAGGGCGGAGCACGAGTCGCGATGGGTAGAATCGGAAACCGGCTCCCCGCCCGCGTAGCTCAATTTGGCAGAGCAGGGGACTCTTAATCCCAAGGTTCACGGTTCGAGTCCGTGCGCGGGCACCACATCTTGAATTCAACCTTCGCCCGTTTGGACTCACTGTTCCTGATAGTCTCACCCCGGTTTGACAACCATTTGACAAACATTCGTCCTTAGCGCACATCTGGGGTGCCTCCTCACAAGAGGGCCCGCTCCAGTCTCGGCGGCCCTGAGCGGGGGCCGCGAATTTGCCCTGGAATCTGCACAGCGCAAGACAAGGCCACGAAGGCCCCTAGACGGCCGCCCAGACGCGCACCGCTGGTGCACTTCCCATTTGTCGATCGCCCAGTCCCAGTGCCAGCCCCGAGAGAACGCCCGGCTCGAGGGATGGTTGGGGTAAAGCGACCCCAGGATCCCAACGGACCTTCTCCTGCACCAGGGCTGAGACTATCGGCGATAGGGCGGTTCGGTTCAGTGGTGACCGGCGAGGGCTTCAGCCTCGTCGGCCAGGTCGAGTAGATAGCGGAGCATCGACGCCGATTCCCGCGCAAACTCCTCCATCGGCCGGCCAAAAACGTCCTCCATGTGTCGATGCAAGGTGGCATCGAGCAATGGAGGTAAAGCAAGCCGAACGACTCCCAGGCCGAAACGCAGAGCCGCGCCAGCGGCGAACACAAACCTGAGCACCTTCGGGTCGACACGTACGCCGACATCCTGAAGTCCCTCCTGGTACCCATCCAGAACGAGTGCCTCTAGATCCGCGGCGGCCGCCAGATCGACCTCGAAGAACACCAGGGTCCCGACGATCTGGCAGACAACCTCCTCGCCCAGCGCGCCCTGCCCGCAATACGACCAATCGATCGCCACGGTCTGGTAACGACCGCCGGCGGTGTGGCGCGCCATCAGGTTGCGTCGGAATGCGTCGCGGTGGCAGAAGGCCTGCGGGAGGTCATCTAGGCTAGTAAGGAGTCGATCGCGGTTTGACCAGAGCTGAAGCAAGCGGTCCACGCTGTCCGCCGGGTACGCCAAGCGCACCAGCGGGTGATCTGTGATCCGGCGGAGCTGCTCGATTGCAGGGCCCGCGGCGGCTACAAAGCCTCGTATCCAGCCCCGGCTGACCCACGGGGCGACCGGCGATGGCTGAGTGAGGAACGCTCCATTGAACCGTCCAAAGTGGCGGGCGGCTAGGGCATATCGCTCCAGGGGCCAGCCCAGCCGGAGCTCATCGACAACCTCCTCGAGCCAGACCCACAGCGAGCCATCGGGCTGCTCGTCCACGCCCAGGCATCGGGGGGCGACCAGATCGCCTGTTAGGTCCTCGAGGACACCCGACCGGTACGCGTCTGCCTCGCGACGCCAGAAGTTCCAACTCGATTCAATCAGTGAGCTTTCGGTAGGGGCCAGGACCTTGAGAATGAGCGCCCACTGCAGTTGCTCTGGTCCGTCATGCCCACTGCCTGCGACGCGGTAGAGGCCAAGGCTCTCGCCTGCTCCCGAATGAATGGCTTCAAGAGACCATTCGTCCAGGTCCAACGCCGCGACGCCCGTTAGATCCCTCGCAAGACTGGCGAGCCTCAGGCGGTCGACGCTCGGTCCGGGCGCAACACTGCTCACGGCCTGCCCGCCGAGACGATCCTCACTCTCCTAGCAGACCAAACGTCATGCGGCGTTGACTGTCATCGTCACTGTAATGAGCGGCCGACATGCCTTGATGTGGTCTGGTGGCAAGGACAGCGCCCTGGCCATGAACCGGGCACGCTTACTGGGAATTGATGTGACGAGGCTCCTCAACTTCTACGACGTAACGACCGGGCGGGTGCGGTTCCATGCGACTACCGTACGGATGCTTCAGGCCCAGGCCGAGGCGCTGGGAATTGAGCTGTGCACCATTGGTACCACCTGGGCTGAGATGGAAAGTCGGCTTTACCAGGAGCTTGCCGCACTCCGGTCAGATGGCTTCGAAGGGCTCGTGTTCGGCGACATCCACCTCGATGACGTCCGCGCCTGGTACGAGGAGCGGGTGATGGCCGCGGGCTTGAGGCACGTCGAACCGATTTGGGGTGAGTCACCCGGCAAGCTACTGACGGAGTTCGTCGAGACCGGTGGTCACGCCGTGATAACGTGCGTGGACTTAAGCCGCCTGGATTCATCTTGGCTTGGTCGCATCATCGATGACCGTTTTGCTGACGCGATCAGCCACACCGGGGCCGATCCTTGCGGCGAGAACGGCGAGTACCACACGTTCGCGTTCGACGGACCGATGTTTGACCACCCAGTCGCCTGGCGTGCCGGGGACATTCACTCTGAGCCAGGCTTCATGCAGCTCGACGTTATTCCGGCGCAGTTCACGCATGGTTACTAGGGGATCGCCGCCTGTTGTTGATTCTGTTGATCCAGTTCATACCCCGAGCACTGGATGACAGGCAGTCTGGGGTAGCGCGGGAACGTGGGCTCGCGCCGCGACCGCTCGCAGAACCAGAAGACCGTCGTTCGGCCAAAGATTTGATGGGAATGGCGGCACGTAATGCACAGGCCGGGGTTCAACTCGATTCCTTGTGGCAGCCTCAAGCACTCCTGCGCAGACCGACCCAAACTCCAATTGCCACCCGGGCAATGAACGCTATCACCGCAGCCTGGGCCAGGCCATTGCTCTTACCCACTCTGTCTGGGTGGGCGGCCCGAGGTCCGGGCCATGGCGGCGACGGCTTTGGCGGCAATCCTTTCAGGACTATTTCACTCCAACGGCGCTGGACTTGCCTCTCGTCTCGACGATCAGGATGTCGAGCATATGGGGGCAGCCAACCGACTCAGGGGCGCGCCTTCCCGAAGTACATCAACTCCCACAGCGCGTCGTCCCTGTGGCTCTCCACCAGCTGCTCGCCCTTGAAATGCTCGATGCGCAGCTCTCCGGCGAACCGCAGGTAGGCGCCGTCGAAGCCGACGAGCCTGGCGGCCGCCTTTTTGGGGCCCTGGAGATGGTCGATGAACTTGTCCGCGGCGAGGTCGGAGTGCCGGGTGAAAGCGATGACGTACCGCTCCTCGCCATCGGTGTACGTGTAACGAGTCACGTTGCCCACCGGCTTGCCGGTCGAGGTGTCGGTGTATCGGCCCAGCTCCTCGAAGGTGACCTTATTGCCATCGTCCGCGATCAGCTTCCCGTCGCGGGCCAGCATGAACACCGGCAGCGCGTCGTACCCGTAGCGCTTCTCGGCGGTGATGTAGGAAGCAATGACCGAATAAGGGCCGGCCGCGCCCCGCGCCCAGTACCAGTGGTGCATCAGCTCTGGCATCGGGGCGTCGCCCCAGTTGTGGTCGTGGTAGCCAGCGCCGGTGGCGGTGCGGCTGTTGCCGCCCACGCGGTATGTCGCCTCGACCCTGCCCTGCGGCACCGACGGCAGCCACGCGAAGTAGTGCTCCCCCTCTTCACCGAAAAGCCAGTACCCGGTCTTGGGACGCCAGGCGGGCACCTGCCCGGTCAGCTTCACGTCGACCTCGACCTCCTCCACACGGGCACGGATGATGTAACTGTGCAGGTCGCCCGCGAACACGTTGTCGCCGATCCGGACTTCGCAGGTCTCTGTTGAGGCGGAGAAGGTATCGGCCGCCAGCTCCACGAGCTTGCGCACCGCCGTGCCGTCGGGCAGGGTCAGATCGATGCGGATCCCCGGGCTGAGCGGCTTGTTGAGATCGGCGAACTCCCTGGTCGAGAAGACGACGACCAGCTTGGCGCCATCGTCCAGATGCGCGTCGAAGTACCACCACTCGTACGTGCCGCGGGCGCCCTTGGTGCGCGTTCCGTCCTCCCAGGGCTTGATGTCGCGCGGCGCGATTCCGATCCGCGCGTAGTCGTCGGCGGTGCCGGCCAGTCGGGCCGGGACGGTCGCGGTGCTGGTGTGGAACATGGCGGTTTCGCTCCTTTCGAATAGACACCGGCGGAATTAATTACCAGGTGTCTATTTCTGTAACACTATTCGACGCCTGGCCATTCCAGCCAGAGGAGGTACGACATGGCCTACGCCCTGGCGGCCCCACGGGGACGGGGCCGCCCACGCGCCGGCGAGGAAATCGATCTAGACGTGCTCCTCCAGGCCGCCCTGGAGGCTTTCGCCGAGACCGGCTATAACGGGACGTCCGTGCGCGACCTGAGCAGACGCCTCGGCGTGAGCCATGCCCTGCTCACCGCGCGCTTCGGCTCTAAGGAGGGCTTGTGGTTCGCGGCGATGGAACACGTCCTCGCCCAGACCGAGCAAAGCTGGCGCGAGGTCGCCGACTCCCCCTCACTCGATGACCTCGAGGCCCTGCGGCAGGGGGTCGTCCGGCAGGTGATCTTCTCGGCGGCGCACCCTCAGGTGCTGCGGATCATGAACCACGAGGGAGCGATCGACAGCCCACGCCTGCGCTTCGTCATTGACCGCTTCGTCAACCCGCTGCGCCCAGGGGTTGAACGCCTTCTCGCTCGGCTCGTCACGGCCGGACGGATACGGCCCGTCCCCTACGCAACGCTTCACTTCCTGGCCGTCGTCGGCGGTGGCGCGCTCTTCGCCAACCCTGTCGAAGCAGCGTTGCTCGGCGGGCCCGCGCATCCCGACGCGGAGGACATCCGCGCCCATGCCGAGGCCGTGGCGGACGTGCTCATCGCCGGCATCGCGTTGGCAACGGCTGAGGCTTGATGAGCTCCCGCGCTGCGTCACGCACGACGCGTCTCAGCCGGGCTGGCCCGGCGCAGGCTCACGCCCACAACCACAGCCACGACGATCGGAATCAGCCACCAGGCTGGGACCCCACGCGCGTTGAGGTATGCCGTCGCCAGCAGGCCGACCGCGACGGCGGCCGCCACCGTCCAGTCGTCGCCCACGATGAACCGATACCAGAAGCGCCCGAAACCGACGACCCACGACCAGAGCTTCATGCCAGCCTCCCGGGAGCGAACCCGAGCGCGTGACGGCGCTCGAAGGATATGTAGATCAGGGCCGTCGCCACATAGAAGACGAGCAGCCCGAGGATGGCGGCATCACTGCCTGGCCAGACCACACCGAGGCCTTCCAGAGCCCAGAAGGTTCCGAAGGTGGTCAGCAGCGTCCCCACCACCAGCTGCAGAAGGCTCCTGGGAATCCGCGTGACCAGTGGATGAACGGCCACCCCGATGGCGCCGACGACTACAACTGCACCGACGCCTCCGAGTGCTGCGGCGCCGAGCTGGTTGGCGGCCACACCGAACGAGACGGCGATGAACGCCACCTCCAGTCCCTCCAGCACGATGCCCTTGAAAGCCAGCACGAAAGCCGTCCAGTCGAACCCAGGGCCTGTCCATTCCAATTGCTCGGCCTCGTGGCCGGCCTGCATTCCGGCCAGGCCGCGAGCCGCCACGCGCGTCACACCCTTTAGAAACCACTGCAGCCCGAAGACAAGCAGGAGTGCGCCGATGATCAGCCGCAGCGGCCCGATGGGAATTGCGCTCAGCGCCAGGCCGAAGACAGCGACGACAACCGCCAACACCGCAAAGCCGGCGCCCACGCCCGTCAGCGTGGCCCGCCAGCCGCGACTCGCCCCGACGCCCACCACGATCGTCACCATCTCGATGGCCTCAACCGTGGAGGCGAGGAAGGTGGTGACCAGCACGAAGCCGAGGCCGGTCACGAGCGTCCCACCTCCGTGGGCGCTCCGGACACCAGTGCCTGAACCTGTGTTCGGCGAGGGAAGGGGAATCCCCGGTCCCCCCGGATCCAAAGGTAAACCAGCGGCACCAGCCCGATGACCGAGATGACGACGTATCCGGGGATGCCGCCGAGCATGTCGAACGCCGCGTGCAAGACCGTCACGCCAACAAAGGCGGCGAGCACACCCCAGGTCGGACGCAGGCGACCACTGCGGGCGCCGTGGAAGAGCACCCCACCGAGAAGCGCCGACCACAGACCATGACCAAACGGAGCCAGCACGCCTCGGACGAGCTCGGTGACCAGGACAGAAGACAGCGAAAGGGAGAGCTGGTGCCCCTGGACGACGAAGAGCGAGGCCAGCGCGTAGCCGCTGCTCTCCAGCGCCGCGAAGCCAAATCCAACGGTGGCCCCGAGGACCATGCCATCACGGGTGGCAAAAGAGCGGAGGCCCCACGCGACAAGGACGATCGCCACGCCTTTGACGAGCTCCTCGATGAACCCCACCTTCAGGTAGCCGATGGGACCGGGGCCATACACCAGCCAGGATTCGAGCACCGACGCGGCCAGCACGCCGAGCACTCCGGCGATGATGAAGGCGGTCACGATCCTCCTCGGCGACAGCGCGGCGCTCGCATCGTGGTCGAGATACCAGACCACGGCCGTGACCGGCACCAGGAAGCTGCCCAGCAACACGATGGTTGGGAGCAAGAGCAGGTTGCTGGTCATAAACGCGGTACCCACGGTTGCGATCCAGAGCGCCAGCCCGATCAGCAGGACCGCCCACCAGCGGGGCGCCCAACCCTGGGCTTCGAGCTCCTTCGCTCTCGTTCTCCTGGACAACAGATGCATGGCTTGACTCTCCTTGGTCACCTGACCTTCCCCTGTATTACGGACGGAACGTCTCGTTTTGGAAACCTATAATTGGCAACGCGATGCAAACGAAAACTATTCCCCCTGTTAAG
>CATPBK010000056.1 GCA_955652705.1 Candidatus Dormiibacterota bacterium | reverse complement strand
GACGAACGGGTCGGGCGCCGACACGGTGTAGGTGTGGTAGACGGTCCCGTTCTCGCGCGCGAAGGCGATCCAGCTCGGGTTCTCGCGCAGACCGTCCTTCAGCTCAGCCCCGATCTGGCGCGACCACTCCTCGAGCCAGTCCGGCGGGTTGTCGATCATCTCCTTGACCTCAGGAATCTGCTGCGCCTGCTCCTTGGTCAGCGCGAGTCCGAAGTCGAACGCGAAGTCGCTGTTGTAGGTGGAGACGTAGGGGAACTGCCAGCCCATCCGCTGCTTGTAGGCCGTCAGCCGCTCGACCGGCGCCCGCGAAAAACAGAGCAGCGTCACGTCG
Source organism: Candidatus Dormiibacterota bacterium (assembly GCA_955652705.1). Taxonomy (GTDB): domain Bacteria; phylum Chloroflexota; class Dormibacteria; order Dormibacterales; family Dormibacteraceae; genus VBGR01. The sequence goes on along the minus strand of CATPBK010000056.1, from coordinate 6,874 downwards.
CGGTGGCTCAGGTGAACGAGCGAGCCGTCGAGCCCATCGCCCAAGCTGGTGCAGCCGGGGCAGGCGCCGACCGTGTAGTCGGGGCCGAACATGATGTTGTAGGCGAGGAGCTGTGAGCGCCCGTCGAAGAGCTCGGCCAGGGTCTTCTTGCCGTCCTCGGTGTCGAACTCGTACTCCTTCTCGACCCGGACCCAGGGCAGATCGCGACGCGTTCTCGTGATCTCCTCGTTTCGCTCCGCCTGCTCGGCCTCGAGCTTCGCGAGCTCGTCCCGGGCCACCTGCCATTCCTCGCGGGTTCCGATCCTCTGTTCCGGCATCTCATCTCCCTCCAGTCCGACTCCAGCGCTCCCGCACGAGCCGAATCCATAATCGCATCCGACGCTAACGGGTTCACTAAATGAGACCCCCGACGACCCGGAAACTCATCCCAACGGTCCTCGGAGCCCAGTTGCGGCGATGAGTTTCCCGCCGGCACGAAATCTTTGTATCGGCTGGTTGGATCCGCTTACAGGACGATGTTCGACCCGTCGTCGGCCCTTTGCCGACGGCTGGCTGTCAGCTACGGTTCACTGGCCCGAGCGAGCTAGCGGCACCTCGACATCACGGAGCAACTACCACACGGTGTGACGTCGCCCAGCGGACTCTAGACGCCAGCAGCCCGACGATCGTGACAACCCCTGCCTATCAACTACGTTGCCTCGAGGACGACTCCGGCCGAACCGTCCACCGTGACCAGCATCCCGTTCCGAAGCTTCTGGGTCGCATCGCCAGTTCCGACCACTGCCGGGATCCCGAACTCCCGCGCCACCAAAGAGGCGTGCGCCATCACGCTTCCCACGTCGGTTACGACCGCGGCGGCACGCGCGAAGAGCGGCGTCCAGCCGGGCGTGGTGGCCCTGGCGACCAGGACCTGACCCGCTTCGAAGTTGTCGAAAGCCTCCGGGCCAGCGATTACGTGGACGCGACCGCGCGCAACGCCTGGGCTACAAGGTATGCCCCGCACCAGCTCTTCGCCGACGATGGTTCCAGGCGTCCTGAAGCTGTCGATCTGGTCGTCCATCATCAGGCGGATCAGCGGATGGTCGGGACCGAGCTTGAGCGGCGGGTTGAGGCGCCGTTGCCGCGTCCAGGTTTCCTGGCGGGCACGCGCCGATGCGGTCAGATCGCTCGTCGCCGCAATCACCTCTTCGCGCAGGAGGAAGTAGATGTCCTCCAGGTCTGCGAGGACTTTGCGCCTCACGAGGTGCTCGCCCAGGCGGCGCAGCACGAGCCGAAAGACCGGCCAGGCGAGCGTGAATTCCCCGACCTGCTCTTCACGGACCGCGGCAAACTCCTGTGCGACCGAGAGCAGAGCATCGAACCGGCGAAGCAGCTTGGGCTGGTGGGCGAGCGCGGCCCGAGCCCCCGATCCGGCCTCGCGCCGCCGAGCCAGCAGGCGGCCATTGCGCGCCGCAGCTTCATCGGCGGACTCAGGTGACGCGGTTTCGGTTCGCAGCGGCCGGTACCAATCGAGACTGATTACGTTGTGGGGCCCGGAGGTGGGCTCGCCGCAGGCGAGCAGGAGCTCTTGATGGCTGGCCAGCCCTGAGCCGGCCAGATGGGCGCGACAGAACTCGGCCAGCTTGAGCTCAGACTTCCAGGCGTAACCGCCCACGATGACGATGTAAAAGAAGTACTCGCCGGCATCGTCTGCCAGCCGATCCACGATTGCCAACAGCTCCTCAGAGTCCGCCGCCTCTATCCGCTGCCGTGACTCTTCGATCAGCCGCCGGTGAGCGGGCTGGACACGAAGCCGGAACTCTTCGAGGTGGGCTCGGACGGGGACGGTGGCGATTGGCGGCAGCATCAGCGGCAAGCGGTGCGGACTCCAGATCGCCCGTGTCAGAAGGTGCCGCAGGAACATGCCCGCCAACGCCCGCCGGCTCTGCGGCATGAAGCCGAGATCGTTGAAGTACCAGCCGTTAACGAGCACGTGAGACCGGCCGTGCGCCGCAAAGCTGAAGTAGCGGTGCGCAAGCTCGCGCCACCGCGCCTCCATGTAGTTGATGCACCAGTTATCGAAGAGTGGAGTCAGAGGCTCGTAGAACCACTCCCCCAACCGGTAGTTGCGCACGTACGAGCCGCCGTCGGGAGCCTCCCACTGCGCCTCCTCGGGTAAGGCGGTGATCGGGCGGGTCTGCAGGAGGAACAGCCTGCTCTCGCGATCGAGGGCCCATTCGATGTCCTGGGGCTGCCCGAAGTGCTCGGCAGCAGCGCCGGCCAAGGCGGCGACCCGAAGTGCCGTGTCGGCATCTATGGCTTCCTCTGGCGTTGCCCGGCAGGTGGCCTTGCCCGACTCGACCGCCCACTCGTCGGCCGCTGTCTGGCCCGAAACCAAGCGGTCGCCGAGGCCCTTCACGGCGCTGACCAGGGCGCGCTCGCGCGCACCCGTCACGGGGTCGGCGCTGAAAGCAACGCCGGCCGCCGCGGCATCGACCAGCTCCTGGACGATGACCGCGACCGCGGATGGCGCGTCAGCGAAACCTTGCTTCTCCCGGTAGGCGGCGACCCGCTGGGCCCGACCTGACTCGCGACAAGCACGAACAGCCTCAGCCACGCCTTCGCGGGATACGCCGAGAAAGGTCTCGTACTGGCCGGCGAAGGAGGCCCCGGTGGTGTCCTCGGCGATTGCCGAGGAGCGGACCGCGAACCGGTCGCCCTTGAGGCGGGCCAGAGCTTCGCCTGCGGCGGCCGTCAAGGCGACGTCATCCAGCGTCGCCGGGAGGACCACACCAGCCGGCACCTCGAACCCGGCTCTGACGAGCTCGCCCAGGTGGGCGGCCTTGCTGCCGATCACCTCGACTTCAGTCGCGTCGGCGAGATCCACGGCCCCCATCGTCTTCATCTGCTGCCCCCCGTCCCCCACATTTGGTAGAGCTTCCCTCTATTAGCGTAGTGGTATTCTCTACTCAATGGCCGACGTAGTCAAGACCCGTTCCTACAACTCACCTACCCGCCGGATGCAGCTGACAGCCACCAAGGCGGCCGTGCTCGCGGCTGCCCGCGACCTGATCGTCCGGCAGGGGTATCCCGCCACAACAATGGAGCAGATAGCCGCCGAGGCCGGCGTCGCGGTGCAGACCGTGTACAAGCACTTCGGTTCCAAGCCGGCGATCGTCGCCGGCCTGGTCGAGCAGGCACGCCAGGACCCCCGCTTGATCGAGCAGCGCCGCCGGCTGCTGGAGGAGCGTGATCCGCGCGAGCAGGTGAAGCTGATCGCGCAGCGCGCTCGCCTCCACCTGGAGACGGGGATGCACATCGGCCTGGCGGTACCTGTCCGGGCCCACGATCCCGAGCTGGCCCGCGGCCTACGGCACCTGGGGGCGGACGTGCGGCGCTCGCAGATGGAGTACGCCCTCGCGCTTCAGCGCAGTGGCGGCCTACGCGCGGGGCTGAGCGTAGACCAAGTGGCGGACTATATCGGGCTGCTGACCGCTCCCGAGATGGTCATGACAATGCGGCGCGACTACGGCTGGTCTTTTGAACGGATCGAGCAGTTTCTGGTGGAGGTCCTCAGCCGGCTCCTGCTCGACTAGATCCGGGCGGACTCCGCCGCGAGGACGTGGTCTCGGACTTTCCAGATCTCGACCCGCTCGGGGGCTCTTTTCGTATCCAAATTCGGTATTGGTGGGCCGAGAGCGGACTATAAGCCGGGTCCTGTGGAGGCTTTCGCCTCCGGCGACCATCTGTCTAGGACGCCGGTTTCCCGACGCCTCCAGCGACCGCTAACCCGAGGGCTGGACGAGCAGCCTTTAAAACGCCCTCCTATTTGGTCTTGCTCCGGGCGGGGTTTGCCTGGCCGGCCGGTCACCCGGCCGCCGGTGAGCTCTTGCCTCACCATTTCACCCTTGCCTTCGACGAGCTCCGGAGACCTCATCGAATCGGCGGTGTCATTTCTGTGGCACTTTCCTTCGGGTCGCCCCGACTGGGTGTTACCCAGCGCCCTGCTCTGCGGAGCCCGGACTTTCCTCCCGTCGCTTTCGCGACCGGCGATCGCCCGTCCGCCTCGGCCCAGCGAAATGATACCCACGGCGCCGGGTCGCGTTAACTCCAGCATGCGATTGCTCGTCGCCGGGTTGGCAGCGCTCGCAGTGGCCTGCGGGTCGATCCCGACGGTGCCCGCGGGATGTGTGCCGCCCACGCAGACCGATGTCGGTCCTTCCCCACCTCGGGCCGGGCTTTGCCAGGGCCGAGTCTCCACCGACGCCCGCGTCTATAACCGGGGCCAGCTGATCACCGCCACAGTGACCTATACCAACCAGGGCCTGGAGGCCTGCACGGGGCCGGGTGCCGCGTGCCAGGTCGACGTCGGGGTGGTTAACGCAGCGGGGGCCCAGGTCTGGAACGCAGCCTCTCTCCGGCAGGCCTGTCCGGCGCTGGCGCTCAGCCTCCAGCCGGGACAGTCCAAGCCGTTCGCCGTCCAGCTGACCGGGGCCAACCTCACGGCCGGGGCGTATGCGGCAGAGGGCGTTCAGGGTGCGACCGAGTACGGCTCCTACTGGTTCAGCGTCTGCTGAGCCCTGGGCGCCGCGGCCCACTCGTCGATGGCTTTGTTGGCGAGAGCGTCCGCTCCCCGGTTCTTCTCGCGCGGCACATGGCCAACCTTAACTTCGGGGAACCCCGCCAGGAGCCGAGTCGCCTCGCGGTGCAGGGGCGCCAGAGCGGCGTTCTTGACGCGGTACCGGCCCTGGACCTGCTCCACGACCAAGTTCGAATCCAGGTAGACCTCGAGGCGTTCCGGCTTCCACTCCTGCGCAGAGCGGAGACCTTCGATCAAGGCCAAGTACTCGGCCTGGTTGTTGGTGGCGGTGCCGATGAAGCGGCAGAGGCCCCGCAGCCGCATCCCCTGGTCGTCCTCGATGACCACACCCAGACCTGCCGGGCCGGGGTTGCCGCGCGCGGCGCCGTCGGTGAAGAGCCGGAGGGTTTTCACCCCAGAACCAGGATCCGGCTGCAGTTCTGGCACGTGAAACGCTCGCCGCGCTTGAGCTGCTGGAGCTCGTTGGCGGTCAGCTGCACGCGGCAGCCCAGGCATTGGCCGCCCACCATCTCCACGACTGGGTTGGGGATGCGGTTGAGCCGCTTGTAAGCCGACTGCAGGTCGGCCGGGATCTCTGCCCAGATCGCCTCCCGCTGCGCGTCCAGCTCGGCGATCTCCTTCCCGACGGCGGCCAGCCGCTCCCGCAGCCCCGGGGCCTCGGCCACGGCCTCCGCCCGAGCGTCTTCAAGCGCCTTTCGCGCTCGTGTGAGCTCGCCCTCGGCTTCTTCGAGCGCGGTCATCAGTTCCAGCTCGGCTTCCTCTTCCTCGAGAAGCCGGGCCTTCATGTGCGAGACCTCCTCGCTCATCTTGCTGAGGTCGGTCGGGCTCCTGATGCGCCCGCTCATCAGCTCGCGCTCGTGGGTGCGCATCTTGCCGCGGTGGCCCTCCACCTCGAGGTCCATCGCCTTGAAGCGACGTGTCAGCTCCGAGAGCTGGGTCTCGGCGGCGGCCACCGCCGCCTCCGCGGCCTCGATCGTCTCGTGGCGGTTCAACCGATCCTCCAGGCGCTGCTTCTCGTCGGCCAGAACGCGCGTCCGGTCGCCCAGGCGCTGGTACTGAAGCAGCAGCTCGGTCGGTCGCACGAGCCCGAGGTTAGCCGATGACTCCCTTGGCGGGCTCGAAGCCGACGTGGCTGTGGGGCGGCTCGTTCGGCAACGGCGCCACCGGGATCGGTCCGAACTGCTTCTCGTAGCCCTCCACGTTCTGCTGAAGCAGGGCGGCCAGCATTTTCAGGTGGTTCGGGCTCATCCCGACCCGCGAGTAGACGCGCACCAGGTTGGGCTGCTCCGGCGCCCACTGGCCGAAGTTGAGGATGAAACCGAGCGGCGAGCCATTGACCAGCACGGCGTCGGTGTAGACCACCTGGTTGGCGCTGTCGTGCACCTTGACCTGGACGCCGAGACCTGGTGTGTCCTGTTCAGGCATTACTCGATCACCGCCACGACCTGGCCTTCTTTCACGACATCGCCCTCCTTGACGCGGATCTCCTTCACCGAGCCGGGAACCGGCGCGGTCACCGGGATCTCCATCTTCATAGACTCGAGGATCATCAGCACGTCGTCCTCCTCTACGCTGTCACCAGGGTTGGCGATCACCTTCCAGACGTTACCGACCAGCTCCGCCTTCACCTCCGTCATCTAAGCGGCCACCTGCCGCGGCTCGGCGGGAAGGGCCAGCTCGGCCCGCGCCTCCGCGATCGTGGCCACCTCACGTCCGACGTCGCGGCAGAGGCGCGCCGCCTTCTCGACGAGGTCAGCGTTGCTCTTGGCCATGCGGTCCTCCTCCAGGTAGAAGTTGTCCTCCAGGCCGACCCGAAGGTTGCCGCCCAGGCTCAGGGCCGCCGCGACCAGCCGCCACTGCTCGAGGCCGATCCCGATCACCTGCCAGGTCGACTCCGGGGGCAGCGAGCCGACTTGGTGGACGAGGTCGCGCGTGGTGCCGGGGATGCCGCCCAGCACGCCCATGATCAGGCTGAACTGGTAGGGCGGGCGCAGGACGCCGAGGTCGATCAGCGGCCGGGTGTTGCCGATGTGCCCGGAGTCGAAGCACTCCATCTCCGGCCGCACGCCCGCGCCGTTCATCGCCTCCAGGAAGAAGCGGATGTCGCGGAAAGGATTGGCGAAAACGTGATCGTGATAGAACTCCTTCCTCTTGCTGGAGTAGATCGCGTAGTTCATCGAGCCCATGTTGAGAGCCGCCATCTCCGGCTTCAGCTCGCGGATGTGCGCGATCCGCTGCTCCGGCGGGATGCCGACCGAGCCGGTCGAGAAGTTGATGATCACGTCGGTGCGGGCG
>CATPBK010000055.1 GCA_955652705.1 Candidatus Dormiibacterota bacterium | reverse complement strand
TTGGCGGCTGGAATTCTCGAGGGGCGACCACCAGATCTGCTCCAGCCTGGTGGCTCGCGCGCTCCAGCAGGCGGGCCTGCTGGCGGACCTGGATCCGACCTTCGTGCTGCCCGCCGACCTGGCCAGGAGGTTCGGCGCCCGACCTTAAGAACGGGCACTTTGGCGACCCAAGCCGCCGAGCTGCTCGGCCGGCCGCTGAGCGTACGTCTCACCGACGTGGTGCGCATCCACAAGATGGGCGAGGTCGCCGTTCCAGCTCTGAGGGGAGTCACGCTGGAGGTGGCTGCCGGCGAGTTCATCGCGGTGATGGGCCCGTCCGGCTGTGGCAAGTCCACTCTGCTGAACCTGATCGGCGGCCTGGACCGGCCCGACGTCGGGCGAAGTGCTGGGAGGCGGCGTCAGTCTCGGCAGACTGAAGGAAGGCGCTCTCTCCGACTACAGGCTGCAGCGGGTCGGCACGATCTTCCAGACGTTCAACCTGATCCAGACGCTAACCGCGCGAGACAACGTCGCCTTGCCCATGGCCCTGGCCGGGGTGCCCCGGGCGGAACGCCGGGAACGCGCCCAGCGGCTCCTCGAGCTGGTCGGCTTGAAGGACCGGGCCGGGTTCCGGCCCAGCCGCTTCTCAGGCGGTGAACAGCAGCGCGTGGCGGTGAGCGCGTCCTCGACCTGATCCGCCAGCTCCACGAGGGCGGCGCGACAGTTGTGATGGTGACGCACGACCCGGACGTGGCCGAACGGGCCCAGCGCGTCATCAGGATGCGGGACGGCAAGGTCGTCTCCGAGCCTTTGGGGGGACTCCCCGCGTCGCCGGGGTCGGGCGAAGCCCTTCCTCCCCGGCTCCCCCCTCGTCTGAAGTCCGGGCACGCCGTCCCGGAGCCGGTCGGCCGGCCGGGGCGGCTGGGCCAGCTGGAGGCCCTGCGCATGGGCGCCGCCAGCGTCTTCCGACGCAAGCTGCGAACCGGCCTTTCCGCGAGCGGTGTGGCCATCGGCATCGGCGCGATGGCTCTGATCGTGGCATTGGCGACCGGCATCTCGACCACCCTGGTGTCCGCTTTCAGCGCCGCCGGGCAGCTCCAGCAGGTCAGCGTGAACGACTTCGCCACCGGGCCGGGGCCGGCCAGCACCCAGCACAAAACGCTCGACCAGCCGGCCCTCGACACGCTCGCCCGGCTGCCCCACGTCACCGACGCCTGGGGACAGATGCAGTTCCAGGGTTCGGTCGCTGGGAACGGCCAGAGCATCAACACCGTGATCGCCTTCTCCGACTCCCCGGTCAGGCAGACGCCGGCCTTCGCCTCCAGGTTCCTGGCGGCCGGGAGCCTGCCGACCTCGGACACGGAGCCGCAAGCGCTGGTCTCGGGCGACGGCGCCAAGAAGCTGGGCTGGACAGCCCGGGAGGCGGTCGGCAAGCACGTCACCTTCAAGGCGCTCTACCCGGGCTTGCTCGTGCCCGGCTCCGGCGTGGAGCCGGCGAAAGACCAGATCGCCCTCGACCTCCTGATCACCGGAGTCGCCAGCGGTCTGAGCGGCGGCCCGGGCACGAATCTAGTCATCAGCTACAACGCGGCCAGCAAGTACGGGGACCAGATGGCGGCGGCCAACAGCTGGAAGGCTGACAAGTTCCAGCAGTTGACGCTGGTGGCCGACTCGCCGGGAAACGTCGACAAGGTGCGGGACGCCGTGAAGAAGCTTGGCTACCCGGCGGTGAGCGGCAGCGACACCTTGAAACAGCTGCAGACGGTGCTCGTCTACCTGGAGCTGGGCCTCTCGGGGCTGGCCGCGATCGCCCTGGTGGTGGCCTGCCTCGGGATCGCCAACACGATGTACACGGCGGTGCTCGAGCGCACCCGTGAGATCGGGGTGCTGAAGGCCCTCGGCGCGCGCGGCTCCGACGTCCGGTTGATGTTCATGAGCGAGGCGGCGGCGATCGGCGCCCTGGGCGGCGCGGTGGGCGTGGCCATCACCTTCCTGCTCTCGCTGGTCGGCAACGCGATCATCAACTCGATGGCCCGCGGGCAGGGCTTCGGGCTCGACATCAACGTCTTCCAGATGACGATCTGGCTCGGGGTGGGCGCCATCCTGCTGGCGGCCGCCTTTAGCTCCTTGAGCGGGCTCCTCCCGGCGATCCGGGCGAGCCGGTTGAATCCCGTCCTCGCCCTCCGCTACGAGTAGACTTCCGCCCAAGTTCAAATAGCCCCGGGTCAAGGGAAGCCGGCGAACTTCCGGCGCTGTCCCGCAACTGTGAGTGGGGAGCGGCTGGCCACTTAATAGCCACTGGGACTTGAGGTCCTGGGAAGGCGGCCAGGCGCGATGATCTACGAGCCAGGAGACCTGCCCGGGTGAGGAGGTACGCGGATGCCGAACCCGCGCGCGGTGGTGGCCTGGTCCGTGGCCGGTCTCGTCATCGCGGCCGGCTGGAGCAACCCTTTGACGCGCCTGCTCGTCACGCTCTCGGCGCTAGCGTTGGTGGGACTGCGTCATCGTCGGGGCGTCCGGCTTCGCGGCCTGCTCTTCTTCCTGGTCGCAGCCTGGGCCGGCACCGCGGTCCTGAACCTGCTGTTGAGCCACCTCGGGAGTGACGCCTTCCTGACCCTGCCCGGCTGGATCCCTTTGGCCGGCGGTCCGCTCACGGTCGAGGCCCTCGCCTACGGACTCGTGGCCGGGCTCGGCCTGGTGGCCACGGTCCTGACGATTCTCCCGCTCTCGGTCTGCCTCGAGCCGCAAGACCTCCTGGTCGCTCTGCCCTCCCCGCTCCACCGGACCGGCGCGGCCCTTTCCGCCTCGCTCAACCTGGTCCCGGGGATCGCCCGCGGTTATCTCGCCATCCAGGAAGCCCAACGCATGCGGGGCTGGCGGCCGAGCCTGCGGTCGCTGCCGGAGGTCATGGTCCCCGCGCTCTTGACGGCGATGGAGGACTCCATCCAGCTCGCGGAGGCGATGGAGGCGCGGGGCTACGGCGGTGGGCCACGCACCTCCTACACGAGTCCGGCCTGGACGTGGCGCGACTCGACTGTCACCCTCGGTGCCCTGGCCGCGGTTGTCCTGGTCCTGGCCCAGCCACCGCCCGCCTGGCTCGCCTATCCCGCGTTGACCCTGCCGGCTCTCAACCTGGCTGCGCTCGTCGCCTGCCTGCTCCTCTTCCTCCCGGTGCTCCTGTGGCGATCGCCAGCCTCCGCGGCCTGAGCTACTGGTACCCGGGGCAGGCGGGCCCGGCGCTGGCCGAGGTCGACCTCGAGGTGGGGGAGGGCTTGACGCTTGTCGCCGGACCGTCAGGCGGGGGCAAGTCGTCCCTGCTGCGCTGCTTCAACGGGCTGGTGCCGCATTTCTACGGCGGGCGGATCAAGGGGGGCGGCGAGGTCGCCGGGCTAGACCTGCTCACCACTCCGACGCGGCGGCTGGCCCGTGCGGTCGGGTTCGTCTTCCAGAACCCGGAGGCCCAGCTCGTGAGCCCGGTGGTCGAGGCGGAGGTCGCCTTCGGGCTGGAGAACCTGGCGGTGCCTCGGCGGGAGATGCGGGCGCGAGTGGAAGCCGCCCTGGCGGCGGTGGGCGCGCTGGCGCTGCGCCAGCGCCGGGTGGCGACGCTCTCCGGCGGCGAGCGCCAGCTGGTCGCGCTGGCCTCAGTGCTGGCCATGGAGCCGCGGCTGGTCGTGCTCGATGAACCTACCTCACAGCTCGACCCGGAGGGCTCGGCGGCCTTGTTGGCGGCGCTGTTCGGCCTCCCGGCGGTGGTCCTCGCCGAGCACCGGCTGGACGGGCTGCCCGCGCTCGCCGCCCGGCGGCTGACGATGGCGGAAGGCCGCGTCCGGGAGGGGATCAGCGCGCCGCCACCGCCCGCGCCGCGCCGGCCCCGAGCGCCCGGCCACGTGGCCTGGCGGTTGGAGGGTGTCGCCGCGGGCCCGGCCGGACCGCTCCTGGCCGGCGTCGACCTGGTGGGCCGCGCGGGCGAGGTGGTTGCGCTGACGGGCCCGAACGGTGGCGGCAAGACGACGTTGCTGCGAACGTTGGCGGGATTGCTGCCGCCCCTTGCCGGGCGGGTGGAACGGCGGGGCGGCCGGACCGCCTATCTGCCCCAGGACGCGGGCGCGCTCCTGCACCGGCCGACGATCCGCGCCGAGGTGGAGCTGACCCTCGGCCGGAGCGGCGGAGCGGAGCCCCCCGAGCTGGTCCTGGGCGAGCTGGGCTTGCTGGAGCTGGCCGGGCGCTACCCGAGGGACCTGAGCGCGGGCGAGCGGCAGCGAGCCGCCATCGCGGCGGTGATCGCCGGCTCCCCGGCGCTGGCGCTGCTGGACGAGCCGACCAGGGGTATGGACGCGATGGCAGCCCGCAGGCTTCGCGACGCGGTCGACCGCCTGGCCGGCCAGGGCTGCGCTGTCGTGCTCGCCACCCATGACCGGGACCTGGTAGAGGCGGTCGCCGACCGGGTCCTGACGGTGTCGGGAGGCGAGGTGCGGTGATCGTCGCGCTGGCCTCGCTCGCCGGTGTCGCCCTCTTCCTCTGGCCTTACCTCGGGCTCGGACCTTTCCCGGCCGCGCCGGCTCTGGCGGTCGCCGGCGGGGCCGTGGTGCTGCTGGCTGCAATCGAGGCTGCCGCCCGCCGGCTGGACACCCGGTTGCTGGCGCTCCTGGCCGCCCTGGCGGCCGTCGACGCAGCGCTGCGCTTGGTGCTGGTGACTGGGATCGGCGGCTTCAGCCCGGTCTTCTTCCTGATCCTCTGCGCAGGCTTCGTGTTCGGCCCGACCTACGGATTCCTGACTGGAGCGACCGCTCTTCTGGTCTCGGCGCTGGCGACGGGTGGCGTCGGCCCCTGGCTGCCATATCAGATGTTCGGCGCCGGCTGGGTCGGGATGTTCGCGGGCCTGGTCGGCCTGCGCTGGCGCTCGCTGCCGGCGCTGGCCGTCGCCGGGCTCCTGACAGGGTTCGCGTTCGGAGCGGTGCTCGATCTCTGGGACTGGAGCTACCTGCGGGGCTCGCCTGGCGCCGGCTTCACTCCAGGGCTCTCAATTGGTGCCGTCATCGCCGCCTTCGGCCGCTTCTACCTGCTCACCTCGGCCCTCTACGACGCTTTCCGGGCATTCGGCAACGTGCTGATGCTCTTGCTGCTGGGCCCGCCCGTGCTCGCCGCCATGCATCGCTTGAAGGCACGCTTCACACTCGTCGTGGAATGAAGGCGTCCACCTACCCGCTGGTCGATGCGACCGAGGCGGCGCGCACGGTGCTCGAGCTGACACCGGTCTTACCGGCCGAGTCGGTGCCCCTCGCCGCCTGTCCCGGCCGCGTTCTCGCCGAGGACCTGCTGGCGTCGCGAGCGCTGCCGGCCTGGCCGCTGAGCGCCGTCGACGGCTACGCCATCCGTTCGGCTGACGCCGGCGGCCGGCTCCGAGTGGTCGGCGAGTCGGCGGCTGGCCGTCCTTTCGAGGACGAGGTGGGGGCCGGCGCCGCGGCCCGGATCCTAACCGGCGGCGTGCTGCCAGGGGGCGCGGACGCGGTGGTGATGGTCGAGGACACGGTCGTGGACGGCGAGTGGGTGACGGTGCCCGACCGGGTCGCCAGCGGGGGCAACGTCCACCGTCCTGGCTCGGACCTGGCGGCCGGCGAGCTGGTCCTGCCACGCGGGCGCCCGCTGGGCTCGGCCGAGATTGGTCTGGCGGCAGCGCTCGGCGTGTCGTCGCTCCCGGTTCACGGGCTGCCTCGAGTCGCGCTGCTCTCGACCGGCGACGAGCTGGTCGAGGTGGGCAGCCCGCTGGGGCCAGGCCAGATCCCCGACTCCAACCGCTACGCGCTGCTCGCCGCCCTGCGGGAGGCGGGCGCGGAGGTGGCCGTCCTGGGCATCGGGCCCGACCGGGCCGACGAGCTGCGCCGGCTGGTGGTCGATGCGCTCCGGGAGGCGGACGTGCTGGTCACCTCGGGCGGGGTCTCAGTGGGCACGCACGACCTGGTGAAGCCGTTGCTGGAGTCGCTCGGGGAGGTGCACATCGGGCGTGTCAAGTTAAAGCCGGGCAAGCCCTTCACTTTCGCCACCCTGCCGGAGGGACGGTTGGCCTTCGGGCTGCCGGGGTTTCCAGTCTCCTCGCTGGTGACGTTCGAGGTCTTCGTTCGGCCGGCGCTGCGCAAGCTGCAGGGTCATACCGAGCTCCGGCGGCCGACGCTGCCCGTCCGTCTCGGTTATGACGCGAAAGCGGCCGGCGATCGCACCGAGTACCAACGCGTCACGCTCGTGCGGGAAGGGGACGAATTGATCGCCCGCTCGACAGGGTCGCAGTCGTCCTCCAGGCTGATGTCGCTGGCCGGTGCCAACGCGCTGGTGCGCATCCCGCCGGGGCCGGATGGCATCCCGGCGGGCACGAAAGTCGAGGCGCTGATCCTGTCCCTGCCCGCTTAGCCCCCTGGTCCGCGCCGGGCCATGCGAGCGGTAAGCGTGGGTTTCCAAAACGCCTCGCCGCCAGCCACGAGGCGACGGGCTGGTAGCTGCTCTTCTTTGATTTGGAGCGGCGCACTCGCGCCGCCTGCCGCGCGCTGCGGCGCGCGAGCCTGAGCGGAAAGGGCCGTTACGTTCTAAACCGGGTCCGACGCAGATCGCCGATTCTGACGAACAACTGTTCGGTAGCCGGCTGGAGTAGCTAAAATGGGGCACGAATCTCCATGCCCTCCCGCTTCCTCTTGCGCCCCCCCTTCGAGCCCGCCGGCGACCAGCCGAAGGCCATCGAGCAGCTGGTCGACGGCCTCCGCTCCGGCCTGAAGGAGCAGGTGCTGATGGGCGTCACCGGCAGCGGCAAG
>CATPBK010000054.1 GCA_955652705.1 Candidatus Dormiibacterota bacterium | reverse complement strand
TGGCTGGCGCCCACGTGTTCAATTGCACGAGAGGATGACATTCGAGCAACTCGTGGACACCTATCAGCACCGCATCTTCGGGTTCGCCTTGAACCTCTGCGGCAACCCGGCGGACGCCGAAGAGATCGCCCAGGAGGCCTTCCTCCGGGCCCACAGGGCGCTGACCGGGTGGGACGAGGAGCGGCGCCGGGAGTTGCAGGCCAGCGCCTGGCTGCACCGGATCGCATTGAACGTCTTTCGGAACCGCCTGCGCGCCCACCGCGACACGGTGCCGCTGGAGAGCGTTCCCGAGCCGAGCCGCAATGGGCACGCGGACACCTCCGAGCTGCGGGCGCTGGTCACCGCCCTCCCCCGCCGCTACCGCGAGGCCGTCGTCCTCCATCACGTCCAGGGCTTCCCTTACAACGAGATCGCGAACCTGCTGGGCAGGCCCGAAGGGACCGTCAAGTCTGACGTCCACCGGGGACTGGCACTGCTGCGAAAGGAGATCGAGTCATGAATCTGACGGCCGAACTGCGCAACCTGGGTGACGTCCGGGCGCCCGCCTCTTTGAGGCTGCGCCTGCTGGGCGACGCCTTCGCGGAGATCGACAGCGAGATGGGAGGGCTGCTGGTCGCCTTCAACGCCGACGGAATCTCGGCGGTCAACCGGGCCGGCCGGCCAGACGACTTCGAGCTCTGGTTCAGGCGCCGGATGGGGCGTCCGTTGAGGCGCGTCGACGCGGTTCCCGAGCACCTCGTCCGCAAGCTGCGCTTCGACCTCCGCGGCCTCACTTCTTTCGAGCGCGACGTCCTGCTCAAGACGGCGGAGATCCCGCGCGGCCAGGTCCGGTCGTATGGCTGGGTAGCCCGCGAGATCGGACGGCCGGCGGCGGTCCGTGCGGTCGGCACCGCGCTCGCCAACAACCCGATCCCCTACTTCATCCCCTGCCACCGCGTGGTCCGCTCCGACGGCGTGATCGGCAACTATGGAATGGGCGGCCCGGAGGCTAAGAAGCAGATCCTGCGCCTGGAAGGCGCCGACCCGGACGCGATCGAGGCCTGGGCGCGGCGCGGCGTGCGCTACCACGGCAGCGACACGACGCACATCTTCTGCTTCCCCACCTGCAGCCACGCCCGCCGCGTGCAGGAGCGGCACCGGGTCAGCTTCGGGTCGGACCGGGAGGCTTTCGCGGCGGGCTACCGGCCCTGCAAGGTCTGCCGCCCCGCCCTCGTCGCCTGACCCGCTCCTTGAGCACCATCCGCGGGACCCGGTTTAGATAAGAAGCCTCTTCGCCCCAAGTCGCCCGCCGCAGCGGGCGGCAGGCAGGCCGAATGGCCTGCTCCAAATGAAACACAAGTCAGCGCCCCGAGAACCAGGCACTCGCTGGCTTAGGAGGCTCGCGCGCCGCAGCGCGCGGCAGGCGCCGCAAGTGCGGCGCTCCGTTAAATTCAAGAGCATGCCCGCACCGCCGCCACCCAAGCTAGCGGAGTACCGGAAGAAGCGGGACTTCAAGAAAACGCCCGAACCCGGCGCGAGCGACGCCAAACCGGCCAAGCAAGCGAAGCTGCCGCGCTTCGTCATCCAGCAGCACCACGCCACCCGCCTGCACTGGGATTTCAGGCTCGAGCGCGACGGCGTCCTGGTCTCCTGGGCCGTCCCCCGCGGCATCCCGCCGGACCCCAAGCAGAACCACCTGGCCGTCCACGTCGAGGACCATCCGATCTCCTACATCGACTTCCACGGCGAGATCCCCGAGGGCAGCTACGGCGCCGGCCAGGTCACGATCTGGGACCAGGGCACTTACGAAACCCTCAAATGGGAGGACCGCGAGGTCATGGTCGTCCTCCACGGCAAGCGCGTGAAGGGTCGCTACGTCCTCTTCCAGACGCGCGGCAAGGACTGGATGATCCACCGCATGGACCCCCCTCAGGACCCCGGCCGCGAGCCGATGCCCGACCGCATCGAGCCCATGACCGCCAAGCTCGCGCCCGACCTGCCACGGGACCAGGAGCGCTACGGGTTCGAGTACAAGTGGGACGGCATCAGAGCCGTCGCCTACCTCTCGGGCGGGCGCCTCCGCCTCTTGAGCCGGAGCCTGGAGGAAATCACCTTCCGCTACCCGGAGCTGCGGGCGCTGGGCGAGGCCGTGGGCGCCCAGGAAATGATTCTCGACGGCGAGGTCATCGCGGTAAACGAGAAGGGCCGGCCCAGCTTCGAGCGCCTCCAGGAGCGGATGGGCCTGGTCAACGAGCGCGACATCAAGCGGAAGATGCAAACGGTCCCGGTCGCCTACGTGATCTTCGACCTCCTCTTCCTGGACGGCCACTCGACCATGCCGCTCGCCTACACGGACCGCCGCCGCCTGCTGGAGGGGCTTCAACTGAAGGGCAGGTTCTGGCAGGTCCCGCCTTACCAGGCGGGTGAGGGCGAGACCATGCGGGAGGCCAGCCGGAAGCTGGAAATGGAGGGGATCATGGCCAAGCGGCTGGACAGCACCTACCAGCCGGGCCGCCGCTCGGACGCCTGGCTCAAGATCAAGAACCACCTCCGCCAGGAGGTCGTCATCGGGGGCTGGCTGCCCGGCGAGGGCCACCGCGAGGGCCGGATCGGATCGCTCCTGATCGGCTACTACAAAAACGGGGACCTCGTCTACGCCGGCAAGGTCGGGACCGGCTTCACAGACCGCATGTTGCAAGAGCTGGCAGCCAAGCTCAGTCCCCTGCGCCGCGACTCCTCGCCCTTCACGACCGCCGAGCCGCCCCCGCCCAAGGGTGCGATCTTCACCGAGCCCGAGCTGGTCGGCGAGGTCGAGTTCACCGAGTGGACCCGCACCGGGCAGATGCGGCATCCCTCCTTCAAGGGCCTGCGCAACGACAAGCCGGCTAAGGATGTGGTCCGCGAACAGTACATCGCTGGCTGATAATCGCTGCTAGCAGCGATGTCGGATTGGAATTGGGCGAAGCGACGCGACCAGGCCATCGTGGTACTCGCGGGCCTGCTCCTCGTGGGGGTCTTCCTCTGGATCCTGGGCCACATCCTGCGGCCCATCGTGATCGTGCTCCTCGCCATCGTGATCGCTTATGCCCTGGAGCCGGTGCTGGTCCGGCTGGAGCGGTTCATGCCGCGGGTGGTGGCGGCCCTCCTGAGCTACCTCATCGGGGCCCTCTTCGTGGGCGGCCTGGCCTACTTCCTGCTGGCGCCGCTCGTCTTCCAGTCGCACGAGCTCTTTCTCCGTCTGCCCACCTACTTCGAGCTCTCCGACCAGTGGCTCAACGCCCAGGCGGCGTCGGTTGGCATCCAGCTCCCGCCGCCGAACCAGGCGCGAGGCACCGTTTTCTCCTACGTTGGAAGCGGGCTGCGGGACATCGTGCTGCAGGCCATCTCCGTCGTTACCGTCGCCGCCCGCGCCCTGGTCGACCTGGCGCTGATCCTGCTGCTCGCCTACTGGTTCATGGTGGACGGCAAGCGCATCCGCGACGCCTTCACCTACCTGGTGCCTCGGGAGCAACGCCAGCGCGTGCAGTTCGTCGAGGAGACGATCAGCCAGGTCCTGGGCGGCTACATCCGTGGCCAGCTGACCATGGCGCTGATCATCGCCGTGGTCGCCGGCCTGGGTTGCTGGATCCTGGGCGTTCCCTACCCGATCGTGATCGGCGTGCTCGCCTTTTTCTTCGAGCTGATCCCGATGGTGGGCCCCATCCTGGCGGCGCTGCCCGCGCTCCTGATCGCCGCCTTCCAGCCCTTCCCGTTGGTCGTCTGGGTCTTGATCTTCTTCCTGGTGACGCAGTTCGTCGAGAACAACATCCTGGCTCCTCGCATCAGCGGCGGCGCGGTCGGGCTGCACCCGGTGGCGGCGATCCTGGCGCTGGTCATCGGCTCCGACCTGGGCGGGATCATCGGCGCGCTTTTCGCCCTCCCCGCCGCCTCCGCAGGGAGTGTGCTGATTTCGGCGGGGCTCAAAAGCTGGCGGGGCGAGCCGGTGGTCGTCAAGCGAGGCGGCCTCACCTTCCGGATGCCACGTCGCAAACGCGAGCCCGCAACCCCGGGATCCGTTCCCTAGCGAAAGCATCAGCCGGGTGGCCCCCCCACCCCGCTGGACAGGCCCAGCGAGGGCAAGGGGGTTGGGTGTGGAAGTCCCAGTGGACTGTAACGGCCATTTGCGTAGCAGGCCGGAGGCTCGTAGACCGGCGTTCCAGGCCGTCGGTGCCAAGGAGCGGGTGGCGCGACGACGAGCGCATCCAAAGATGCGTGATGTCTAGCGCCGGGCCCCGCAACACCGGCATCAGCGCCCGAAGGGCGCCTGGCGGCTTGGGACGTCGGATGCACGTCAAATGGCCGTTACGGTCCACCATGCGTAGTCGTCGTGGTGGCGGGCCTCAGCAGGCGCCGCGCCAGGGGCGGCAGCAGGACCAGCACGGCCGCGGTCGCGAGCAACAGATCGGCGGCGCTCCAGAGGCCGAAGTCCCGGACCATCGGCACGTCCGAGACCGCGAGGACCCCAAACCCGAGGACCAGCGCCAGTGCCGAGGCGACGATGGCGGGCCCGACCCGAGTCGACGCGAGAGCCGCGGCCGCGGCGGCGGTCGCTCCGGCTTTCAGCTCCGCGGCGTAGCGAGCGAGCCAGAGCACGCTGAACTCCGTCGCGAACGCCACCACCACCCCGGCCAGCAGGATCGTGATCGGACTCGCCGGCTGGTGGCTCAAGTAGAGCGTGCCCGTCGCCCAGCCGGCCGCCGCGAAGGCAGGCACCACGGCCAGCACCGCCGACAGCGGCCGGCGGTAAGCGATGCCCACTACCAGCAGCACCAGTCCCAGCGCAAGCAGGTTCAACCGCAACTCGTCGGCACGCAGCCGAGCCAGGGAATCGGAAGCGACCACCGAGAGGCCGGCCGGGTACGCGCGGTAGCCGGGCGGCGGCTTGTCCACGCCGCGGAGGCCGGCCACCAGCCGGCCGTCTTCCTGGACCGACGTGAAGCGCGTCAGCGCGAAGACCGACCTGGAAGCTCCCGTCTTAGTGTCGAGAACGGCGCCGGTGAAGTAAGGCGGCAGCCGCTGGAGGATCTGCTCGGTCAGGTTCCGGTCGGGCAGGTTGCCCTGGTTGAAGGCCTTCAGGAAGCTGGCCAGGCTGGTCTCCGGCTTGATCGCGGACCCGTCCGCCGTGACCGCCTGGCCGGTTGCGTTGTCCAGCCAGGCGATCGCCTCGGGCGAGGCGACCGCCGGTCCCAGCAGGACCAGGTCGAGCTCACCGGCCAGGCCGACGCTGCGGCGAACGTAGTCGGCGTCAGCGACCGCGGCGCTGCCTGCCGGCATCAGCTTGATCGGATCGGTCTCGACCTGGACTGCGGGGAGCGCCGCCCAGCCCAGCGCGCCGACCAGCAGCAGGGGCACGACCAGCGGCAGCGGCGCCCGGCCGAGCCGGGCCAGCAGCGGCCAGCTCGGTTTGGGGGCGGGCCTGGCCAGGAATCGCCGCAGCTCGCTCGAAAGCACGAGGGCGAAGAGCGGGATCCCCACCAGCACGCCGGCCAGGTACGCCATCACCACGCCGATCGCCAGGAAGAGCGCGAACTGGCGCACCAGGGGGATCGGTGAGAGGGCGAAGGCGAGCACGCCGACGATGGTCGCCACCGCCGCGATCGCGGTCGGCGGCAGGATGGCGGCCGCGGTCCGGGTGACCCGGCCGACCGGGCCACCTTCCTCGTCCGCCAAGCGGTTCAAAGCCTGCAACGTGTAGTCGGTAGACAGGCCGAGCACGATCGGCAGAACAGCCAGCGTGGCGGGGGTGAAGGGCAGCCGCAGGAGCCCCGCCGCGCCTGCCGTCCAGAAGGCGGCCAGCGCCGCCAGCGGGACGACGAGCAGCCGGAGCGGCACGCGCAGCACGAGGAAGCTGACGCCCAGCATCACCAGCAGAGTGACCGGCAGGAGCCTGAGTAGAGCGACCTGGACCGCGTCCGCCAGTGAAGCGGCCAGCACCGGCGACCCGGAGGCCGTCAGCTTAAGGTCGGAGAGGTCGCCGCTGGTGGAGATGCCGGAAGAGCTCGAGGTGCCGGACTTCGCAGTGCCCGGCGAGCCCGTCTGGGTGGCAGCCTTGGCCGGCGCCGGCTTGTGGCGGGCCTTGTCCACCCGGGCCAGCACCGCCCGGACCTGCGAGAGCGTGGCATGCCGGTCCAGACGGACCGTGATCAGGGCGTGCCTGGGGTCGGGCAGCGCCCAGGTCCAGTAGGGGCGGGTCGTGGCCCCGCCCGGCTCCAGCAGGACCTCGCCGATGAAGGCGGGGTTGTTGAGGGCAGGCAGGCCGAGCGTCGGAAACTGGGCCGCCAGCCGCTGCGCGCAGG
>CATPBK010000053.1 GCA_955652705.1 Candidatus Dormiibacterota bacterium | reverse complement strand
CTTTCGCATCGACGGCCCTTCGAGCGCGAACCGATAGGCATTGTGGACGATGCGATCGAGGATGGCGTCGGCGAAGGTGGGCTCGCCAATCACCTCATGCCACGCCTCCACGGGGAGTTGGCTGGTGATGAGCGTCGAGCCGGCTCCATAGCGGTCTTCGACGATCTCCATCAGGTCGCGCCGCTGGCTGACAGTGAACCGGTCCGGGCCCCAGTCGTCGAGGATCAGCAGATCGACCTTGGTGAGGGTGCGGAAGAGACGCGCGAAGCGGCCATCGCCGTGCGCCAGCTCCAGGTCAGCGAATAGCCGTGGCACGCGCGCATAGTGGACTGTGTATCCGTCGCGGCATGCTTTCTGCGCCAACGCGCAGGATAACCATGACTTTCCGATTCCGCACGGCCCGGTGACGAGCAGATTGCGGTGCTCGGCGATCCAGCGGCAGGTGGCGATCTGCTGGAACAGGGCTTTATCGAGCCGGCGCGCCACGCGGTAATCGACATCCTCGATCGAGGCCTGGCTGTGACGCAGCCGGGCCGCACGCAACCGGGTCTGGAAGCGTCGGGTCGAGCGGCTTGCCGCCTCGCGATCCAGCAGCAGTGCCAGCCATTCAGCGTGGGCGAGATCACGGGTCTTGTCCTGCGCTTGCAACTCGATGAAGGCATCGGCCATGCCGTCGAGCTTGAGGGTTCGAAGCTGGTCGATCGTTGGGTGTGTGAGCATCGGTGATGTTCTCCTCAATGGAAGTAGGTGGGGCCACGGATGTTGCTGTGAACGATCGCCGGCTCGTCCGTGGCGGTTGCGGGCCGTTGGCGATCGCGGTTGGTCTTCAAGATCGAGCTGACTGAGGTGTAGGAGCGCGCGCCGATCTCAAGCGCGCGGGTGCAGGCGGCCTCAAGCCGCTCAGCCCCGTAGCTCTTGGCCAGCCGCAGGATGCCGACGCAGGCGCGGAAGCCCTGCTCGGGATGGGTCTTCTCGGTCAGGATGAGATCGACGAGCGTCGCCGTGTTGCGCCCGATCTCGCCGGCCTGCCGCTTCAGGCACTCCGGCGTCCAGTCCGCGTAGCGCCGGTGGCTCGACGGCATGTGCTCGCGCACCGTCGTGTGCTTGCGGTCCGAGGATGCCCGCAGGTGCGCGGCGATGCGCTTGCCGTTATGGAACAGCTCGACCGTGCGCGTGGTGATGCGCGCCCACAACTTCTCTCGCAGCAGCTGATGCGGCACCGAGTAGTAGTGTTTCTCGACCTCCACGTGATAGTCGAGGCCAGCCCGGCATTCCTTCCACTGCGCGAACGTGTAGGGCTCGCCCGGCAGCGGCTTGAGCGCCGGGCGCTCGATCTCGTCGAACAGCGCACGCCGGCTCGTTCCCAGATGCCGCGTCACGCGCTCGTTGAGCGCCGTTACGCCGTCACGGATCGTGTCGTTCAGATCGGTCAGCGAGAAGAACTGGCGGTTCCGCAGCTTGGCGATGATCCAGCGTGTCGCCAGCAAAACGGCCACCTCGACCTTGGCCTTGTCGCGCGGCTTCCTGGGCCGCGCCGGAACGATGGCCGTGTCGTAGTGGGCCGCCATCTCGGCATAGCTGCGGTTCACCGCCGGCTCGTAGAAGCACGCCTTGGTGATGCCCGACTTCAGGTTGTCGGAGACCACCATCGCCGTCACCCCGCCGACGAATGCGAAAGCGCGGGTGTGCGAGCCGATCCAGTCGGCGAGCCCCTGCGTCCAGGTTGCCTCCGCATAGGTGTAGCTGGATGCCCCGAGCGCGGCGACGAACAGCTGAGCCGCCATCACTTCTCCGGTCAGACCGTTGATCACCTCCAGGGTCGTGCCGGCATAGTCGACGAACAGCCGTTCGCCGGCGACATGGGTCTGCCGCATAGTCGGCGACAGCCGCGCCTCCCAGGCGCGGTAGAGGTCGCAGAAACGACTGTAGCCGTAGCCGTTGGGATGCGCGGCACGGTGCTCCTCCCAGAGCAGCTGCAGCGTCACGCCCTTCCGGCGCAGCTCGCGATGGATCGTCCGCCAGTCGGGCTGCGGCCGTCGCGCCTTGATCTCGGCCAGCGCCGTCGAGGCTGGAAACAGCCGCGCCTCCAGCGCCTCATCGGTCATGTCCTCGGGCGGCGGCCAGGACATGTCGGCCGACCGCGCCCGCTGCAGGAAATCAATGACCGTCGTTGCCCCGATCGATAGGCTCAACGCGATCTTACGGCTCGACATGCCGGCTGCCGTCAGCCGCAGCACGTCGCGTATCTTGCGCATGGGTAATCTCGCTCCAGGCATGTCCTGCTCCCTGTTGAAAGGGAGCGAAGGCCAAACCGATTCGACGATCACCCAATGGCGCCGCTCACACCTGTCCACACACTCCAAAGACTGATCGGGATCGCCCGGAACAGGTGATCGGGATCATTCGGAACCACTGCTCGGGATCAATCGGTACAGCTGCTCGGAATCAGTCGGTGCGCGCAGGCCAGGAAGTAATGTCACAGGCGTTACATTTATCGGTGCGAGTCTTGGTGCGAAACGACTTGAGCTTGTCCGCGAGCTTATTCCCAATGCCGGGGTGATTGCGGTACTCACGCATCCAAGCAGTCCTGATGCATGGGAAGAACTGCACGATTTACAGGACGCAGCGAACAGTAGGGGGCAGCAACTGCTTGTGCTGACAGCCTCAAGTGATCAAGACTTGGAAGGCGCCTTCCGCTCGATTGTCGACTACCGTGTTGCTGCACTCCTCGTAGTAGCTGACCCATTCTTTTTTCAGAGTAGCGATCGCCTCATAGCATTGGGGGCGCGTTATCG
>CATPBK010000052.1 GCA_955652705.1 Candidatus Dormiibacterota bacterium | reverse complement strand
AGTCAGTGTGTAATCATGTAATTCATGCAAGAGCAAGCCTCGTCTGACATCGTCTCCTGGTTCACCGGCCGCCTCCCTGACGGGTGGTTCACCGGCCCGCCCGAGATCTCCGCCGACCAGGACGAGATCCTGGTGGTGGGCACCCTTTCCGACGAAGGCCTGGCCGACGACGCCGCCCGCGAGGCCCGGATCACCCGCTTCCGCGAGGAAACCCGCGAGCAGCGCATGAAGATCGCCAACGAGGCCGAGCGGCGCTTTCGGCGCAAGGTCTCCTGGGGCGCCCAGGCGGGCCCGGTCCGCAAGCTGTTCACCACCCTGAGCACGCCGGTTATGACCCGCCTCCGCCAGCCCGAGCGAGCTGTGCTCGACACTCTCGTGGCTTCCGGCGTGGCGCGGTCGCGAAGCGAAGCGCTGGCCTGGTGCGTGAAGCTCGTGGCCGAGCACCAGGCGGACTGGCTCAAGGACTTGAAGGAGGCCCTGGCGGGCGTCGAGAAGGCGCGCGCCAAGGGTCCGCAGGCGTGATCGACCCGGCCGTCGACCCCCTCGGAGGTACGACCGCCGAAGCCGAAGCGCTCGACGCCTACTCCTCGCTCGTCGTCTCTGTGGCCCAGCAGCTCACGCCGTCGGTGGCGAGCCTCCGGCTCACCGCGGGCGGCGGCCGCCGGGGCAGCGGCTCCGGCGTCGCTGTCACACCCGACGGTTACCTGCTCACTTCGGCACACGTCGTCGACGGCTTCAAGGCGGGCCGCGCCGAGTTCACCGACGGGTCCGACCACGCTTTCGAGGTGGTCGGCTTCGACCCGCTCTCCGACCTGGCGGTCATCCGCGTCCGGGGCGAGGTGGCGCCGGCGGTGCTCGGCGACGCCGATCGCCTCCAGGTGGGGCAGCTCGTGGTCGCCATCGGCAATCCGATGGGCTATGGCGGCTCGGTTACGGCCGGGGTGGTGAGCGGGCTGCACCGCTCGCTCTCGACCCGCCAGGGCTCGGCCAGCCGCATCGTCGAGAACGTGATCCAGACCGATGCGGCGCTGAACCCCGGCAACTCGGGCGGGGCGCTGGCGGACGGCCGGGCTCGACTGATCGGGATCAATACGGCAGTGGCCGGCGTCGGCCTCGGGCTGGCGGTACCCATCAACGCGACCACGCTCAAGATCCTCGGTTCGCTCCTCCAGTCAGGCCGGGTCCGCCGCGGCTACCTCGGCGTGGCGGGCGGCCGCCGGCCTCTCCCGCGCGCGCTCGCCCGCGTCCTCGACCGAGAGGCGGGCGTGGAGATTCTGGAGGTGGTGGCCGGGAGTCCGGCGGAGCGCGCCGGGCTGCATGTGGGGGACATCATCCTGGACCTCGACGGCCGGCCCATCCAGGGCGCCGGCGACCTCCAGCGGCTGATGGTCGACGAGATCATCGGCCGGGACCTTCCGGCCCGGATCATCAGGGGCGGCGAGTACCTGAACCTGAGCCTGACGCCGGGAGAGCTCCCCGCCCGTTGAGCTGACGTTTCTTTCGCGCGGCGCAGGCGATCTCACAAGATCGCCGGGTGGATTGGCGTTATCGTCTCGTAGCCATTCAGATGATCCACCCTGGGCTGAAGGTAGGTCCCTACATGCTGCAGGGCCAGCTGGCGACCGGTGGCATGGGCGTCGTCTGGCGGGCCTGGCACGCCGAGCTCGACCGCGCCGTGGCGATCAAGTTCCTGAGCGTCGGCCACGGCGCCAGCCGCGAGCGCTTCCGGCGGGAGGCGCGCGCGATCGCCCATATCCGGCACCCGAACGTGCTCACCGTGCACGACTTCGGGGAGAGCGGCGAACTCACGTACATGGTCGTGGACTTCCTGCCGGGCGGTACTTTGGCGGAGCACCTGCGAGAGCGGGGGCGCCCGCCTGTGGCCGAGGCGCTCGCCCTCTTGGGCGGGATCGCCGGCGCCCTCGACCACGCCCACGCCGAGGGCATCCTGCACCGTGATGTAAAGCCCTCCAACATCCTGCTGACGGACGACGGCACACCCGTGATCGCCGACTTCGGGCTGGCCAAGTTCCTGGGCACGCCGAGCACGACTACCAAGGGCATGACCTCCGGCACCCCCGCCTACATGGCTCCCGAGCAGATCCTCGACGAAGGCACTATGCCGGCCACCGACCAGTACGCGCTGGCCACGATGGCGTACGAGCTCCTGACCGGGGTGGTGCCGTTCCAGGCCGAGACGGTGTCCGAGGTGCTCCTCGCCCAGGTCCATGACGCGCCCATCAGGCCTTCGGAGGTGCGGCTCGGGCTGCCGCCCGAGGTCGACGCCGTGATCCTGCGCGGCCTTGCCAAGCGGCCGGAGGAGCGCTGGCCAACCTGCGCCGCGTTCGTGCAGGCGCTGCGCGAGGCCTTCGTCCCCAGCGACGCCGCGGTGATCACGACCCGGATGGCCGTGCCCAAGGACCGCTTCTCCGCACGCTTCGTGCTGGGGCCGGCGCTGGGCTGCCTGGTCGTTCTCCTCCTCTTTGCGGTGGCTCGCGTCCTGACCACCTGACCGACCGAGCGTACCGAGTACGCTCAGCGCAGTGTCCCGAGTCGTGGAGGTCGGCTCCGCAGGCCTCCGGGCCGAGGAGGTGCTCGCCGTCGCCCGGCACGGCGCGCGGGTGGTCATCACGCCCGCCGCCCGCGCCGCGATGCGCTCGAGCCGAGACCTGGTCGAAGCGGCGGCCCGCTCGAGTACCCCCGTCTACGGCGTTTCGACCGGATTCGGCGCGCTGGCAGGCACCTCGATCCCGCCGGAGCGGCGCTCCGAGCTCCAGCACGCGCTGATCCGCTCCCACGCCGCGGGAATGGGGCCGGCCCTCGAGGTCGAGGTCGTGCGGGCCATGCTGCTGTTGCGCCTGCGGACCCTCGCCAGGGGATTCTCAGGGGTGCGGCCGGACGTGGCCGACGCCGTCGCCGCCTTCCTCAACGCCGGCGTCACGCCAGTCGTGCCCGCGCACGGCTCGCTGGGCGCCAGCGGGGACCTGGCGCCGCTCGCGCACGCGGCCCTTTGCCTGCTCGGCGAAGGCGAGGCGACCGGGCCGGATGGGGCCAGGCTGGCCGGCCCGGAGGCGCCCGCCGCGGCGGGCATCAAGCCGCTCCGGCTGGAAACCAAGGAAGGGCTGGCCCTGGTGAACGGCACCGACGGCATGCTCGGCCTGCTGGTCCTCGCCTGCGAGGACGCTCGCCTGCTCTTCCAGACCGCCGACGTCGCGGCCGCCTTGAGCGTCGAGGCGCTGCTCGGCACCGACCGCGTTTTCGCGGCCGAGATCCAGGAGTTGCGGCCGCACCCAGGCCAGGCGGCGAGCGCCAAGAACCTGGCCCGTCTGCTCGAGGGCTCCGAGATCGTCGCCTCGCATCGCGAGTCGCAGCATGCGGTCCAGGACTCCTACTCGATGCGCTGCGCCCCCCAGGTCGTGGGGGCCGCCCGGGACACGCTGGCTTTCGCCGAACAGGTCGCCGCCCGGGAGCTGGCCTCCGCGATCGACAACCCTGTCGTCCTGGCGGACGGCCGGATCGAGTCGAACGGCAACTTTCACGGCGCCCCGCTCGGATTTGCCTGCGACTTCCTGGCCATCGCCGCGGCGGAGGTGGGGTCGATCGCCGAGCGCCGCGTCGATCGCCTGCTCGACCCGCACCGCAACGCCGGCCTGCCCGCTTTCCTGGCCGAGGAGCCGGGCGTCAACTCGGGCCTCATGATCGCCCAGTACACGGCGGCCGCCCTGGTGGCCGAGAACCGGCTCCTGGCCCAGCCGGCCAGCGTCGACTCGATCCCGACCTCGGGCATGCAGGAGGACCACGTCTCGATGGGTTGGGGCGCGGCGACCAAGCTCCGCGGCCTGCTGGGCAACTTGAGCCGGATCCTGGCGGTGGAACTGGTCTGCGCGGCCCGGGCGCTGGACCTGCGGTCGCCGCTTTCGCCCGCCCCGGCCACCGCCGCCGTGCGCGACCTCCTCCGGACGCGGGTGCCGGGTCGCGGTCCTGACCGACCGCCGTCTGGCGAGCTGGAGGCGGCGGCGGAGCTGGTCCGCTCCGGCGCGTTGGTTGAGGCGGCCGCCTCCGTGATCGGAACCGTCGGGTGAGCCTCATCCTGCGCAACGCCGGCCGGCTCGTGACCTGCGATCAGGACCTGGGCGAAGGGCCGCTCGGCGTGATCCAGAGCGGCGCCCTCGTGGCCGAGAAGGGCAGGATCACCTGGGTGGGCCGGGACCGCGACGCCAGGTCGCCGCGCGGCGCCACCGAGCTGGACGCCGAAGGTGCGGCGGTGCTGCCGGGACTTGTCGACTGCCACACCCACCTCGTCTTCGCCGGCGACCGCGTCCAGGAGTTCGCCGCCCGCATGCGGGGAGAGCTCTACAAGGCGGGCGGTATCCGGACGACGGTGGCCGCGACTCGTGCCGCGGGGGACGAGGAGCTGACCGCCCTGGCCCTTTCCCGCCTCGACCGCTTCCTCGGATTCGGCGTGACCACCGTCGAGGCCAAGACGGGGTACGGCCTGTCCGAAGCCGAGGAGCTGCGCCTGCTCCGGATCACCGCCTCCCTCGAGCACCCGGTGCAGGTGGTCCCGACCCTCCTGGCCGCCCACGTCGTCCCGCCTGAAAATGACGCGGCCGGCTGGATTGACGCGGTCTGTGATCGCGTCATACCGGCGGCCCGAAAACTGGCCGAATTCAGCGATGTCTGGTGCGAACCAAACGGCGCATTCGATGTCGAGCAGTCACGTCGGGTGCTGGAAGCGAGCCGCAGCGCGGGCCTCGGTCTCAAGGTTCACGCCGAGCAGCTGGGGCCCGGCGGCGGAGCGGCTCTGGCGGCCGAGATGGGCGCCGCCTCCGCCGACCACCTCGAGCACGTGACGCCAGCCGACGCCTACGCCCTGGCCGACGCTGGCACCGTCGGCGTCCTCATGCCGGGCGCTTCGATGATGACCGGGGCGCCCTTTGCGCCAGCGCGGATGCTGATCGAACGGGGGGTCCGCGTGGCGCTCTCGACCGACTTCAACCCCGGGACCTCCTACACGGAGAACCTCCAGCTGATGGTCGCGCTCGGCTGTGGGCTGCTGAAGCTGACGCCGGAGGAGGCGCTGCTGGGCGTGACGCGCCATGCGGCGGCGGCGATCGGCCGTGAGGACCGGTGTGGGCGCTTGAAGCCTGGGCTCGAAGCCGCCTTCGTCGTGCTGGACAGCCGGAGCGAGGTCGACGTCGCGTACCACTACGGCGTCAACCTGGCGGCGACCGTCGTGAGAGGCGGGGAGGTCGCGAGCTGAAACGCATTGTCCGAGCGCCCCGCGGCGCCGAGCTCTCCTGCCAGGGATGGCCGCAGGAGGCCGCTCTCCGCATGCTGATGAACAACCTCGACCCGGAGGTGGCCGAGCGGCCGGAGGACCTCGTGGTCTACGGCGGGACGGGCAAGGCGGCCAGGAACTGGGAGTGCTTCGACGCCATCGTCGAGTCGCTCCGGAGACTGGCTTCGGACGAGACGCTGCTCGTCCAGTCGGGCAAACCGGTGGCCGTCTTTCGGACGCATGAGCTGGCTCCCCGGGTCCTGATCTCGAACAGCATGCTGGTGCCCAAGTGGGCCGACTGGGAGACGTTCCGGGAGCTGGAGAGGGCTGGCCTGACCATGTACGGCCAGATGACCGCCGGCTCCTGGATCTACATCGGGACGCAGGGCATCCTGCAGGGCACCTTCGAGACGCTGGCGGAGCTGGCGACGCGCCACTTCGGCGGAACTCTGAAGGGCCGGGTCGTGCTCACCGCCGGGCTCGGCGGCATGGGCGGCGCCCAGCCGCTGGCGGTGACCATGAACGAAGGCGTGGCCCTGGTGGTCGAGGTCGACCGGACTCGGATCGACCGGCGGCTGGAAACCCGCTACCTGGACCGCGCGACGGACGACCTGGACGAGGCGCTGCGGATGGTCGAGGCGGCCCGAGCCGCCGGCGAGCCGCTTTCGGTCGGAGTGGCCGGGAACGCCGCGGACGTCCACGTCGAGCTCCGCCGGCGCGGCTTCCGGCCCGACGTGGTCACCGACCAGACCTCGGCGCACGATCCGCTCGGCGGCTACGTGCCTGTCGACCTCTCGCTGGCGGAGGCGGCGGAGCTGCGCGAGCGCAACCCGGCTGAGTACGTCCGCCGGGCGCAGGCGTCGATGGCGGAGCAGGTGGGAGTCATGCT
>CATPBK010000051.1 GCA_955652705.1 Candidatus Dormiibacterota bacterium | reverse complement strand
GGAGCGCACGAGTGAGCGTCCGGCCCGGCATTCCTCCGATATAATCCTCGCGGCTCGCCGCCAAACAACTTCGTTTCAGGAGGCATCCCAGCACAACCGTTGTTGAGGCGGAAGCGCGTTGTCGGTTTGGACCTTGGCACCAGCAAGGTCGCGGTGGTCATCGGCGAAGCCGACGACTACGGCAACATCAACGTCATCGGCGTGGGCGAGACGCCCTCCGACGGCCTCCGCAAAGGCGTCGTGGTGAACATCGATAAGACCGTCCAGGCCATTCACCAGGCGGCCCAATCCGCCGAGCGGATGGCCGGCGTCCGCTTCGACTCGGTGGTCGTCTCGCTGGGCGGACCACACCTGACCAGCCAGGTCAGCCGGGGCGTCATCGCCGTCGCCCGGCCCGACCGCGAGATCGGGCAAGACGACGTGAGCCGGGTGGTCGACGCGTCCCGCGCCGTCAGCGTCCCTAGCGACCGGGAGCTCATCCACGTGATCCCGCGCACTTTCACCGTCGATGGGCAGGAGGGCGTGAAAGAGGCGGCCGGCATGACCGGCACCCGCCTGGAGGTCGAGACCCACATCGTGACCGGAGCCCAGACCAGCGTTCAGAACGTGATCAAGTGCGTCCACCAGGCCGGCTACGACGTCGAGGACGTGGTCAGCCAGGGCCTGGCGGCGGGGCAGGCAGTCCTCTCGCCGAACGAGATGGAGCTCGGCGTGGGGCTGATGGACCTGGGCGCGGGCACCACCGACGTGGTCATCTTCAACGAGGGCGCCGCCCTTCAGCTGGCCGTCCTCCCGGTGGGCGGCAACCACATCACAAGCGACATCGCGATCGGCCTCAGGACCACGCTCGACGAAGCCGAGACCCTGAAGCTCAACTACGGCCACACCCTGACCGGCGTGATCCCACCCGAGGAGAAGATCGAGGTCCACGAGGTAGGCGGTGACCGCGTCCAGGCGGTGCCCCGGCGCTACCTGGCCGAGATCATCGGTCCCCGCGTGCGCGAGATCTTCCAGATGGCGCGTGAGGAGGTCAGGCGTTGCGGTTACGACGGCCTCCTGCCCGCCGGCCTGGTCGTGACAGGCGGCAGCGCCCGGCTGCTGGGCACCATCGACGCCGCCGGCCAGGTCTTCAACTCCTCGGTCAGGCTCGGCCTGCCCCAGAGTGTGGGCGGCCTGGCCGACCGCGTGAGCGGGCCCTCGTTCGCGACAAGTGTCGGACTCGTGCGCTGGGGCTCGAAGCTGCAGCCAGTGACCAATGGAAAGCACTTGAACGGCGGCAACGTGACGGCGACGTACCAGAAGTCGGTCCGGTGGCTGCGTGACTTTTTTTAGGCGAACGAATCAACTCAAATACGATGCAGTGGAGGCACCTATGAATGAGCGGGACCAAATGCAGGACGGCAGGGCGCGGATCAAGGTGGTCGGGGCGGGCGGTGGCGGCGGCAACGCGGTCAACCGGATGATCTCGGCCGCCTTGAAGGGCGTCCAGTTCATCGCCGTCAATACCGACCTCCAGGCGCTCGGCCGCTGCCAGGCCGACACCCGGGTGAACATCGGCCGCAAACTGACGCGCGGACTGGGGTCCGGCGGTGACTGGACCAAGGGTCGCGATGCCGCCGATGAGAGCCGGGCCGAGCTTTCCGAGCTGGTCAAGGACTCCGACATGGTGTTCATCACCGCCGGCATGGGCGGCGGCACCGGGACCGGCTCCTCCCCGGTGGTGGCCGAGCTGGCGAAAATGGCCGGCGCTCTGACCATCGGTGTCGTCACCCGGCCGTTCAGCTGGGAGGGCAAGGTCCGCAACGAGACGGCGGAGGAGGGCATCAAGAACCTCCGTGACAAAGTCGACGCCTTGATCGTCATCCCCAACGACCGGCTGGCCCAGGTCGTCGACCACAAGACCAGCCTGGAGGACGCCTTCCGGATCGCCGACGACGTACTGCGCCAGGGCGTTCAGGGCATTGCGGACCTGATCGTCAACCCGGGCGTCATCAACCTCGACTTCGCCGACGTCAAGGCGGTCATGTCGGAGGCCGGCGAGGCCCTCATGGGCATCGGCTTCGGGTCAGGTGACAGCCGCGCCGAGGACGCCGCCAAGCAGGCCGTTTCCAGCCCGCTCCTGGAGACCTCCATCGACGGCGCCCGCGGAATCCTCTTCAACATCACCGGCGGCCGCGACCTGACCCTGCACGAGATCACCAAGGCGGCTCAGATCGTGCGGGCCTCCGCCGACCCGAACGCGAACATCATCTTCGGCGTCGTCTCGGACGACCGCATGCAAGGAGAGGTCAAGATCACGGTTATCGCGACCGGGTTCGGAGGCGGCAAGATCCCGAGCTCGCAGTTCGAGTCGGCTCGCAGCGACCGCTCCAGCTTCCTCCCTGCGGAGCAGCCGGCCAAGCCGGAGTTCGGGACCGACGACGAGGACATCAACATCCCGGCCTTTCTCAGGCATCGCTCCTAGCCGGCCCCAACCGACTTTTCCGCGGGAGGCAGGCCACAAGGGGCTTGACTCAAGTAGGATGGTGACCCCAATATCTTGGGGTCATCGTCCTGTTATGAGATGCCCATACTGCGGCCACCACGATCTCAAAGTCGTCGATTCGCGCGATTCTGAGATCGGCGAGGCCATCCGCCGCCGCCGCGAGTGCCTGGCCTGTACCAAGCGCTTCACCACCTACGAGCGGATCGAAGCCGTGCCGTTTTTCGTCACCAAGAAGGACGGCCGCCGGGAGGACTTCGATCCCCAGAAGCTCTTTTCGGGCTTGAAGAAGGCGACCGAGAAGCGCGACATCTCCCCCGAGCGCCTGCGGGCGATCGTCGACGAGATCGAGGCAGAGCTGCGCAACAGCGGCCGGGCCGAGATCCCGAGCCGGGAGATCGGCGAGATGGTGATGGAGCGGCTGCGGATCCTGGATGAAGTGGCGTACATCCGGTTCGCATCGGTCTACCGAGAGTTCATGGACCTCCAGCAGGTCAAGCGGGAGATCGAGCAGGTCCTCTCCTCCCGCCGCTAACGTCTTAGTGCGGTGGTCCGCCTCCCGACTCTCACGCGATCAGGGCTGGTCCACGGCTTCTCGACCACCGAGACCGGCTCGGTCGGACTGACGCACGCGCCCGACGCCTCGCCGGTCCTCGCCGCACGCCGGCGCTTCGCCGAAGAGCTTGGCGTCGACCCGAGCGCGTTCACTGTCGCCGGGGCCGTCCACGGGTGCACTGTGGCCAGGGTCGACGAACCGGTCGAGCTGATCCCTGGCGTGGACGGACTCGTCAGCAACCGGCGGGATGTCGCCCTCTTCGCCACCTACGCGGACTGCCTTCCGGTGCTCGCCTTCGACCCCGAGGCAGGCGCCATCGGCCTCGCGCACGCCGGCTGGCGGGGGACCAACGGCGGCGTCGCGGGCGCGCTGGTGGCCGCGTTCCAGGCCCATTTCGGCTCCCGACCCGAAGACCTGGTCGTCGGCCTCGGACCCTGCATCTGCGGCCGCTGCTACGAGGTCGGCCCCGAGTTCGCGGACCTCTTTCCGCCCGCGGTCCTGGCGCCGGGTGGGGGGGACCGCCTCCGTCTCGACCTGCGCGAGGCCAACCGCCGCCAGCTCGCTGAGGCCGGCGTCCGGAGGGACCGGATGGAGGCGCTTGAAATCTGCACCCTCGAGTCGCCGCAGTTCTTCTCCCACCGGCGATCTCCCGATGGCTCTCGCTTCGCGGCTGTCGTCGCGCTTAGTTAGGATCCGCGAGCGGATCGCGCACACCGGGCGCGACCCCGCCGCGATCAAGATCGTGGCGGTGACCAAGGGCAGGCCGCTTGCGGCCTGCCGGGAGGCGATCGAGCTCGGACTGGCGCTCGGCGAGAACCGTATCCAGGAGGCGCTGCCCAAGCTCGAGGGGATGGCGGGCGCCGAGTGGCACTTGATCGGCCACCTGCAGACCAACAAGGTGCGCCAGGCGGCGGGGCGCTTCGCGCTCATCCAGAGCGTCGACTCCGAGCGCCTCGGCGAGGAGATCGCGCGGCGGGCGCCCGCTCAGCCGATTCTCCTGCAGGTGAACGTCAGCCGGGAGGCCGCCAAGCAAGGCGTGCCGCCCGAGTCCGCGGTGGCGCTGGCGCGAGCCCTCGACCGGCTGCTCGACCTCCGCGGCCTGATGGGGATGGGGCCCCTGGACGGCGACCCGGAACCGGCCTTTGCCGAGCTGGCCAGGCTCCGGGCCGACTGTGAGCAGGCGCTTGGCCGCCCCCTACCAATCCTTTCCATGGGCATGACTGACGACTTCGAGGTCGCCCTCCGCCAGGGGAGCACCATGTTGCGATTGGGCCGGGCCCTCTTCGGGTAAGAGCCAGGGGCACCGAGATGTTCATCTTCGCCGGCTTCATCCAGCTGGTCTGCTACGCGCTGCTCATCCTGATCCTGGTCCGCGTGGTCTTCTCCTGGATCGAGCCCTACCCGAAGAACCAGATCCACACCTTCGCGATCAGGCTCACGGAGCCGCTCCTGCGGCCGGTGCGCAACGCCATCCCCGCCGGCGGCGGGGGGATGCCGCTCGACTTCTCGCCGATGATCGTGAGCTTCCTGCTCCTGGTGATCATCAACCTGGCCGGCCGCCTCTAGGAGGGGCGTCCCGGCCCGCCGGTGCCCCTCAAGAAGTTAGGCTACTGGCGTGACCGCGGTCCGAGCCCCGAGCCTCCTCGCCGGCAGTCTCGACGAGTTCCGGCGCGACCGCCTGGGCCTCTTCCGGCGGCTCTCCCGCGAGGGCGGCGACTACGCCCAGCTCCGAATCCGGCGAACCCAGGTTCTCTTCCTCAACGACCCCGAGCTGATCGGCCAGGTCCTGGGTGTGCACCGCGACCACTTCAGCAAGGACTACCTGCGGCCGCTCTTCAACCCGCTTGTCCGCGGGAGCATCGAGATCGCGGATAGCGACTCCTGGCTGCATGAGCGGAAGCTGGCGATGCCGGCCTTCCACTCCAAGCGGCTGGAGAGCTATGGCACGGACATGGTTGACCTCACTGAGCGGATGCTGGCCGGCTGGCGCGCGGGCGAGGCGCGCGACATCAGCGCCGATATGTCGGGCCTCACCCTGGAGATCGTGGCCAAGACGCTCTACGGCATCGACGCCAGCCGCTACCGCGGCGACGCTCGCGACGCGATCGCCATCGTCATGGAGGACTTCGCCGACCGGGCCGGCAGTCTGCTCGCCCTTCCCGTGATCATCCCGAATCTGCGCACGCTCAGGTTCGTGCGCGCCCTCTACCGACTCAACAAGGAGCTCAACCGGATGATCCGGGAGCGGCGGGCCGCCGGAGCCGATGGGCCCGACCTTTTCGAGATGCTGATCCGCGCCAAGGATGAGCACGGGCGGCCGATGAGCAACCGCCAGGTCCGCGACGTCTCGATCGCCATCTTCTTCGCCGGCCATGAGACGACCGCGACCCTGCTCTCCTGGACCTGGCACCTGCTGGCGAGCCACCCGGATGTCGAGGCCCGGCTGGTCGAAGAGTTCGAGTCGGTACTCGGCGACAACCGGCCGACGTACGCCGACATGTCGCGTCTCCGCTTCGCTGAGATGGTCCTGGCCGAGGCCCTCCGCCTCTACCCACCGGCTTACGGCTTTGGCCGGCTCTGCCTGCGCGACTGCCAGCTCGACGGCCTGCGCGTGCCCGCCGGCGCGGTCACGCTGATGAGCCCCTGGGCGATGCACCGCGACCCGCGCTTCTACGACGACCCCGACGCCTTCCTGCCCGACCGCTGGGCGGACGGCCTCGCCAAGCGCCTGCCCCGCTACGCCTACTTCCCGTTCGGAGGGGGGCCGAGGATGTGCCTGGGCAGCAACTTCGCGACGCTGGAAGCCACGCTGGTGCTCGCGACCGTGCTGCGCAAGTTCCGGCTGCGCTCCCTTCCCGGTTGGCGGGTCGAGCCGCAGCCTTCCATCACCCTGCGACCGAAGGGCGGGCTCCGGATGAGCGTCGAGTCGGGGGAGGCCGTCCGAAAGAGTCCCGCTCTGGCCTGAAACATCACCCAGATGAACGGCATCTGGTTGCGGTGTTAGATTTGCTATCCACGACGGCGCTGACGGAGACAGGTAGGCTCCGCCCGCGGCCTTACAGAGAAGCCCGGTCGAGGTGAGATCCGGGCAGGCAGGCGGCGGAAGCTCGAGATCACTCCCGAGCCGGACCTCAGAGCGCCCGGGGTGGCAGCCCCTGGGAACCTGGGTGGTACCGCGGGTCTTGCGGTGAAGACTCGTCCCAGGAGTGTTTTGGGACGGGTTTTTCTATGAAAGAAGCAAGAGCCGTATTCGAGCCGGTCGATCCGAAGGTGAGCTTTCCCGCGCTCGAGCGCGAGCTCGTCGAGTTCTGGAAGCAGGACCAGACCTTCGAGGAGAGCCTGCGCATCCGCGAGGGCGCTCCTCGCTTCGTCTTCTACGAAGGGCCGCCCACGGCCAACGGCAAGCCCGGTACGCACCACATCCTGCCGCGCGCCTTCAAAGACGTCTTCGGGCGCTACTGGACCATGAAGGGCCGGTTCGTCGAGCGCAAGGCCGGCTGGGACACGCATGGGCTGCCGGTGGAGCTGGAGGTGGAGAAGGAGCTCAAGATCTCCGGCAAGCAGCAGATCGAGGAGTACGGCGTCGCCGAGTTCAACGAGCGCTGCAAGGAATCCGTCCATCGCTACGTCCGCCAGTGGCGCGAGATGTCAGAGCGGATGGCCTTCTGGCAGGACTACGACAACGCTTACTGGACCTACCACTCCGACTACATCCAGTCGGTCTGGTGGGCCTTGAAGCAGATGTGGGACCAGGGGCTGGTCTACCTCGGCTTCCGCGTCGCGCCCTACTGTCCGCGCTGTATGACGCCCCTTTCGAGCCATGAGCTGGCCCAGGGCTACAAGGACGACACGCCCGACCCGAGCGTCTACGTGCGCTTCCGCTTGAAGTCCGACCCCAAGACCAGCCTGCTGGCCTGGACCACCACGCCCTGGACGCTCCCGGGAAACGTGGCCCTCGCCGTGGGCGCGGACATCGGCTACCTGAAGGTGCGCCAGGGCCAGGAGAACGTCATCGTGGCGGAGGCGCGGGCGGACGCGCTGGAGGGCGAGTACGAGGTCGTCGAGCGGATGCGCGGCCAGGACCTGGCCGGCCTCGACTATGAGCCGCTCTATCCATATTCAGTGCCGTCCGAAGGGCGGGCGCAGTACGTGGTCGACGCCGACTTCGTGTCCACTGAGGAAGGGACGGGCATCGTGCACACGTCGGCCCTCTACGGCGCCGACGACCTCCGCCTCTGCCAGGAGAAAGGCATCCCCTTCCGCCACACGGTCGACCTCCGCGGGCGCTTCATCCCGGAGGTGGAGAAGTTCGCCGGGCTGTTCGTGAAGGACGCCGACCCGCTCATCGTCGAGGACCTGCGCGAACGCCGGCTGCTCTACAAGGAGGCTGTCGTCCGGCACACCTACCCGTTCTGCTGGCGGTGCGACACGGCGCTCATCTACTACGCCCTCAACTCCTGGTATGTGCGCACCACCGACCGCAAGGAGAAGCTGGTCAGTCAGAACGCGGCGACCAACTGGGTGCCTCCTTACATGGGCACCGGCCGCATGGGCGACTGGCTCGCCAACAACGTCGACTGGGCGATCTCCCGCTCGCGCTACTGGGGCACGCCGCTGCCTTTCTGGGTCTGCGAAAGTTGCGAGGAGTCGCGCTGCGTCGAGTCCGCCGAGGAGATCGGGCTGCCGCGTGACGCCGATCTGCACCGGCCTCACATCGACCAGGTCACGCTGCCTTGCGCCAAGTGCGGCGGGACCATGCGGCGGATCCCGGAGGTCCTCGACTGCTGGTTCGACTCGGGCGCCATGCCGTTCGCCCAGCGCGGCTACCCGCAGCACGGCAAGCAGCTCTTCGAAGAGACCTTCCCGGCCGACTTCATCGCCGAGGCTGTCGACCAAACGCGGGGCTGGTTCTATTCGCTGCTCGCTGAGTCGGTGATCCTCTTCGGCCGCAACGCCTACAAGAACGTGATCTGCACGGGCCACGTGCTCGACGAGCGCGGCCAGAAGGCGAGCAAGTCGCGCGGCAACGTCCTCGACCCGAACTATGTCTTCGACCACTTCGGGTCCGACGCGATCCGCTGGATCTTCTTCACCGCGCCGGTAGGGGAGAGCTACCGCGTCGGGCCGCAAGCCCTCCAGGAGGTCGTGCGGCGTTTCATGCTGCCGCTCTGGAACGTCTACTCGTTCTTCGTCACCTACGCCCGGATCGATGGCTTCGATCCGGCTGGGCGCGCCGCGGTCCCGGTGGGGCAGCGGCCGGTCTTGGATCGCTGGCTGCTCTCCCGGCTCAGCGGGTTGGTGCGCACGGCTGACGTCGCCCTCGAGCGGTACGACGTCAACGGCGCCTCGCGGCCGCTCGAGGCCTTCGTCGAAGACCTCTCGACCTGGTACGTGCGCCGCTCCCGGCGGCGTTTCTGGAAGAGCGAGTCGGACGCGGACAAGACGGCGGCCTACCAGACGCTCCACGAGGTGCTGGTGACTGTGGCGCGTCTCCTGGCCCCGTTCGTGCCTTTCCTCGCCGAGGCGATGTACCGGAACCTGACGGGCGAGCGAAGCGTCCACCTGGCCGACTTCCCGACTGCCGAGGTGGGCGCGCACGACCCCGGTCTGGAGACCCAGATGGCGGCCGCGCGGCGCGCGGTCGAAGCCGGCCTGGCCGCTCGCGACGCGGCCCATCTCAAGGTTCGCCAGCCGCTGAACGCGGCGGTGCTCCCAGGCGACCCGCTGCCCGAAGAGATCGCCGGCATCGTCCGCGACGAGCTGAACGTGAAGCAGCTGAAGTTCGGCGGTGCTGGGGTCAGCCTGGACACGAACATCACCGAGGAGCTCCGGCTGGAGGGCCTCTCGCGCGACATCGTGCGGGCGATCCAGCAGCTCCGCAAGGACTCCGGCTTCAACATCGAGGATCGGATCCAGACCTGGTACGACGCTGACGGGCAAGTCGCGCGCGCGTTCGCGTCGCAGGCGGACTACATCAAGGCCGAGACGCTTTCGGTTGAGCTCAACCGCGGTCGCGCGGAAGGGGTCTCCGGCAAGTCCGTGAAGATCGACGGTGAGGAAGTGTGGCTTGGCCTGAAGCAGGTCACCTGACCGCGGCCTGGCCCCGCCTGCTCTTCGCGGGCATCGCGGTCGGCGTGTTCGCCGCCGACCGCGTCACCAAGAGCTTGGTCGTGTCGTCGATCGCACCCGGCTCGGAGGTCGCCGTGATCGACCACCTGGTCTGGATCCAGCACCTCCAGAACGCCTGCGGCGCCTTCAGCCTCTGCACACTCAGCGCACCGATATTCCTGCTGGTCTCCGCGGTCGTGGCGGTGGCCTTGATCGTCTACGAAGTGGGCCACAGTGGGCCGATCTGGATGCACGCGGTCCTCGGCCTGGTGCTTGGCGGCACGCTGGGGAACGGCTACGACCGGCTTACCCAGGGGTCGGTCACCGACTTCATCGCGCTGCACTGGTGGCCGACCTTCAACGTTGCCGATTCCGCGATCTCGGCCGGCGTCGTGCTGCTGGCGGCCGGGTACCTGCTCCGGAGGCGGCCTTCCCCCGGCTGACGGCGAGCGGACCGGCCGGCCGCCTCGACCGCTTCTTGAGCGAGCAGGCGCCGGAGCTGACGCGCTCGGCGGCGGGGCGGCTGGTCCGCCAGGGCGCGGTGCTGGTCAACGGCAAGCTGGCCCGGCCCGCCGACCAGCTCCGGGCGGGCGATGTTGTAGAGTTCCGCCTGCCCACGCCCGCTGATCTTCGCCCGGCGGCGGAGCAGATCCCGCTGGCGGTGCTCTACGAGGACGAGGAGCTGCTGGTCATCGACAAGCCCGCGGGGATGGTGGTGCACCCCGCCGCCGGTCACTTCACGGGGACTCTTGTCCACGCTCTGCTCGGCCGGGGCGGCGTCTGGTCGACGTCGGGTGGCGAGGCCCGGCCCGGCATCGTCCATCGCCTGGACCGGGGCACCTCGGGACTGATCGTGGCGGCGCGCACCGACCGAGCGCACCGGGAGCTCTCCGGACAGCTGGCGCGCCGGGAGATGGCCCGCTCCTACCTGGCGATCGCAACCGGCTCGATCCGCGGCCAGTCCGGCGTCCTGGAGGGCGCGATCGGCCGCCATCCGCGCGACCGCAAACGGATGGCGGTGGTCGCTTCCGGTCGCTTCGCCCGGACGCGCTACGCCGTCCTGGAGGCGCTGCGCGGCCACACGCTCCTCCGCTGCGAACTGGAAACCGGCCGAACCCACCAGATTCGGGTCCACCTGGCCGCGTTCGGGCACCCGGTGGCAGGCGATCGCGAGTACGGCGGCGGCGGCCTGGCGCCCAGGCCGATGCTGCATGCCTGGCGCCTCCGGCTCCGGCACCCCGCGACCGGCGAGGAGATGCATTTCGAGGCGCCGCCCCCGACCGATTTCGCCGAGTTCCTCGAGTCTTTGCGATGAGCGACGAGCCGACCGGGCTCCTGTTCGTCATCTCGGGGCCGGGCGGCGTCGGCAAGGACACGGTGATCGAGAAGCTGCTCCAGGCGAACCCCAACCTGCACTACTCCGTGTCGTTCACGACCCGGCCGAAGCGCGACTACGAGGTCGACGGCAAGCACTACACGTTCGTCGACGAGGAGCAGTTCCGGAAGCTGCTCGCGCGAAATGAATTGCTGGAACACGCGACGATCAACGGCTTCCTCTACGGCACTTCGCGAACGCGCGTCGAGAAGGCCCAGAGACGCGGACTCGACGTGATCCTGAAAATCGACGTCCAGGGCGCCGAGACAGTCCGCAAAGAGCGCCCGGACGCGATCTTCATCTTCATTCAGCCGCCGTCGATGGACGAGCTCATGAAGCGGCGGCGCCAGCGGGGTGCGGAGCCGCCCGAGGTGATGCGCGAACGCCAGAAGCTGGCCGAATGGGAGATGTCGTTGGCGCCGTTCTATGACTATGTGGTCGTGAACGAGAACGCCGATCAGGCCGCCCGGGACATCGCCGCCATCATCGAGGCCGAGAAGCGGCGGCGTAAAGTTCAGCCGGAACAAGCCCCATGAGCCCTGAGCGAGCACAAGAACGACCCTCAGCGCTAG
>CATPBK010000050.1 GCA_955652705.1 Candidatus Dormiibacterota bacterium | reverse complement strand
GCGACAGGCAGCGTCCTGGCCGGCGTCGCCGTCTTCGCGGTGATGCTGGTCCTCACCTCGCTCGAGCTGGGGTTGGTGGCCTGGGCGGCCCGTTCCAAGCAGGAGCAGGAGCGCCGCCGGACCCGCGAGCAATAACCCCCTCCCAACCACGCCCCAGGGCTGCCACGCTCTCTACCTGGGGGGCTCCGCCCCCCCGACAACGCCGGCGTCAAGACTCCAAGCCCGCTCGCTCACGCTCGCGGCGCGCTGTGCGCGGTCTTGACTCCGGCGGCGCGGCGCGCTCCGCACGCCGCTGCCCCCCTTCGGCGCCACTCGGCGCCGCCCCTGGCCTTCGGCCCGGGCCCCGACCCTGCCTAGATCACGTTCTTTTCGGCCAGGAGCGCCCCCGCCCTGAACCGGCCTGGCCGGAGGGCGGAAAGGTCGATGTCGGCGCGACCCTGCACCAGCTGCTGGGCCAGCAGCAGTCCAGCCGCCGGTGCCTGCATGAACCCATGGCCCGAGAAGCCGCAGGCGCACCAGAGGCCGGGCACCTCTTCCACGGGCCCCAGGATCGCCTGGTGGTCGGGCGTGGTCTCGTAGAGGCCCGCCCAGCCGGTCTTGATCCCGGCGTGTTCCAAGGCCGGCAGCCGCCGCAAGGCGACCTCGATCGCCCGCTCCAGGGCCCGCTCGTCGACCGCCGTCTCGAAGGTTGGCTCGTCGCCGCGCTCGCCGATCCCGAAGAGGACTCCGTCGCCCTCCGGGTGGAAGTAGAACGTGGTCGCGAAGTCGACTGTCATCGGGGTGTCGCGGGTCACCTCCGGAACTGGTCCGGTGACCCAGATGTGCCGCCGGTGCGGCTCGACGGGGATGACCGCTCCCGCCATCTCGCCGACTGCCTTCGACCATGGCCCGGCGCAGTTGAAGACGACGCGCGTCGAGAACTCCCCGGCGGTCGTCATGACGCCGCTGACGCGGCCGGCCGCGAGCTCGATGCCGGTGACTCCGACGCCTTCCCGAAGCCGTGCGCCCAATCGTCGGGCCGCGCCCGCATAGCCCTGGGTCACCGCATCAGGGCTGGCGATCCCATCCGTCGGACAGAAGGTGCAGCCAAGGACGTCTTCGATTCCGAGCGCGGGGAGCAGCTCGCGCGCCTGCTCGGGCGAGAGCCAGCGGGCATCCGAAAGGCCGACCCGGTGCCACATGTCGACCAGCTCTCTGAAGTCCTTGACATCTTGTGCCCGCGTCAACGCGAACAGGTAGCCGATCTGACGGAAGTCGGCGGGCACCCCGATCTCCTGCTCGAAGTCCCGCAGCAGGCGTACCGCGAGCATCTGGATCCGCACGTTGACCTCGTTCGAGAACTGCTGGCGGACGCCGCCGGCGTTCTTACCGGTGGAGCCGCCTCCCAGCTGGCCGCGCTCGAGGAGCAGCACGTCGACCTTGCGCGAGGCGAGCTGGTAAGCGAGGGCGCAGCCCATGACGCCGCCGCCCACGATGGCTACATCCGCGGTTTCCATGCTCGCCCCCAGAACTCGAAAATCAGCTTGAGTGCCGCAAGGCTCGTGATGTCATTCTGATCGAGGTTGGGGGCGACCTCGGCCACGTCGAACCCGACCAGCCGGCTGCCCTCCGCCAGACCGGCCAGGAAGTCGAGCGCCTGCCTTGTGCTGATTCCGCCGCCCGACGGGATCTCGGTGCCCGGCGCAAAGGCGGGGTCGAGGACGTCGATGTCGAAGGAGATGTGCAGCGGATGCCCGACCGCCACCTCGCCCAACCGCCGGCCGGCGGCGATGGGATCGCGCGCCAGCTCCGCCGACCAGATCCGCGTCACGTCCTGGCCGGTGGCGTACTCCACCTCCTCCGGATCGAAATCGCGCGGCCCGGCCAGCATGAGGTCTGCTGGGCTGAGTTGAGCCGCCTCCAGCCCACGGCGGAGCGCGCAGCCGCACGTCCAGCGGCCGCCCCGGCTGAAGTTGCAGAGGTCCGGATGCGCGTCAACCCAGACCAGACGCAACCCGGAGTGGCGCCGAGCCTGGGCGGCAAGCACGGGGATCATGGCGCAGTGGTCGCCGCCGACCACTGTCAGGATCGCGTCGGCCGGCAAAGCCGCTAGGCGCGCGGCCACGCTCTGCCAGCCGTGCTCGATCTCCGGTCCGGGATCTAAGTTGCCGAGGTCGTGGACCTTGAGCTCGCCAAGGCTGCGGCCGTCCTCTGTCACCGGTGGCATGACGGCGCTCAGCTCGCGGACCCGGTCCGGCCCCAGCGCGGCGCCCTTGCGATAGGTGGCCGAGCCGTCGTAGGGGATCCCGGCAACCACCACGTCGGCTTCCTCCAGCGCGGCGCCGGCCAGACCACCCCAGGGCCGTAAACCCTCCAGGTTCACGTCAGCCTATTTGGGGAGGTCGTTCGGGCCGTAGTGGCCCAGGAGCGGGATGCGCTGCCCCACTCGCATCACGTACGGCGCCACCTTGGACGACTTCAGCTGAGGCCGGATGAAATCCTCATAGAAGCTCTTCAGGTTGTTCAGCTCAGTCACGCTGTCGAGGCTCGCCTGCTGGCCCTTCTTGGCCTGGTCCTGGAGCTTCTTCAAGTCGTTGGGGTCGATCAGCGCGACCGCGAGGGGGTTGGACTGGATCACCTTGTTGAGAGTGGTGACCTGCGCCTGGGTGAGCTTGGCGCTGTTGAGGATGGGCGTGAACGCCTTGTCCAGCGTGATCAGCCCGGAGAGGACGAAGTAGATCGCCGCCAGGGAGATGGCGACGTTGAGGAAGATGCCGAGGAAGCCGTCGATGCCCCGCGCGATCGGCATCCGGTGAAGCGCCTGACCGACGATGCTGCCGATGTACCCGGCCACCACCCCGATCAGGAGCGCGAAGAAGATCGCCAGGACGATGTTCAGGTGGAGGTACTTCTCGACCCCATTCAGGTAAGCGGTGCGGTCGCGGTAGATCAGGAACAGCGAGCCGAAGAAGAAGAGGTACGTCATGAGGGGCGTGATGATGCCCTTCTGGTAGCCGATCACCAGGGCGACGAGGAGGACGAGCACGATCACGCCGTCGAGAACCGGCAGCGTCGATGAGCCGCTGGCAACCGCCGCCGGGGTGGGACTGGCGCCTGGCGAGACCGCCGTCGCCAGGAACATCAGGGGCTGCACAGCGCGCCGTATTGTATGGGAGGCGTCGCTGGCTTCCGCCCGAACTAACCATCGGGTAGACTCGCGTGCGAATGGCGCGGACCATCTCCATCGCGAACCAGAAGGGAGGCGTCGGCAAAACCACCACCGCCGTCAATCTGGGAGCCGCGTTGGCAGAGGCCGAGCAGAGGGTCCTTCTCATCGACCTCGACGCCCAGGCCCACCTCACCATCAACATGGGCGTCAAGACCCCCGACGACATCCACCAGACCATCTACCACCTGCTGGTCGACCCGGAGACGACGATCAACGACGTCGTGCAGGTGAACGAGTCGATGGGGGTGCACTACGTTGCCGCCAACATCGAGCTGGCCGGCGCCGAAGGGCAGCTCTTCAACGAGATCGGCCGCGAGGGGGTCCTGAAGGAGAAGCTGCTGCCGGCCCGCCGCCGCTACGACTTCATAGTGATCGACTGCCCGCCCTCGCTCTCGCTGCTGACCATCAACGCCTTCGTGGCCTCCGACGAGGTGATCATCCCGCTGCAATGCGAGTACTTCGGCATGAAGGGGATGCAGCAGCTCCTCAACACCATCGACCGGGTGCGCGCGAAGCTCAACCCGCAGCTCCGGGTGGACGGCATCCTGCCCACCATCTTCAAAGGCCGCACCCTCCATTCCCAAGAGGTCCTGGGCCTGGTTCGCGAACACTTCGGGGACGCCGTCTATCCCTTCGCGATCAAAGATTCGATCCGTTTCGCGGAGTCCCCCCTGGCGGGGGCTTCGATCCTCCAGTACGCTGGCACCTCCGACGGCGCGAAGGGCTACCGCGAGCTGGCACAGGCGGTGATCGGAAACCACAAATGAAATGAGCAAATTCAAGAGAGTTTCGCTGGTCGGCTCTGAGGAGATCTTCCGGCCCACCAAGCTGGAGGTCGCCGAGACCGAGAACATCATTTCCGAGGCCCTCGAGCGGCGGCCGCCCACGGAAAAGCTGCTGCGCGCGGTCAACCTGACTCCGGATGAGA
Source organism: Candidatus Dormiibacterota bacterium (assembly GCA_955652705.1). Taxonomy (GTDB): domain Bacteria; phylum Chloroflexota; class Dormibacteria; order Dormibacterales; family Dormibacteraceae; genus VBGR01. Next base: position 131,604 of record CATPBK010000050.1, on the reverse strand, counting down.
TCGAGCTCCTCCTCGACGCAATCCAGGTCGCCAAGTACCCGGACAAGGCGCGGAAGCTCCCGCTCGACAAGTTCGAGCGCTACGACGGCCTCCGCGACAAGCTCCGGAGCGCGGAAGACTAGCAGCCAGGACGAGGCGCCCCTGGTCGCCCTAGTCGGGGCGACCGGCTTCACCGGCGGACTCACGCTGGCGGCTCTGCGGCGGCGCGGCGTTCGTGTGCGTCCGATCGGGCGCGACCCCGCGAAGCTGGCCCGGCTGGGGGGCGATCCGCACGCGGTTCCAGCCTGGGATGCCGCGCACCTGGCCGACGCGCTGCAGGGATGCGCCGCGGTGGTGTCTTGCGCCGGCCCCTTCCTCGAAGCCGGGCGGCCGGTGGTCGAGGCGGTGCTCGCCCTGGGCCTTCCCTACTGCGATTCGACTGGCGAGCGGGAGTTCATGCGCTGGGTTTTCGAGCAGGACGCGGAGGCGCGGCGGTCCGGCGCCCTGTTAGTGCCCGCCTTCGGCTTCGACTACGTGCCCGGCGACCTCGGCGCGGCGCTCGCCGCGCGCGGCCTCGGCCCGCTGCGCCGGGTCGACGTCATCTACGCGAGCCGGTCGCTGGCCACCTCGCGGGGCACGCGCCGCACGGTGGCCGCGGGGCAGGCAAGCGGGATCGTCGGGATGGAGGCCCGCTCGGTCGAGGTGCCCTGGGGGCGCGTCCGCGCTCTCAGCATCGCCGGTGGCGAGGCCGTGACGGTGCCCCGCCACCTCGAGGTCGACGAGGTCCAGACCTTCCTGGCCATGAAAGTGCCGCCCGCGCTGATCGCGGCGGCCGGCGCGGCCGCCCGTCTGCCCGTCGTGGGCGGCCTCCTGAGGTCAGCCTTTGAGCGCGGCCCTGCAGGGCCGAGCGGTGCCGACCTGGAAGCCCAGTTCGCCTGCCTGGTGGAGGTGGAGGCGCGGGCCGGCGAGCGGCGAGCGGTGCTCGCCGAGGGCCGCGGTCCCTACCTCTTCACCGGCGAAGCCCTGGCCGAGCTGTCGATGCGGATGGCCCGCGGCAAGGTCGACGCGACGGGCGCTCGCGCTCCCGCGGAGCTCGTCGAGCCGGAGGAGTTCGGCGCCGCGACCGGGCTTACGTGGCGGAGGGTCGAACCCGGCTAGGCAGGCTCATCGAGGCCTGGTCGTCGCCGAAGTCGACGCGCATGCTGGCGTGCGCATCGCCGCCCAGCGAGGTCACCCAGCCGTCGCCGGCCAGCTCGGCGGTCACCTGCAAGGTCCAGTGGCCGCGGTCGGGCGGGCTGGGGGACAGCGTGACCTCGGTCACGCCGCCCGAGCGGAGGGCCGGAGCCGGCAGCGTCGCGTCGCCAGTGATGGACGCGCGGCCGCCCGACCAGCGGTAGTGGAGCAAGAGGCTCTTCGCCCCGGCCAGGTCCCAAGCCGCGTAACCCTCGTTGGTGACCGCGAGCGTGACCTTGTCCGCCTCCTGGCCCTGGATGGCGACGGCTCCGGCATAGGCGGGCCCGGCGCTGGGCCCGATCGAGTTGGCAGCTTTCGCCACCCGAGTCGCCCAGTTCGGATCCTCAGCGTAGACGTGGCCGATCGCCGCCAGGGTCCCGCCGTGGAAGAACTTCCCGCCCGGGCGGGCGTACTCCCTGCCGATGAAGTCAGACGACTGGCGGATGCTGTCTTCGAAGCTGGAGTAGGCGAGCCAGCCGCCCGGCCCGTCCCCTTTGAAGCTGAACAGGTTGTGCTGGGTCTGGGCCAGGTAGGAAGCGCCGGAGTTGTTCTCGACCCAGGTGATGCCGACCAGGAAGCGGGCGTTGACCCCGGTCCGAGCCTCGGCGCGGATGAAGTCAGCGCCCATCCCGTGAAGGGGGGTCGGGGCCAGGAAGCGGTCCACGTCGCCGACCGTTTCCAGGCTGGGAATCAGTGCGCTGCTGTCCGCGGCCAGGGGCTCGTATGCAGGCTGCGGCGCGCCCACGGGAGGTGGTGGCGCATCCGCCACATCATCCACCGGCGCGGCAAAAGCCGGGACCGAGAGGAGTGCGAAAGCGGCCATCGCCACCAACAAGGTTTTGAGAAGGGCCATACCCGCCCACCCCCGCAGGCAGGCCATTCCAGGTAACCACACCTGCGCCTTTGAGTCAAATCCCGCGCGAAGCCGGTTCAGCGTCCTCGCGTGCGGCGGCGGAAGTAGGCAAACGTCCAGTACAGGCAGACCGCCGCGACGGCGATCCCGAAGACGACCGCCCAGATTCTCACCCGGTGAAGTGTGGCGGCCGCGACAAGTTCACCCGGTGAAGTGTGGCGGCCGAACCCGCCGCAGGCCGAAGGCTCGAAGACCGGCGCCTCCAGACCGTCGGTGCGAAGGATCGGGTGGCGCCGCAAGGAGCGCATCCGAAGATGCGTGACGACGCCGCGCCGCGCCCCGAGACACCGGCATCCGCGGCCGCAGGCCGCCCGGCGGTCTGGGGCGTCGGATGCCTGGGTTCGGCCGCGACAGTTCACCCGGTGAGGTGTGGTGGCCGAACCCACCGCAGGCCGAAGGCTCGAAGACCGGCGCCTCCAGACCGTCGGTGCCAAGGATCGGGTGGCGCCGCAAGGAGCGCATCCGAAGATGCGTGACGATGCCGCGCCGGGCCCCGAGACACCGGCATCAGCGGCCGCAGGCCGCCCGGCGGTCTGGGGCGTCGGATGCCTGGGGTCGGCCGCGACAGTTCACCGCAGTGTCGAGCCGAGGAGGACGCCGTCGGCCCAATAGTCGCCGGTGGCCCCCGCGGGCAGCAGGTCGTAGGTGCCGCCGTCGACCAGGTGGACCTGGCTGACCGCGACCACCCTGCTGCCATCGAGCGGGCTGCCGACGGCGAGCTCCCCGAGCCGGCGGCCGTCAGCCGTGGGATGGGCGGCCGAGCCGCTGACCGAGCGGCCGTCCGCCAGGTCCAACCGCACCGCGTCGTGTCCGAACGGCATCGGCACACTCCCGAGTCGGAGGACAGGAGCGGCGACTCGCGCCCCGTCGGAACCGAGCGTCCAGACCAGCTCGCCCGGCCGGAGCCGGCTGACCGCGACCGGTCCGGTGGGCGTCGCGATCGTCGCCGCCGCCGGCAGGCAGATCGGGCACATGATCACCGACGACTGCGTCGTGACGTTGGTGATGTTGCCGGAGCTGTCGATGGTGCCCGTGACGAGCTTCGCCTGCCTACCGGAAGGCGAGACCTGGAGACTGAACTGGTAGCCGTCGCCGGACGGCGTCAGACGGACGGCCTGGAGCTTCTGCCACTCGCGGTAGACTGCCAGCCGGAACCCGGGCTGGGAGGGATCGCCAGCCGGACGAGCGTGGGCGAGGATTGCCTGGTAGGTGGCCTGGTCAGCCTGAATGGTGGGAAACGCCTGGTCGGCCTCGAACTGCGGCTCCCGAGCGACCGGCGGCCCACAGGCGAAGGGGGTGCCCTCGGCGGCGATGATGCGGTACTTCAGCTCCACCTGGTTGAGCGGCTGGCCGGGCAGACTGCCCGGCACGTATCCGCAAGCAGCCAACAGCAGCAACAGGGACGGGAGTAGCCGGAGAATCATTCTTCGGTAGACAGAACAGCCGAGGAGAGACCGGGTAACGCGATGTCGAAGCTGTCGATCGTAAAAGTGCGGACGGAGAAGGACGTCAACTCGTTCGTCCTCCTGGCGGGCGGCGAGGCGGCGGTCATCGACCCAGGTGAGCCGGCAGCCAAGCTGGCCGGGCAGCTCGACGGGTCGAAGCTCCGCTACATCCTCGTCACGCACGGACATCCCGGGCACCTGGCCGGCAAGGATGCGCTCAAGGCAGGCACCGGCGCCGAGACCGGCATGCACGTCGCCGACGCCAAGGCTTTCCTGAGGTCGGCGGACCTCTACCTCAAGGATGGCGACGAGCTCGAGCTGGGCGGGTTTCACCTGCGGGTGATCCACACGCCCGGTCACACGCCCGGTAGCCTCTGCTTCCTGCTCGGAAACCACCTCTTCACAGGCGACACGCTGCTCGCGGGCAGCCTCGGCAAGCAGGCGCCGGAGACCGACCTCCGGCAGCAGCTCTACAACATCCTGAGCAAGCTGCTCGTGCTGCCGCTCAACACCGCCGTCTACCCAGGACACGGGCCCGCCACGAGCCTGGAGGCCGAGATTCGGACGAACCCGTACCTCAGGCCCCGCTAGCCCGGGCCAAGGCCTGCCGGGGCCAAGAACTGTCCGCGGCTCTCGGCGGGCGGTGCGCCCCGCAGCAAGACCGACCGGATCGCGTAGTCGAACTCCTGGCCGTCGAGGGCGGCGAGCCGCTGCTTCGAGCGCTGCCACTCGGGCGTCACCAGCGTCTTTGCAGTCGGGTCCACCAGCACCAGGTCGGCGTCCCTGCCAGGCTCGATGCGGCCCTTGGAGGCGAGGCCGAAGATCCGGGCCGGATTTTCGGCGGTCAAGCGCGCGGCCAGCTCGGGACCGGCCAGCTGGAGGCAGCTGAGCAGCAGGGTCTGCACACCGGGGCTGCCGGCGTGCGCCTCGGCCAGCTGCGGGTGCAGCTTCTCGTAGTCGGTGTGAGGCGCGTGGTCGCTGCCAACCGTGTCGATCTCGCCAGCCTTGAGAGCTGCAACCAGCGCCTCGCGGTCGGCCACGCCCCGCACGAGCGGATACATCTTCATCACGGGGCCGAGCCGGGCGTAGTCGGCTTCGCTCAGGTAGAGGTACTGAGGGCAGGTTTCCGCGCTCAGCTCGACCACCGCTCCCCGCAGCCTCCGCAGCGCTTCGAGGCCGGCCCGGCTGGCGAGGTGGACGACGTGGAGGCGCAGGCCGAGGCGCCCGGCGAGCTCGCCGACCGCCGCCACCGCCACTCCCTCAGCAAGGTCGGGCCTGGACTCGAGCAGGTCGGCGTAGGTCTCGATCCGGGTCATGGTCGAGAGCAGGATCGAAGGGTCCTCCGCGTGCACCGCGAGCGGCCGGCCGGCCGCGCGGAGAGCGGGCGCCAGCCTGGCGATCGTTCCGTAGCTGGCAGGCGGCTCCAGGTCGGGATCCAGCGTGGCCGGCGAGTAGAGGACCTGGCCCGTGCTGCGGCGCACCGCGTAGCCGAGGTAAGCCTTGAAGCCGCTCGCGCCTGCCGCCGCCAGTTCGCGCACGTCATCCTCGGTCGAGGAGCTGCGGAGCAGGGCCCAGAGGCCGAAGTCGACCACGGCCTTCGTCTCGACCGCGCGCCGCTTGGCCTCGAAGATCTCACGCATCGCCACCCCCGGCAGCGTGTTCGGCATGTCGAGCACCGTGGTGACCCCGCCCGCGGCAGCGGCCGCGGTCAACGTCTGGAAGGTCTCCTTCTCGGGGAAGCCCGGGTCCCGCCCATGGACGTGGGCGTCGACGGCGCCCGGCAGCACCCAGAGCCCGCTGGCGTCCACCACGTCCGGGCCAGTCGGGCTCGACCAGAGCTGGAGGCGGGCGATGCGCTCGCCATCGATGTGGACGTCGACCTCGCGGGGCCCGTCCGGCGTGTACACCTTCCCGCCGGCGACGATCACGATTTGATCGGGAGGTCGCTCTTGCGCAGCAGAGGGTGGAAGGGGATTCGCGCAGCCGCCAGCGCTTCGGCGGCGCCTTCCTCGCGGTCCAGCACGCCGACCAGCGCGATCACCTCGGCGCCCGCGGCCCGGACCTTCTCGGCGGCCGCCAGTGCCGCGCCGCCTGTCGTGAGCACGTCCTCGACCAGGGTCACCCGGTCGCGGGGTTCGAGCTTCCCCTCGATGGCCCGCGACGTCCCGTAGTCCTTGGCCTCCTTGCGCACGATGCACATTGGTAGCCCGGTCTCCATGGAGACGGCGCCTCCCAGCAGCACCGCGCCAAGCTCCGGGCAAGCCAGGCGCTGGGTTCCCGCCGGGACCAGCGCCGCCAGGTGCCGGCCGAGGCTGCGCAGGATGGCGGGCTCGGTCTCGAAGAGGTACTTGTCGAAGTAGTAATTGGAGTGCCGGCCAGATCGCAGGACGAAGTCGCCCTTCAGGTAGGCGACCGCCACCATGTCCCGAGCGAGCTCGCGAAGCTCCGAGCTAATGGGCGGCAACCAGCTCGTCCAGCAGGTAGAGGACCATCTCGGTGCCCCGGTGGTATTGCTCCAGGTCCATCTTCTCGTTGGGCGAGTGCAGCGCGTCGTCGGGCAAGCCGAAGCCCGTCACGAGCAGGTTCGGATTCAAGGCTTCCTTGAAGTCGATGGTGACCGGCACCGAGCCGCCCTCGCGCACCAGAACCGGCTCGGCCCCGAAGGCCTTCTTGAAGGCCCGCGAGGCGGCGCCGACACCGGGATGCTCGACGCCACAGACCACGGGCGGCGCCGAGTTGATCTTCTCCAGCGTGAGCCGCACTCCCGGCGTGCTCAGCTGCGGCAGATACGCGTCCAGCGCCTGGAAGATGACTTCCGGGTCCTGATCGGGCACGAGCCGCAGGCTGACCTTCGCGGTGGCCCGCGCCGGGATGACCGTTTTGGAGCCTTCCTCGATGAACCCGCCGATGACGCCGTGGACGTCAAGGGTGGGGCGGGCCCAGGTTCTTTCCACGGGCGAGAATTCGGCTTCGCCCTCGAGCGCGGTCACGCCCATGAGCCGCTTCAGCGTCGCCTCGTCTTTGGGCAGGTGCCGCCAGCCCTCGACCTCCTCGGGCGCAGGCGGCACGACCGAGTCGTAGAAGCCAGGGATCGTGACGCGCCCGTCCCGGCCTTTGAGCGCGCTGATCACGTGGGCCAGCGTGTTGAGCGGGTTGGGCGCGGCTCCACCGAAGACGCCCGAGTGGAGGTCGGCCGCGGCGCCCGCCGCGTGGATCTCCGTGTAGAGCAGGCCGCGCAGGGCTGTCAGCAGGTTGGGCAGTCCAGGCGCGGTGAACTGGCCGTCGGCGAGGAACAGGTAGTCGGTCTTGAGTCGGGCCGCGTTTTCACGTACGAAGCGCGGCAGCGAGTCGCCGGAGATCTCCTCCTCGCCCTCGACCAGGAAGCGGAGGTTGACCGGCGGACCGCCGGCGGCGAAAGCGTGCTCGGCAGCCTTGATCCCGGCCAGGACCTGGCCCTTGTTGTCGCAGGCGCCGCGGGCGTAGACGCGACCGTCGCGAAGAGTTGGGGTGAAGGGCGGCGTGACCCACTCGTCGACCGGGTCGACAGGCTGGACATCGTAGTGGCCGTACACGGTCAAGGTCGGCGCGCCGGGCTTCCCGAGCCACTCGGCGGCGATCACGGGATGCCGGCCCCCGGGCATCTCCGCGACCTCGACCTTCATCCCCATCCGCGCCAATCTGTCGGCTACCCAGCTGCAGGCACGGCGGGTGTCGTCATGGTGCCGCTTGAGCGAGCTGATGCTGGGGATGGCGAGAAACTCGAAGAAGTCGCTCTCGGCCTCTTTCCGACCGGCGCGGGCGCGTTCGAGTGCCTGCTGGAGCATTCCCTAAACAGAGGTTAGAGCTTCCCCAGCTCGTCGAGAAGATCGAGCACCAGCTCGGTCCCCCGGTGGTACTGCTCCAGGCTCATGTGCTCGTTGGGCGAGTGGGCGCCGTCGCCGGGCAGCCCGAAACCGGTCAGCAGCCAGTTCGGGTGCAGGATCTCGTCGACCTCGCTCATCACGGGTAAGGTCCCGCCCCCCCGCGTAATGCCCGGCTCGGCCCCGAAGGCGGCCACGCACGCCCTCCGGAAGGCCAATACGCCTGGATGCTTCACGTCGCAGGAGAGCGCCTTCGAGGACTCGGGGATCTCGTGCACCTGGACCCGGGTGCCGGGAGTTGCCAGCTCCCCCACGTAGCGCTCATAGGCGGCGAAGACCCTGGCCGGGTCCTGCTCCGGGACCAGGCGCATCGAGACCTTGGCCACCGCCACGGCGGGGATCACCGTCTTCGTGCCTTCGCCGGTGAATCCGCCCCGGACGCCGTGAACGTCCAGAGTGGGCCGGGTCTGCCGGCGTTCGGCGAGGCTGAACTGGGACTCGCCTTCCAGCGCCGGTGCGCCAGTCTGGTCGAGCACGTCCTCCTCCCGGATGGGGACCCAGAGCTTCACCTCGTCAGGGTCAGGCGGTCGGACGTCGTCGTAGAACCCCGGGATCAAGACGCGCCCGTCGCGGCCCTTGAGCCCGGCGATGATGTGTCCGACCGTGTTCATCGGGTTCGGCGCCAGTCCCCCGAACTGGCCCGAGTGGAGGTCGTGGGCGCCGCCCCTGACCTCGATCTCGGTGTAGAGGATGCCGCGCAGACCCGCCTCCAGGCTGGGGAGGCCCTCGCGGATGAACTCGCCGTCGGCTACGAAGAGATAGTCGGTCTGGAGCTTGTCCGCGTTCTCTCGCACAAACGTCGGCAAAACCGGGCCTCCCCCCTCCTCCTCACCCTCGATCCAGACCCGGACGTTGAGCGGCGGGCCCCCGGCAGCGAAGGCGTACTCGAGCGCCTTCACGTCGGCCAGGTGCTGGGCCTTGTTGTCGACCGATCCGCGAGCATAGACGCGACCCTCGCGAACGGCCGGCTCGAACGGCGGGGTGACCCACAGCTCGAGCGGATCGGGCGGCTGCACGTCGTAGTGGCCGTAGATCGTGAGGACCGGCTTGCCGGGCCGGCCGAGCCATTCGGCGAAGACCAGCGGGTGGCCGTCGCCCTCGACGAGGCGGGCGTCCATCCCCATGCGCTGAAGGCGCTCCAGTAGCCAGCCCGCCGCCTTCCGGCAATCCTCGGCGTGCTCGCTGAGCGCGCTCACGCTCGGCGTGCGAAGGTGCTCGAAGAGGTCCTTCTCCGCCTGCCCGCGCCCCGCGCGAGCAAGCTCGATTGCGTGAGTCAGGTTCACGGCCGGGAGGCCCGCCCTGCAATTCGGCGATCCAGGCGACCGATGCCACGAAGGCGCCCAGCACCGGAGCCGGGCGCATCCAAAGATGCGTCCGGCGAGGAGCGGAGAAGCCGACACAGGCAGCGGCCCGCATGGGCGTCGAAGGGTCTTTCGGGTCCTCCCAGCCGCGAACCTTGGTTCACTTGAAAGATGATCGCAGGCAGAGTGAGTCGAGCATGAACGTGGGAATCCTCCGGATCCAGCTTCACCTACCCGACAACGGCTCGCTGAAGGGAAAGCGCCAGGTCGTGAGCGGCCTCCTCCGCCAGGTTCGCAGCCAGTTCGGCGTGGCCGCCGCCGAGGTCGGTGACGGCGACCTCTGGCAGCTGGCCGACCTCGCCATCGCCTGCGTCAGCAATGACGCCCGGCACACCGACCAGGTCATGGCAGGCGTGGCCCGGTTCGTGGAGCAGCGAGCCGGTGACGCCATGGTGGCGAGCGTCAGGACGGAGATCTTGAAGCTCCCGTGATCGCCGATCTCGAAGAGACGCGGCGCCGGCTGCGCAGCGGCAGCCTGCCGGAAGCCCTGCTCCGGCCGGGCCTGGGCGCGGTCCTGACTGAAGGCGATCGCACGCTCACCCGGGCAGCCCTCGGCCTGCGGACAGAACGCGTCGCTGGCGGCCTGGCGGGCCTGGGGCTGCGGCAGGGCGACCGGGTCGGGATCTACGCCCCCAATTCGCTCGAATGGATCCTGGCCTACCTTGCGGCGGAGCGCCTGGGGGCGGTCGTCGTGCCCTTCAACCCAGCCTACCGGGCGGCCGAAGCGGAGCACATCCTGAAAGATTCCGACCCCGCGCTGGTGGTTACCGACCGCGAGCGGCGGGCCCTGGTGGAGTCGCTCGGGCGCCGGGTCGTCCCGATCCAGGACCTGCCAGAGGACGAGAAGGCGCCCCCACCGCCCGAACTGACGCCCGAGAGCCCCGCTTTGATCATTTACACCTCGGGCACGACCGGCCGTCCCAAAGGCGCCCTGCTCGACCATGGCAACCTGCTGGCCCAGACCCGGGGCGCCATCGAGGCCTGGCGCTGGACCGGCGCCGACCGCCTCGTTCACGCCCTGCCCCTCTTCCACTTGCACGGCCTTGCGATGGGCCTCAACGGGACCCTCTTGAGCGGCGGCAGCTTGACGCTCATTCAGTTCACGCCGGAGGCGGTGGTGGCCGAGCTGCAGGCCGGTGGAACCATGTTCTTCGGCGTTCCCTCGATGTACCAAAGGCTCTGCGACCACGTGGAGGAGCACCCGGCCGACCTCGCTCGGGTCCGGCTTTTCGTATCCGGCTCGGCGCCGCTGCCGCCCGCGCTTTTCGAGCGCTGCGCGCGCTTGCTCGGCCAGGGGCCGGTCGAGCGCTACGGCATCACGGAAGGCGGAATCGTGGTGACCAACCCGTACGACGGGCCGCGCCGGCCGGGGCGGGTCGGGTTCCCATTCAGCGGAGTCGAGGTCCGGCTCGGCGAGAGCGACGAGGTGCAGCTGAAAGGCGGCCAGGTCTTCTCCGGGTACTGGCGCAACCCGATCGCGACCCGCGAGGCGTTCACTCCGAACGGCTGGTTCCGGACCGGCGACGTCGGCGAAATCGACGCCGACGGCAGCCTCGCGATCCGGGGTCGCTTGAAGGAGCTGATCATCTCCGGCGGCTTCAACGTCTACCCTCGCGAGGTGGAACTGGTCCTTGAAGAGCACGCCGGTGTGGCCGAGGTGGCCGTCGTCGGGCTGCCTTCCGACCGCTGGGGCGAAGAAGTCACCGCCTTCGTAGTACCGGCGGGCGAGGTCACCGAGCTGGAGCTGATCGCCTTCGCCCGCGAGCGCCTGGCGACCTTCAAATGCCCGCACTCGGTGCGCTTCGTCGAATACCTGCCGCGCAACGCGATGGGCAAGCTCGAAAGGTCCAAGCTGGCTTGAAAGGCGAGGAGGTCCTGACCCGGCGCCAGGGCCCGGTTCTCTGGATCACCTTCAACCGGCCCGAGCAGCGCAACGCGATGACGTTCGAGATGTACGACCGGCTGGGCGAGATCTGCCGCGAAGTGGCTACGGACGAAGAGGTCCGCTGCCTGGTTCTGGAGGGCGCCGGGGATAAGGCGTTCGTGGCCGGGACTGACATCTCGCTCTTCCGGGCCTTCGCCACCGCTGAGGACGCGCTCGAGTACGAGGGGCGGATGGAGCGCAACATCGGCGCCCTGGCCGGCCTCCAGGTCCCGGTGATCGCTGCCGTGCGTGGCGCTTGCACCGGCGGCGGCTTCGCAATCGCGGCCGCCTGCGACCTCCGGGTGGGCGGGCCCTCCGCGAAGTTCGGGGTCCCGATCGCGCGCACGCTCGGCAACACCCTCTCGATGGCCTCGCTGAATCTGCTCCTTGACCTCCTGGGCGTTGCCCGCGCCAAGGAGCTGCTCTTCACGGCCCGGCTCGTGGAGGCGCCGGAGGCCCTGCGCTGGGGGCTTCTCAACGAGCTGCTGCCTGCTGACGCGGAGGTGGGGCCTCGCGCCCAGGCGCTGGCCGAGCAGATCGCGGCCAACGCGCCTCTCACCCTCCGCTCGGTCAAGGAGGGCATCCGGCGGATCATGGAGACGCGGCACCTTGCGGGGAAGGAAGCCGCGGACCTGATCACGATGACCTACCTGAGCGAAGACTTCAAAGAAGGGATGAGCGCGTTCCTGGAGAAGCGCAAGCCGCAGTGGCGCGGGCGCTAGAAAGCTCGCTCCGCGCCGAGTTCGAGGCCACGTTGCCGTGGCCGCTCGACGCCTTCCAGGCCGAGTCCATCGACAAGCTGGACTTGAGCCGGGGCGTCCTCGTCTGCGCGCCCACCTCGAGCGGCAAGACCGTGGTCGCCGAATACGCCATCCACCGCGCGCTTCGGGAAGGCGTGAAGGTCATCTACACGACGCCGCTCAAGGCGCTCAGCAACCAGAAGTTCAGGGACTTCCAGCGTTCCTACGGCGAGGGCGAGACCGGTCTCGTCACCGGCGAGAACACCATCAACGAGCTGGCGCCCATCGTTGTGATGACGACTGAGATCCTGCGCAACCTGATCTATGAGGACCCCGAGCGGCTGCGCGAGGTGCGGTACGTGATCCTCGACGAGGTTCACTACATCGACGACTTCCCGCGCGGCTCGGTCTGGGAGGAGATCGTCATCCAGGCGCCGGCCCACATCAAGTTCGTAGGGCTCTCCGCGACCGTCGGCAATTACCAGGAGCTGGCCGAATGGATGTCCGAGAACCGGGGCCCGGTCGAGACCGTCTACACCGATCGGCGGCCGGTCGAGCTGCGCCTCTGGCTGGCCATGCAGAACAGCTTCCTGCCGCTTTTCGCCCCCGACGGCGGCATCGACCAAAAGACCTGGGCCAAGGCCAGCCAGGACGAGGAGGCAGCCTATCGCGTCCATCACTTCCGGAGCCTGCCGTCCAACGACCTGCTGCAGGTGATTGGCGAGCTGGAGCGGCTCAAGATGCTGCCGGCGATTTACTTCATCTTCTCCCGGCGCGGCTGCCGGGAGGCGCTCCAGCGCTGCGCCTACCACTCGCTGGACCTGACCACGCCAGAGGAGAAAGCCGCTATCGAGGCGATCTCCGCCGACCGCCTGCGGCACCTGCGAGACCCGGACGAGCTGGCCCTTTACAAGCGCATGGTCGACGCGGGCATGCTGCGGCGCGGGCTGGCAGTGCACCACGCGGGCCTGCTGCCATATCACAAGGAGCTGGTCGAAGAGCTCTTCCAGGCCGGCCTTATCAAAGTCGTCTTCGCCACCGAGACGCTCTCGCTTGGCATCAACATGCCGGCTCGCGCGGTGGTCGTCTCCTCGTTCACCAAGTTCGACGGCGTCAACTTTTCGACGCTCACGACAGGCGAGCTCACCCAGCTCATGGGGCGGGCCGGCAGGCGCGGGATCGACATCCTGGGTCACGGGATCATCCTCAAAGAGTCGGACGTGCAGATCGGGACCATCTACGAGGTCGCGATGGGCGAGGGGCTCGTCATCGAGTCCAAGTTCCTGCCCAACTACAACATGGTCTTGAACCTCCTCCGGATCCACCCGCCCGAAGAGGCGGAGAAGCTGATGGCGCGCTCTTTCGGCCAGTTTCAGAAGCAGCTGGCCGCGACCCGGACTACGGACCGGCTGGCCAATGTCCGCCAGCGCCTGGGAGACATGACGCAGACCTGGGAGTGCGAGAACAACTGCAAGCTCGAGGACCTGGAGGCGTACTACAAGATCGAGGATCGGCGGCGGGTGATCCGGATCGAGCTCCGGCGGCTACGGCGGGAGGCGTTCCCGACCGGGGAGCCCCGGGGCCGAACGCGAGGTCGGGGCCGCGGCCGGGGCCCACGCCCGAAGCCGGTAGGCCGGGTCGGCCGTGAGATCAACCGGCTTGAAGAGGAAGCCCGCGAGCTCCTGCACAACCAGCGAAAGCTGGCTGTGACCCGCTGCTGGCGCTTCGGCGAGCACGTGCATGAATACGGCGAGATCCGGGCCCTGAACCAGGAGATCGAGCAGGGCGAGCGGGAGCTGAAGGAGGGCGCGGACGAGTACGTCCGCAAGTTCCGGCGGCTGCGCCGAGTCCTCACCGAGACAGGTTTTCTGTTCGACGACAAGCCTTCGGAGAAAGGCGCGCTGGCATCGCGCATCTACGGAGAGAACACGCTCGTGGTGACCGAGTCGACCTGGCTCGGCCACTTCGACGGGCTCGCCCCAGAGGAGCTCTGCGCCGTGCTGGTGATGCTGACCGCCGAGGACCGCATGCGCGACCGCGGACCGCGACCGGCGCGCCGCTACCCGACTCACAACGTGGCTCAGGTGGGGCGGCTCGTCCGCTCCGCTTACTTCCGCTTTGCGGACCTCGAGCGTGAGCTTGATGAGCCCAACCTGCGGCCGCCCTCGCACGACTACATCGACTTCGCCTACCGCTGGGCGGCGCGGGAGCCGCTGGACACTATCCCGCTGCCTCCCAACGTCGACATCGGCGACGCCATCAAGGCCATGAAAGGGCTCTACTCGCTGCTGCGCCAGCTCGAATGGGCGTTGAAAGAACAGGGGTGGCCGCTGTACGACGTGGTCCGCCAGGCCACCGTGGCGATGGAGCGGGACGTCATCAAGCGGACCTGACGGCGACGGATACACTCGGACAGTGGACTGTAACGGCCATTTGCGAAGCAGGCCGGAGGCTCCTAGACCGACGTTCCAGGCCGTCGGTGCCAAGGCGCGGGTGGCGCGACGAGGAGCGCATCCGAAGATGCGCGACGACGAGCGCCGGGCCCCGCAACACCGGCATCAGCGCCCGCAGGGCACCCGGCGGCCTGGGACGTCGGATGCACGTCAAATAGCCGTTACAGTCCACTAGATGGCCGGGAAGAAACGCCGGGTCCTCATCACCGGCGTTTCTCGCTGGTGGGGGGCCCTGCTGGCACAGCGCCTGATCCAGGACGAGGGCGTCGCGGAAGTCATCGGCGTCGATACCGAGGACCCTCATTACGACCTCGGCGACGCCGACTTCCTGAAGGTCGACGTCCGCCACTCGCTGATCGGCAAGCTCGTCCGCTCAGTCGGCATCGACACCGTGGTCCACACCGACACCACCATCGACTCCTTCAGCGATGACGCCCGCACCGCCCACGAGACCAACGTGGTCGGGACGCTCAACCTGCTGGCCGGCTGCGCCGGAGACGACAGCCCGGTGCGGCGGCTGGTGCTGAAGTCGTCCGCCCACGTCTACGGGTCGCGGCACGACCTCCCGATGCACGTCCGCGAGGATTACCGCCTCGCTTCCGGCTCGCCGCATCCGTTCGTGCGCGACATCGTGGAGGTGGAAAGCAATTTCTTCGACTTCGCGATCCGCAACCCGAAGGCCGAGACCGTCGTGCTCCGCTTCGCGAACAGCTTGAACGCCGACGAGCCGGCCCCGCTGGCCCGCTACTTCGACCTTCCGGTCGTCCCTACCGTGCTCGGCTTCGACCCCGTGCTGCAGCTGGTGCACACGGACGACTGCATCGAAGCCCTGCGCAAGGCGGCGCACGGCGGAGGCTCGGGCGCCTACAACATCGCCGGCGAACGCCCGCTGCCGCTCAGCGTCCTGCTGTCAGAAGTCGGCAAAGTGCCGGCGCCGGTCCTTCCACCGGTCGGCTTGGCCCTGGTCTCCGCCGCGCTCAAGGCCATGAACGTCGCCTTCCTCTCGCCTCAGCTCATCGACCTTTTGCGCTGGGGTCGCACCGTGAGCACGGCAAAGGCCGCCGCCGAGCTCGATTTTCGCGCCGCGCGTGACACGCTCACGGCGCTCGACGACTACATCCAGCAGCGGCGCGTCCTGGACTTCCTGCCCAGCCACCGCGCCTACCAGTACGACCATGAGCTGGAGGAGTACATCCACGCCCGCCGTACCCGCCAGGCGCAGGAGGAAGCCGCCTCGAAGGTGGCGGCACCGGCACCGGCACCCGCCGGCTCTGCCAGGGCACCGAAGAGGGGCGTCGAGGGCTGAGCCCGATCCTGGCGAGCCGAGCCGGCGAAGGCGACGGAGGACCGGAAGGATTTGCAGCCCAGGCTGCCTGAGTGAGGACCGGACGAGCCGACTGACGGATCGGCCGCCAGGGCGACTCAACACGGACGCCGCGCCCGAAGGGCCGCGGAACCCCTCTTCGGTGCCCTGCCAGGGCACCGAAGAGGGGCGTCGAGGGCTGAGCCCGATCGTGGCGAGCCGAGCCGGCGAAGGCGACGGAGGACCGGAAGGATTGCAGCCCAAGCTGCCTGAGTGAGGACCGGACGAGCCGACTGACGGATCGGCCGCCAGGGCGACTCAGCACCGACGCCGCGCCCGAAGGGCCGCGGAACCCCTCTTCGGCGGCCGGCCTTAGTGGATCGCCCCCCCGCCGCCGTCGATGATGATCGTCTCGCCGTTGATGTAGGAGGCCGCGTCCGAGGCCAGGAAGACCACCGCTTCGGCCACCTCGGGCGGCTGGCCGATCCGGTGCAGCGGGTTGGACTCGACGACTCGGCGGTTGATCTCCTCGTTCTGCCAGAGCGCCGACGCGAAGCGCGTCTGGATCACGCCGGGCGCGACGGCGTTAACTCGGATCCCGCTCGGGCCCAGCTCCAGCGCCAGCTGGCGGGTGAGATGGATGACCGCCGCCTTCGTCACGTTGTAGGTGCCGAGCCCGACGGCCGGCCGGATCCCGCCCACGCTGGCGACGTTGACGATAGCGCCGCCGTGGGCACCCATCCACTTGTGGACGACCAGCTGCGTGAGCGCGAAGACGCCGCGCACGTTGACCTCGAAGGTCTTGTCCCAGGCGCCCAGCTCGGTGTCGATGATGGCCCCGAAATAGGGATTGGTGGCGGCATTGTTGACCAGGATGTCGATCTTCTGGAAGCGCTCCAGGGAGTGGTCGACTAGACGCTCCAGGTCGTCCGGCCTGCCCGCATGGGCGGCGATTGCGACGGCCCGGCTGGGCGTCTTGGAGTTGATGGTGGCGGCCGCTTCGTCGAGGTCTTCCTGCTTGCGGCTGGAGAGCACCACGCTGGCGCCGCGCGCAGCCAGCAGCTCCGCGACCGCGCCACCGATCCCCCGGCTCGCGCCCGTAACAATCGCCACCCGGCCCGCAAGGTCGATTTCGGACATCGCTGGTAGGATAGGTCGGTCTCATGGAGATCGTCTCGGGGACGGCTGCCGACGAAATCCTCGAGCGAATCTTCCAGCCAACGGCGAAGCCGAGCGCGCTGGACCAGGCCGAGGACACGCTGCGCCATCCTAAAAAGCTCGTCTATGCGGCCATGTCGAATCGCAACTTCTACTGGCGACACCACATCCAGAAGTTCGTGCTCGACTCCGGGATGGTGCCGATCAGCCCGTTCATGCTCTTCGACTACTACCTGCTCCACACCGTCCCCAAGCAGACCGTTCGCGAGGCTATGAACAACCTGCTCTCGCGCTCCGACGAGGTCTGGGTATTCGGCAAGCTTTCGCTTGGCGTGAAGGTCCAGATCGGGATCGCGAAGCGCCTCAACAAGCGGGTCCGGTACTTCGACATCTCGGAGCTGCCGGTGGCGGTGATGCCGATCTCGGAAGAGACCGCCGAGGAGGAGTTTCGGGACTGAGCGCGGCTGCGGGCGGCTGGCGGCCGCCCGACCTCTCCGACCGGGTGGCGGTCGTTACAGGCGCCAGCCGGGGCGTCGGCAGGGGCGTCGCGCTGGTGCTGGGCGAGTGCGGCGCCACCGTCTACGTGACAGGCCGGTCAGAGCACGTCGAGGAGGCGGCCGGCGAGGTCAGGCGACGCGGCGGCCAGGGCATCGCGGTGCGTACGGACCATCGGGACGACGCCCAGGTGGAGGCACTTTTTGCGCGCGTTCGGGGCGAGCAGCCAGGGCTTGACCTGCTGGTCGCCAATGCCTGGGGCGGCTACGAGGGCGACTACCAGCAGGCGTTCTCGGCCCCCTTCTGGGAGCAACCGCTGGAGCGCTGGACGGCCATGGTGGACGGCGGGCTGCGGGCGCATTTCACGGCGGCACGGCAGGCGGCGCCGCTGTTGATCGAGCGCGGCAGCGGCCTCATCGTCTGCACCGGCGGCTGGGACGACCCCGACTTCTACCTGGGCAACCTGGTCTACGACGTCGTCAAGACCGCGACGAGCCGGCTCGTCCGGGATATGGCCCACGAGCTGCGCTCCCTGGGAGTGGCCGCGATCGGCGTCTACCCGGGTTTCACTCGTACCGAGTCGGTCGCGGCCGCGTTTGCGGCCGAAGGCAAGGAGCCGCCGCCGGAGACGCATTCACCTGAGTTCGTCGGCCGGGCGATCAGTTGCGTGCTCGCCGACCCTGAGCTGATGAAGCTGAGCGGGACCGGGATGCAGGCGGCGGAGCTGGCCGAGCGCTACGGTTTCAGCGACGTGGACGGCCGCCGGATCGCGCCTTTCCGGCTGCCTGACGAGCTCCGTTTGTAGTTTTGATCAGGGCCGGGTCCGGGAGCCCCATCCGGCGCGCCCAGCGGTCGGGGTCGCGCAGCTCCTCCAGGCTCGGCAGGCTCTCCGGCGCTTCCCACGCCCGGTTGAGCGCCGCCATCCCGTAGCGATCGTGGATGGCACGCGAGAACTGCTCGCCGATGACGTACTGCTGCAGCTTCAGCTCGAGTCCCGTGAGACGCCAGAAGAGGCGCTCGAAGATCGACTTCTCATTGGTTCGAGCCCGGTGGGCGGCTTCCAGCCGCTCGAACTCAGGCAGCTCCTTGCGGCCGACCTCATCCATCACCAGGTTCGAGTAACCCTCGACCAGCGACATGGTGGCCTGGACCTTGCCCAGCACCGCCAGCTGGCGACCCATCCCCATCGTCATCGTCAGCACGCGCTCGAGCGTGCCCTGGCCGTCGACGAGGGCCGCCCCGAGGACTTCCTGCAGCATCCCGTTCAGGTGGTCGCGCAGCCAGGGATGGGCGGTGAACTGCCAGGCGTGCGTCAACTCGTGGAGAATGAGCCAGCGCCGGAGCGGCTCGGCCGGCAGCTCGGCCTCCTCCTCCCAATCCGCGATGTTGGGCTCGACGAGGTACAGCCCAGGCGTGACCGCGGGCTCGCGGCCGAGCAGCTGCGGGTCGTACTGGCCGAGCACGCGCCGGCCGAGGAAGCCGAGCAGGACTCCCACGTACTGGTCCATGGCCGTCCGGCCGAGCCGCAAGAGGCGGGTGTTGGGCAGCCGCGACTGGACGACCAGGATGGGCTCCATGGCGTCGGCCAGGATAGCAACGTTGAGGTCGACCCAAGAGTGGCGGTCGAGCGCCTGGAACGGAGGCAGCGTGGCGCCCTTGGGCAGGCCACCGACGGCGGCCAGGAGCGGACCCTCGACCTCGGCGGCCAGGCGGGCGTAGCGGTCTTCCAGGCGGCGCCGAGCGCGCGGGTTGAGCAGGTCGCCGGCGAGGCGGTCTTTGGCCCGGTCGCGGATCTCGTCCCAGTCCAGCAGCCGGGCAGGACCGGGCAGCGGGCGCAGGACGTCGGCCACGACGAACGCCACCGCGCTCAGCGCCATGCCGGTGACGACTCCCTTGACAACGCGCCGGCTGGACGGCATTGAGGTCAGCCTACCCGGTCGGTGACGCAGACGTGCCGGCCGAGTTGGCTAGGCGCCGTCTGGACGTCCTAGACGTCGAGCAGGGTTACGTCGAGGTCCTTGAGCGCGTCCGGTGGCTTCAGGCCGGCCAGCTGGAGCTGCTTCAAGAGCGCGAGGATGTAGCGCACGCCCGCCAGGTTGACGCCGTGCTTGCGCGTCAAGGTCTGGATGGCCTGGAGCTTCATCAGGTCGCGCTGCGAGTAGCGGCGCCGGTTGGTGGCGGTCCGCTTCGGCTTGATCATGTTGAGGTGCTCGTACATCATCAGCGTCCGCGGATGGGTCGCCAGGATCTCGGAGGCGACGCTCAGCGTATAGATGGGCTTGTCCAGGTGAATGCTGGGATCCCGGGGAGATGGCAGGGTGACTGCCACTGAAGCGTCGTCCTTTCTTTTCATACGTCCTTCCCTTGGCGCCCTGGCGGGCAAGTGAACAGTAACCTTCGGTTACAGCGGTACTGCCCTATGGTGGCTGGATTATGCGCTCAGAATCCCGGCCCCACCAATTCTTTTTGTTAAGAAGCAGAGACAAAGCCACCGTGGCTTAGGTGGAAGAGGCGGCTCAGCCTTACTTGAGCGCCGCTCTGTCAGCCAAGCTACTCAGCAGTTTTAGCCGCCGCTATGGCCGCCCCCGCCCCTATCAGGGGGCGCTGGCGGGGGTGGCGCGGGAGGCGGAGGAGCCGGCTGCGCAGCCCACCAGCCGTTCGACGGGTTCGCGGAGGTGGGCAGCTTCGGCGCCTGCGTGGAGGGGCTCGTGCCGGGCATGAACCACTGCAGCTTGCCGTTCACGTTCGCGTGGCCGAGGCCCGCCGGCTCGTTGAACCACTCGTTGGGCCGGCGCAGGATGTTGTCGAGCGTGTACTGCATGAAGGCGTGCCAGACGGGCGCCGCCACCTCGCTCGCCTCAGCGCCGACCGGCATCGCGGTCCAGTCGGTGTTGCCGAACCAGAAGGCCGTTGCCAGCGCGGGCGTGAAGCCGACGGTCCAGCCGTCCTTGTAGTCGTCGGTCGTACCCGTCTTGGAGGCGACTGTCCGGTTGGGCAGCGTCAGGTTGGAGCCGCGGCCGAAGATCATGGCCCGGTTGGCGTCGTCCGACATGACCTGTTCCATGATGAACGCGACCTTCGGGTCGATCACCTGCTTGGCGCTCTCGTCCGGGTTGGCCTTGTAGACCAGCCCGCCGGTGGCGTTCAAGACCTGTCGCACGGAGTGCGCGGGCCGCAGAATGCCCTGGGCCGCCAGCACCGAGGCGCCGGTCGCCATCTGCAGCGGGGTCTCGTTGTAGCCGCCCAGCGTCAGCGAGGGCCCGTAGGCGTCGACCGGGTCGTCGGCTGTGTACTGGCAGTTGCCGGCTGCGTTGAGGTGGCAGGTCCAGGGCGGTGCGCCCATGGTCCGCGCCATCTGGACGACAGCCGGGATGCCGATGCCCATCTCGACCTTGGTCGCCGGGATGTTGAGGGAGTTGAGAAAGCAGGCCTGGAGCTGGCAGGTGCCGTGCAGGAAGCCGTCGTAGTTGCGGGGCGTGAAGTTGGAGCCGATCGAGTGGTAGGTGACCGTGGAGTCCTGGATCGGCGTCACCATCGTGTCCAGCCCGCTGGCGATGGCCGCCGTGTAGGTGTACATCTTCATCGACGAGCCGGGGTTGCGGGGAGGCCAGACCGCCATGTTGTACTGGCCGCCTCTGGCGTTCAGGTCGGCTGATCCGATCATGCTCAAGATCTCGCCCGTCTTCGGGTCGATTCCGACCATGGCGCCGTCGTGGACGTTGGAACCCCATGATTCGTACTTGCGGACCTGGGCGGTGATCAGCTCCTGGGCCTTCTGCTCCATGTCCCAGTTGAGCGTGGTCGTGACGCGATATCCGTTGCGATAGGGCGCCTCCGGCCCGAAGCGAGCCTTCAGCTCGTCAACCACGAACTGGCTGAACGCGGGCGCCACGATGACGTTGGCGTCCTGGAACATGTGGCTGGGCGCGGCGAGATCCTCGGCGTAGGCCTTGTCTCCCTGCTCCGGGGTGATCATCCGGTTGCGGACCATCGCCTGAAGCACGTCGTGCTGGCGGGCCTTGGCGCCCTGCCAGTTGACGAGCGGGTTGTTCCAGGTCGGGTTCTGGGGGATGCCGGCCAGCATGGCGGCCTGACCGAGAGTGAGCTTGGCCGTGTCGGTGTGGTAGTAGCTCTGAGCCGCCGCCTCGACGCCGTACGCGTTGTTCCCGAAGAAGGCGGTGTTGAGGTACATCTCGAGGACCTGGTCCTTCGAGAAGTCCTGCTCGACCTGGATGGCAAGCACGGCCTCCTTCACCTTGCGGTCGATCGTCGGCTGGTTCCCGATCAGCCGGAGCTTGACGAGCTGCTGCGTGATCGTGGACGCCCCCTGCACCGCTTTGTGCTCGTGGTAGTCGACCCAGGCCGCCCGGACAATGCTGGGCAGGTCAATGCCGCCCTCGCTGTAGAACTTGGCGTCCTCGATGGCGACGGTGGCCTTAGTCACCAGGGGGCCCATGTCCTTGAGCCGCTGCTCGTAGTGCCGGTAGCCCTTCTGGTGCACGTCCATCAGGACCGTCTGGCCGGTGCTGTCGTAGAGGATGGAGTCCTCCGGCAGCGTGTTGAGCACGATCGAGCGGGCGTCAGGCAGCTGGCTGGCGTACTTGACGTAGACGGCCGACGCACCAAGGAAGGAGCCCGCCGCTACGGCCAGGATCAGCAGCAGTCCGACGCCCGAAGCCAGCTCGATCGAAGTGACGAACCCGGGCTGGCGGCCACGGCCACGCCGGCGGCCGGCCGCTGTGGCCCGGAAGCGGCGTCCGTCGTGCCAGCGGCTCCAGCGGGCGGGATGGCCCGGGGCCTGGCTTTCGACGTACTGGAACTTCAGGGTGCGCGCCGCGGCCCGGCTGAGATCGCCCAAACCGGAGGCCACGGCGAGCACAACGGCAGTGGCGGGGTGATCCCGCCAGGACGTCTTTTCGGTCGCTTCCCGCTGCCTGGCAATGCTCACGGCTTGGAAACAAACATGATCATAGCGCTATCAAGTCTAGTGTCAACGATATAAACGGAAACTCATCCTCCCAGGGCCCGCGAACGGGAAACTGTAACTATTGTCTCCGATGAACGGCAAAACGGGGGTCGACGTAACGGCCGGCCGGACATTGTCTCATTCGATAGAACGCGCGAAACTGGCGGAACGTCTCGGTTTCGACTCCATCTGGAGCGTCCAGCTGCCAGACGCGCGGGACGCCATGCAGGTCCTGACCGCCTACGCGCACGTCACCCAGCGGGTCGGACTGGGCACGTTCGTCCTCCCCATCTACCCCCGGCACCCGACCGCCATGGCGCAGGCCGCGCTGACCCTCGACGAGATTTCCGGGGGGCGGTTCCGGCTCGGCATCGGGGTCAGCCACCGAGTGACTGTGGAGTCGATGTGGGGTCTCAAGCTGGAGCACCCGGCGGCCGCGATGCGCGAGTACCTGGGCATCGTCCGCTCGATAGTTTCGACTGGCGCGGCGAGCTTTGAGGGCCGGCAATTCAGCGCCCATATGAGGTACTCCGCGCCCCGCCGGGAGGATCTCCCCATCCTGGTCTCGGCTCTCAACCCTCTGATGCTCGAGCTGGCCGGCGAGCTCGCCGACGGCGTGGCTCTCTGGATGTGCGCACCGCAGTACATCCGCGACCAGGTGGTTCCCCGCGTTCGCGCCGGTCGGGAACGGGCCGGCAAGCCGCTCGCAGGGTTCGAGATCGCCGCTGCCATCCCCGTCAGCCTCACCGCGGACGCCGCCGCCGGGCGAGACGCTTTCCGGGTCACGGCGACGCGCTACGCCTCGCTCCCGTTCTACCGGGCGGCGTTGGACCGGACTTTCGGCGACCTGATGGCGGACGAGCCTCCCGACGCGGTGCTGGAGGCGCTCGCGGGGATCGGCGATGAGGCGGCGGTCCGGGGCGCAGTCGACCGCTACCGCGAGGCGGGCACCACGCTGCCCATCCTGGGCCCCGTCGCCGGCCACGCCGGCGCGGCCGGCTTCGAGCAGACGATCGAGGCGGCGGCCGCCTGAGCGATTTCGCCGGCCTGCTGCTGGTCAGCTTCTCGGTGGGCCTCAGCAACTTCGCGGGAGCGGTCGGGATCGGCCTTTCCGGGGTGGACGCGCGGACGCGCCTGCGCGTGGGGATCGCCTTCGGGCTTTTCGAAGCCGGCATGCCGCTGCTCGGCCTTCTCATCGGCCGGCAGCTTGCGGGAGGGCTCGGCAACGCCGGCCGGTACATCGGTGCCGGGCTCCTCATCCTGACCGGGATCTATACCATCTTCCACGCGCGCCAGATGGCGAAGGGGGAGGAGCGCGCGCAAGGCGAGCTCAACCGCCGCCGGCTGCTCGTCATGGCGCTCGCCCTGAGCCTCGACAACCTGGTCGTCGGCTTCGCGCTCGGCGTCTTCCGGCTGCCCATCGCGGTAGCCGCCGTCGTGATGGGCGCCGTCAGCGTGCTCATGTCGCTGGTGGGGCTGGAGCTCGGCTCGCGGCTGGGCGCTCGAGTCGAGGAGTGGGCCGAGGAGATCGGTGGCGCCGTCCTCATCCTCGTCGGCCTCGGGCTCGCCACCGGACTGATCTAATAGGTAGCCGTGAGCTCGGTTCCCAAGCTGGAGGCCGTCCTGGTCGAGCTCGAGGGGCACGTGGCGACAGTCACGCTCAACCAGCCCGACAAGCGCAACCCACTCTCGACCGAGATGCTGCGCGACCTCCTGGCGGCTTTCACCTGGTGCCGGAGCGAGCCGGCGGTCCGAGTGGTCGTCCTGACCGGCGCCGGCGACAAAGCGTTCTGCGCGGGCGCCGACCTGGCTTCCTTCGACGCCGACAAGTCCGAGATCGAGCGGCACCACGGCCGGCGCAGCCTGGTCGACCTCTTCCAGCTCCTGCGCGAGCTCGGCAAGCCGATCGTGGGGCGCATCAACGGCCACGCCCTGGCGGGCGGATTTGGGCTGGCCTGCTCCTGCGACCTGCTGGTCGCGGCCGAGACCGCCACCTTCGGCACGCCCGAAATCAACGTGGGCGTCTGGCCGATGGTCATCTCGGCGATCCTGGCCCGCAACCTGCCGCGCAAGCTGGTGCTCGAGATGATGCTGCTGGGCGACCGCTGGACCGCCGCCCAGATGAAAGAGGCCGGCCTCGTGAACCGCGTGGTTCCGGCCGAGCGCCTCGCTGAAACGACCCGGGAGCTGGCGGGGAAGCTGGCCGGGAAATCACCCGCCGTGTTGCGGCTCGGCCGCGACGCCTTCTACCGTGCGGAGGATATGAGCCTGGCCGAGGCGATGGACTTCCTGCAGTCACAGCTGACGCTGGTGACGCTCAGCGAAGACACCAAGGAAGGCGTCCGAGCCTTCTTCGAGAAGCGGGAGCCGGAGTTCAAGGGCCGGTGACGGAACGCACGAAGCAGCTCCGCGAGAAAGCGCTGAAAGGCGGCACTCGGTACCTGGCGAAGCTTCGGGAGCAGTCGAAGCTGACCGTCCGCGAGCGTCTCGACCTGCTCCTTGACAGCGGCAGCTTCGTCGAGGACGGGCTCTTTGCCAACGTGCTGGCCGAGGACCTCCCCGCCGACGGGGTGGTGACCGGCCTCGGCGCGATCGGCGGGCGCCAGGTCGCGCTGATGGCCAACGACCCGACAGTCAAAGCGGGTTCCTGGGGGCCGCGGACCGTCGAAAAGATCATCCGCGTCCAGGAGAACGCGGAACGGCTTCGGATTCCGATCTTCTACCTGGTCGACAGCGCTGGCGCCAGGATCACCGACCAGATCGACATGTTCCCGGGACGCCGCCACGCGGGCCGGATCTTCTTCAACGAGGTCCGGCTCTCCGGGCTGGTGCCGCAGATCTGCCTGCTCTTCGGCCCGAGCGCGGCGGGCGGCGCCTACATCCCGGCCTTCTGCGACGTCGTGATCATGGTCGAGGGAAACGCCTCCATGTACCTCGGGTCGCCCCGGATGGTCGAGGTCGTGGTCGGCGAGAAGGTCACGCTGGAGGAGCTGGGCGGCGCGCGCATGCATTGCACCGAGAGCGGCTGCGGGGACTTCCTGGTCAAGGACGACCAGGCGGCCATCGAGACGGCCAAGGCCTACTTCGCGTTTCTGCCCCAGAACTTCACGGAGCGCCCCGCGGCGCAGCCGGCACAGCCGCCCAAGGCGGGCAAGCCGCTTGCCGAGCTGATCCCCGAGGAACCTCAGCGCGGCTACGACATGCGCAAGGTGGTCGAGGCGCTGGTCGACGCAGGCACCTGGCTGGAGGTGAAGCAGCTCTTCGCCAGGGAGCTGCTGACCGGCCTCGCCAGGCTGGACGGGATGGCGGTCGGGATCCTGGCCAACCAGCCGATGCAGAAAGGCGGCGTCCTCTTCAACGACAGCGCCGACAAGGCGGCCCGCTTCATCTGGCTCTGCGACGCCTTCAACATCCCGCTCCTCTTCCTGGCCGACGTGCCCGGATTCATGATCGGGACCGACGTCGAGCGGCGAGGCATCATCAGGCACGGCGCCAAGATGATCAGCGCGGTCGCCGACGCGACGGTCCCCAAGATCTCGGTGATCGTGCGCAAGGCCTACGGCGCCGGGCTCTACGCCATGGCCGGCCCGGCTTACAGCCCCGACGCCACGCTCGCGCTGCCCTCCGCGCAGATCGCCGTGATGGGACCGGCGCCGGCGATCAACGCGGTCTTCTACAACAAGCTGGCCGAGCTGCCCGAGGACCAGCGGGAGGCGAGGCGCAAGCAGCTCGAGGCGGAGTACCTGGAGGACGTCGACCTGCTGAAGCTGGCGGCCAACCTGGTGGTGGACGACGTGGTCGAGCCTGACGATCTCCGCGAGGCGCTGATCAAGCGGTTTCGGGCTTATGCGACGCGCATGGAGCCACGCCCGCAGCGCAAGCACGGGGTGCCGCCGGTCTAAGGCCCGGTCACTGCTGCTTCGCGAAAGGCGACGTCTACGAGCGGACGCGACGACCGGAGGACTCGCCAGGCGCGGCCAAGGAGCCTGGAAGCGACGATTTCGGCCAGGTTTCGACTTCGAATCGGCGCCGATGCGTAAACATGCATTGCCAGGGCATCTTTATGCAGCCAAAGCCGGACCCGAGGACGGCGTGCGGGCCTTTCCATCGACGAGTGCGCGAAATGGAGGGTAATCGGAGCCGGAATGACCCCCATTCGCCGGCGGACGTGGCTGAGTATTTATGCAGCATCGCGCCGCCGACGATCGCGCCCTGAAAGGCACGAATGCACCGCCCCGCCTCCTGGTCGAATTCTCCAGACGCAGGCCCGACCCCCTACGCCGTGGAGGCGACGCCGTTAGCCCGGTTCCCTCCCAACTGCCGTCGCGATGGCCTGGCCGACCTCCACCGTCGACGCCGAGCCGCCCAGCTCGCCGGTCAGGAACTCTCCTTCAGCTGTGACCGTCTCGATGGCCTTCTCGATTCGGGTTGCCGCCGGCTCCTCGCCGAGGTGGCGGAGCAGGAGCGCGCCGCTCCAGATCGTCCCGATCGGGTTGGCGACACCCTTGCCCGCGATGTCGGGCGCGGAGCCGTGGACCGGCTCGAACAGCGAGGGGTGCTCGCGCTCGGGGTTCAAGTTGGCGCTCGCCGCCAGGCCCAGGCTGCCCTGGATGGCAGCGCCGAGGTCGGTCAGGATGTCGGCGAAGAGGTTGGAGCCGACGACGACGTCGATCGTGTCCGGCCGCATCACCATCCGGGCGGCCATGGCGTCGACGTGCACCCGCTCGAGGGCGACGTCCGCGAACTCGGCGGCGCCGAGACCGGCCACCACCTCGTCCCAGAGGACGTACGTGTAGCGCGAGGCATTCGACTTGGTGACGCTGACCAGCCGCCGGCTGCGTTCGCGGGCCCGCTCGAACGCGTAGCGGGCCACTCGCTCGACTGCCATCCGGGTGAAGACCGGCACTTCGACCGCCACCTCGGCCGGGTGGCCGCTGTGGACGCGGCCGCCGGTGCCGGAATACTCGCCCTCGGTGTTCTCCCGGATGAAGAGCATGTCGACGTCGGCGGGCCCGCGGCCGGCGAGGGGGCTCTTGACGCCGGGCAGGCAGCGGACGGGCCGCAGATTGACGTATTGCTCGAAGGTCTTTCGGATCGGCAGGAGCAGGCCCCAGAGGCTCAGATGGTCGGGGACCGTCGGCCAGCCGCAAGCGCCCAGGTAGATCGCGTCGTAACGCGCGAGGGTCGGGAGCGCGTCATCCGGCATCATGCGGCCGGTCCTTTCAAAGTAAGCGCAGCCCCAGGGGAACTCTTCGAACTCGAGCCCGCTCACTGCCGCGTTCAGGACGCGGATCCCCTCGGGGATCACCTCGCGGCCGACGCCGTCACCCGGAATGACCGCGATGCGGTGCGTCACTGCCGCTCGGCGCGCGCGAAGGCGAGGCCGTTGAAGCCGATCCGCCAGGCCGCGAAGAGAACCAGCAGGATGCCCTCCGCGAGCGCGACGGCCACGCCCAGAATGCCGCCCACGACAAAGCTTCGCGTGATGGCGCTGATGACGAGGGTGGACGCGAAGATCGGTATCGCGAGCGCGTAGAAGACCATGAACCTGAGCACACCGCCGGGACCTCGAATGTCAGCTGGGTTGGGAAAGAGCGAGTAGGTGGCGAGCCCGATGGCGCGCAGGTCCCAGACCACGGCGAACGCGAGCGGCGCCCCGATCACGAACACCAGCGGCTGGGCGGATGCCAGGGCGGCGAAGAAGCTCACCAGGGTCACGGGCACGAACTGTTTCAGCGTGCCGGCCAGGTTGACGACCAAGAGGCGCGCCTGGAGGTCGGCGGCGGAAAGCCACCAGAGCGGGTTGCGCAGGTCAGGGCCGATCCGGTAGGAGCCGACCAGGTTGAAGGTGAGCAGCAGGCTGCCGACGACTCCGCCGAGACCGGCGGCGAGGCCGCGCGGCCCCTGCCGGGCCAGAAGCCCGAGCACGAGGCCGGCCGCGATGCAGGCGCCGACGATCAAGAGCAGCGTCACGTCGCCGCCCGGAAGGCCGCGCCGAAGGCCGAGCCATTCCTTCCAGAGGTGGGTCCAGGCGCCGGGTGGCACCAGGGTGCCGCGGTCGGAGGCGACTGTAGAGCGGGTGCGCGTTTGCAGCCCCGCGTCGCGTCGCGCCCGGCGGAGGTCGCCGCGCGTCGGCATCTCGCCGCTCCGGAGCCAGCGGCGCAAGGTGAATGCGCGCACGGAGGTCTCCCAGAGCTCCGGGTAGGTGTCGCCGGAGAGCGCGATGCTCACGGCACCGGCGCCGAGGGCCAGCACGAAGAGGAGCGCCAGCGCGGCGAGGTCGCCTCCGACGGCCGCCACCAGGATGCTGCCAGGCGGAAGGTCGAGGCGGGGCGCCTCGTAATTGAGGAGGCGGGCGACCGCGGCGCCGAGAGAGGCCGCGCCCGCGAGCGTAACCAGGTCGGTGAGGTACGCGAGCGGTAGGCGGGGATTGCGCCCGGCCACCAGGAACAGCGGCAGCCGGAGGCCGAGAAGGAAGCTAGCGGCAAGGGCCAGGGCCACCATCGCGTTCAGCGCCTGCCCGAGGTTCGGGGTCAGCGTCGGGATGGCGACGAAATAGATGACCACCGCCGCCGACCAGCGCCAGGCCTGGCCGCGCAAAGCGCGCAGCTGCAGCCAGAGCATGACCAGGCGGGGAGGAATCGCGGACCCGATCAGGAAGCGAGCGTCGGCGGGGGACGAGAAGGGCGCCGGAGCGCGCCGGCAGGCTGCCCGGAGCACCAGACCGGCGATGATCAGGTAGACGCCGGGCGCCAGGCTGGCCGCGTTAGCGAGCAGGACTCCAGGCAGACGCGGGGTGCGGCGCGAGCCGCCGATGGCGAGCCGGAGCGGGAGCTGGAGACCGAACCAGGCCAGGAAGATCAGCCAGGGGATGAGGCGCTTCGGGTCCCGCGCGATCGCCCGGACCCGATTGACGAAGAGCCGCCAATCCAGGTAGGCGAGCGCTTTCAGGTCCTGCCCCAGCCTCACGACTCGGTCATCTCCAGGAAGACGTCCTCCAGGCTCCGGCCGCCGTGCTCGCGACGCAGGTCCTGGATGGGTCCGGCAGCCAGGGCGCGGCCGTGCTTGATGATCAAGAGGCCGTCGCAGAGCCCTTCCATGTACTCGAGGAGGTGGGTGCTGACCATGATCGCCACCTCCCGGCGCCGCAGCTCGAGGAGAAGGTCGCGCAGCTCCCGCTGGCCGCGCGGGTCGAGTCCGATCATGGGCTCGTCGAGGAGCAGCACCGGCGTCGCGGCGAGTACGCCGCAGGCAAGGAGCAGCTTCTGGCGCATGCCCTTCGAGAGGGCTTCCCCGAGCGTGTCGCGCTGGTCCGCGATGCCGAGGCGGTCGACGAGGCGGGCCGCCTCCCCCTCCCAACCGTCTCGGAGCCGGCAGCTGCGGGCGACGAAGACGAGGTGCTCCCAGACCGTGAGCATGTCGTAGACCTCGGGCGTCTCCGGGATGAGGGCCACGTCGCGGCCGCGCGTGGGGCCGAGCAGGCGCCCGTCCCAGGCGATCCGGCCGGCGTCCGGCCGGAGCAGCCCGGCCAGGCAGAGCAGCGTGGTGGTCTTGCCCGCTCCATTCGGCCCGAGCAGGGCCAGGATCTGACCGCGGCCGACGCGGAAAGAGAGCCCGTCGACAGCGGTGACGTTGCGGAAGCGCTTCGTCAGCCCGTCGACAATCAGGCCCCGATCCCCGCCGACCATCCGCCTAACCTACACGCACCATCTCGAGATCAGGGCGCGGCTATGACGCCATCGTGGTGGGGGTCGGCGGCATGGGCAGCGCGGCCGCCTACCACCTCGCCAGGCGCGGCCTGCGAGTGCTCGGCCTCGAGCGCTTCCAGGTTCCCAACACGATGGGCGCCTCGCATGGCCTCACCCGCATCATCCGGCTCGCCTACTTTGAGGACCCGGCTTACGTTCCCCTCCTCCGGCGCTCGTATGAGCTCTGGCGCGAGCTCGAGGCGGAGGCCGGCGAGCGCTTGCTCTTCATCACGGGCGGCATCGATGCCGGTCCGCCCGGGAGCCGGGTCTTCGAGGGCTCGCTGGAGTCTTGCCGCCGGCATGG
This sequence comes from Candidatus Dormiibacterota bacterium, assembly GCA_955652705.1. Lineage (GTDB taxonomy): Bacteria > Chloroflexota > Dormibacteria > Dormibacterales > Dormibacteraceae > VBGR01. The sequence goes on along the minus strand of CATPBK010000050.1, from coordinate 101,662 downwards.
CCTCGACCATGAGGTCCTGACCGCGGCCGACCTGGCCCGTCGGTTTCCCGCCTACCGTTTGCCCGAGTCCACCCTCGCTGTCTTCCAGCCCGACGGCGGCCTGCTCAAACCGGAGCGCTGCGTCATCGCCCACGCCGGCGCGGCGCGCGCCCTGGGCGCCGACCTGCGCGAAGGCGAAAGGGTGTTGGATTGGTCGGCCGGCCCTCCGGTGCGCGTGAAGACCGACCGCGGCATCTATGAGGCCGATCGCCTGGTGCTGACGGCGGGACCCTGGGCAGGCTCGCTCGTCCCGGCCCTGGCTGGCCTCTTGCAGCCCGAACGCCAGGTGGTCGCCTGGTTCGAGCCGCGCCGGCCGGAGCTGTTCACACCGGATGCGTTTCCGGTCTTTGTACTGGACGTCCCCGAAGGCATCCATTACGGCTTCCCGGCCTTCGAGGTCCCCGGGTTCAAGGTCGGCCGCTTTCACCACCTGGGGGAACCGGCCGATCCCGACCGCGTTGACCGCCACGTGCGTTCGGAAGATGAAGGTGTGCTCAGAAGCTTCGTCAGCGGCTACTTTCCCGACGGGCTGGGATCGGTCCTGCGCACCAGCGTCTGCATGTTCACCAACTCACCGGACGAGAACTTCGTGGTCGACCAACTGCCGAAGGCGCCCGGCGTCGTGGTCGGCGCCGGCTTCTCGGGGCACGGATTCAAGTTCTGCGGGGTGGTGGGCGAGGTGCTGGCCGACCTCGCGATCGACGGCGCCACGCGTCACGAGATCGGCTTCTTCCGGCTCGATCGCTTCCGAATTCGCCTCTGACCGTCTAAGCTTTCCGCTCCGGATTTTTTGGGATCGCGGGTGACCAGGTGATGCAGTGCTAGATCGGGCCCGACGCGTCGAGCAGGGGACTTCCCGCCTTCTCACCATCATCTTCGCGCCCGCGCTGGGTCCGAGGAAGAGCGTCCTCGAGCGGATCCGCTGGCTGTTCCTCCTCTTCTTCGTATTCAGCGCGGCGGTCAACGCCTTTTTCCTGCTCTTCCAGACCAAGCAGGACCTGCGCGAGCTGCTCGCCTCCTACGCGCTCACCTACCTCGTGCTCTATGCGGTTGGCGGCTGGTGGCGGAGCCGCTTCCGGCTCTGGACCGACGCGATCGCCATCCTGGCGCTCTTCGCTTTCGGTGCGGAAGTCCAGAACCCGGTCCGCCTCTACCTCTTCTTCTATTCGGCGGTCCTCTACCGGTCCCTCTACGGCGGGCGCCGCAGCACGATCGGGGTCGCGTTCTCGTTCCTTACCGCGCTGGTCGGCTCGACCGCCTATGCGGCGATCAGCTCATCCAACCCAGCCGGGCCGCTGACGGTGGCCCAGGTGCTCGTCAATATTCCCGGCTTCGCCGGCACGGCCTGGCTGATGCACGCCGTGAAGACGACTCTGGACGACTACGAAGAAGCGCTTCGTCGCGAGAAGATCCTGACCGAGGCGGGCGCCGCGCTGGTCGCGGCGGAGGACCAGCCGACTGTCTTCGAGGCGAGCATCCGGGCCGCGATGGCCCTCGCGGGAACCTCGTTCGAGCCCCGCGCGGCCCTCGCGGTCGGGTTCGACCGGCAGCAGAAGCTGGTGGCCGCCGGCCCGCCCACGCGCGTCATCAAAGATGGTCCCGACGTCAAGCTGACCGGCCTGCCCGGGCCCCTCCAGGAAGCCGTCGACCAGCGGCGGCCGGTCCGCGTTCATCTCCAGGACGCGGTGGTCTGGGCTGGATGGCACCAGGACCAGCCCGCCGGCGCCTTCACCGGCTGGGTGGCCGCCAGCCCGCTCGTCATCTCCGGCCGCGCCAAAGGCATGCTCTCGATCGCCAGCACGCGTCCCCTTTCCAAGGGCCTGGAGGACGCGGTCTCCCGTCTCGGGACCAGCTCGGCATTGGCCCTGGAACGGGTGGTCCTGGCCGAGGACCTGAAGCGCTCGACCGAGAGCCTGAAGTCGTCGGAGGCCCGATTCCGCTCCTTGGTCCAGAACTCCTCCGACGTGATCACCCTCCTCGACCGTCATGGCGCCATCGGCTACGTCAGTCCAGCTGTCGAGAAGATGCTCGGGTACAACACCGGCGAGCTGCTGGGCGCCCGGCTCTGGAAGCTGCTCCACTCGGACGATCTCCAGAACGCGACGGAGACGTTCGGGACCCTGATCAAGAACCACGACAGCGTCGCCCTGCTGGGCACGCGTTGGCGGCACAAGGACGGCAGCTACCGGTTCATGGAGACAGTGCTCTCCAACCAGCTGGGCGATCCGGACGTGAGCGCGGTCGTGCTCAACACGCGCGACGTCACGGAGCGGAAGGACCTGGAGGACAGGCTCCGCCACCAGGCCTTCTACGACACCCTGACGACTCTCGCCAACCGGCTTCTATTCAAGGATCGCGTGGGTAGGGCGCTGACCGCCAACCGCGATAGCAGCCGGCGGACAGCCGTGCTCTTCCTCGACATGGACGACTTCAAGCACGTCAACGACTCGCTCGGCCACGCGGCCGGCGACGCCCTCCTGATGGCTGTGGCCCGCCGCCTGCTGGATTGCGTCAACCCCGGCGACACGGTCGCCAGGTTCGGCGGCGACGAGTTCGCGATCCTGCTTGACGGGATCAGCGAGGTGGCGATCGCGACCGGCATGGCTGAGCGCATCCAGAACGAGTTCCGGGCGCCCATCAAGGCCGGCGGCGTGGAGATCGTTTCGCCGTTCAGCATCGGCATCGCCATCTCGGGTCCTGATTCGAAGGACCCGGAGGAGCTGCTTCGGAATGCGGACGTGGCGATGTACCGGGCCAAGTCTCGCGGCAAGCAGAGCTACGAGGTCTTCGAAGACGCGATGCACGCCGCGGCCCTCGAGCGCCTGCAGATGGAGAGCGACCTTCGCACCGCGCTGCAGGAGGGCAGCCAGCTGTTTCTCCAGTACCAGCCGATCGTCTGGCTGGAGTCGGAACAAATGTCGGGCGTGGAGGCGCTGGTCCGCTGGAACCATCCGACGCGCGGCGTTGTGCCACCCGATCGCTTCATCACGCTGGCCGAGGAGACCGGACTCATCAACGAGCTCGGCTTCTGGGTGATGGAGCAAGCCTGCGCCCAGGTGCACAAATGGGAGGAGGCCCACCCCGACCACAAGCTGCGGCTGGGAGTAAACATCTCCACCCGGCAGCTGCGGCGGCCGCACATCGTGGACGAGATCAGGGCGATCGTGCGCAAGAGCAAGCTCTCACCCGAACGGCTGACGCTGGAGATCACCGAGACCGCGGTCATGCGAGAAGGTGAGGAGACGGCCAAGATCCTGCAGAAGCTCCGCTCCGCGGGCATCAAGGTCGCCATCGACGACTTCGGGACTGGGTACTCGTCCCTCAGCTACCTGGCCCGCTTCCCCATCGACACGCTCAAGATCGACAAGGGGTTCGTGGCCCAGGTCGGGCGCGGCGCGAAGAAAGCCGCCCTGCTCCGGGCCATCGTCGGGCTTGGGCACAGCCTGGGCGTCGAGATTGTGGCCGAAGGCGTGGAGACGCGCCAGCAGGTGAACATCCTGCAGCCGCTCGGATGCCGGGGCCAGGGCTACTTTTACTCGCGGCCGGTCTCCCCCGAGGACATCGAGAAGCTGCTCGACAATGACGGCAGGTTCGACCACCACGAAACGGCCAAGGACGGAAAGGGTGGGAAGGGCGCCAAGCGCGGCGTAGCCCCGGTTCTGGCGGTCGTGGACGGAGCCGAGGCGGGCTAGCAGCTCTCTCTTTACCGGGTCGGTTCCCTTACCGTCCTGGCCCCCCTAGGCTCGGGCCCATGAAGGCTCTCTCCATCCGACATCCATGGGTTGAAGCGATACTGGCCGGCGCCAAGACAATCGAGATCCGGGCCCGGCCCACCCGGCACCGAGGCGAGCTGTTGCTGCACGCCTCGCGCACCTGGACGCGGCGCGAGACCGAGGCGGTCGAGCAGCTCCGCGCGCTCGGCCTTGACGCCCGCCGGCCGCCGCCCGAGCGGACGGGCGCCATCCTGGGCAAGGCTCGCCTGGTCGACTGCCGCTTGATGACTGAGGCCGACTGGCCGCCGGCGCTGCTGGAGCCACGGTCGGGCCGACTCTGGGCGTGGGAGCTGGCGGCCGCCGAGCCACTCCCTGCGCCAGTTCCGCTGACGGGGCGGCGCACGCTCTTCGAGGTGGACGACGCGCTGGTCCTCAAGGCAGGTCGCCGGAAGCGGAGGTAGGTCTGCCGGGCTGGTTGACAGCTGGCCTCGCTTCCCAGCAGAAGCTCGCGGGTAGGCTGGATAATCCAGGCTCGGCCCCCTGGACCGTCCTTGCGCGCCTGTAGCTCACCGGATAGAGCGCATGCCTGCGGAGCATGAGGTAGCAGGTTCGATTCCTGCCAGGCGCACCATGGCCTAGTGTTCGCGGCATGTCAGAGCCTGGCGACGATCGGGCAGTGCCGCACTACGTGCCGGTGGCACGGCAAACCTATGACGACGCAGCACTGGAATACGTGCGCCACGCCGAGGTAAGTCTCTACAACGCTTATTACGAAAGGCCTGCCTTGAGAAGGCTCCTTCCTGACCTTGCCGGCAAGCGGGTTCTTGATGCCGGTTGTGCTGGAGGCGCCCACAGTGAGTGGCTGGTTGGCCGCGGAGCAACTGTCGTTGCTCTGGATGTGAGCGATCGCATGGTGGAACTATCCAGGCTGCGCATCGGCGAGGGCGCCACCGTCATGCAGGCGGACCTAGCCCTGCCGCTACCTCAGGTGCCGGCGCTGGCATCCGGCAGCTTCGACGTCGTCATGTCGTCGCTGACCTTGCACTACGTTGACGACTGGTCCCGGCCGCTTGCCGAGTTTTTCCGCCTGCTCAAGCCGGGAGGGACGCTCGTTTTCTCCACCCACCATCCCTATTGGGATCGGCGGTTAATCGATGCAGACGACTACTTCCAAACTGGTCTCGTCGAAGACCATTGGTCCCTCTCAGGCGGGACACCCGTGCGGTTTCGTTTCTATCGGAAGACGCTGGCGCAGATCGTGACGAGCGTCGCTGAGGCGGGCTTCGTCATCGACACTGTGGATGAGCCGATACCAAGCGAAGATCTGCGAAAGGTCAACGCAGCCGAGTACGACGCGCTCAGGAAGCAGCCAGCGTTCCTGATCATCCGGGCCCACCGAGCGTAGTCACCGAGGGGCTGCCCGCGGCGTGCTGCCAGCGTCCCTGACCCGCTTCGGCTGCGGCTAGACTGGAATGCCGATCTCGCGCCTGTAGCTCACCGGACAGAGCGTGCGGCTCCGGACCGCAAGGCAGCAGGTTCGATTCCTGCCAGGCGCACCACTCTTTGAATTCGGAAACTGGCCGACGAGCGAGCGCGGAACGGCAACTCTTGGTGCCTGTGTAGCAATGTTGTAGCAATCGTGGAGCAAACCGGGCCGGATCCGAGTACGTCGCCTGAGGCACAGAGCGAGGGCGGCCACGAGCTAGGCTAACGCCAAATGAAGGGCGCCCAGACTGGCGTGCTGACTCCGCACCCGGGCATATCACCCGCTGGCCTCCGCGGGCTTGTGGACGTCCGCACTTCCAACCGACCCGCACTCACAAGGACATCCCCGTGACCCGGCTCGCCCCGCACCCCGATCGTCTGCTCCCCTCCGATCCCGCCGCCCGCGAGATCGCCAGGACGCTGTTCAAGGAAGTGGTCGAGGCCCCGATCTACTCTCCCCATGGGCACGTCGAAGCCGCCCTGCTCTTTGAGAACTCTCTATTCCCCGACCCGGCCGCCCTACTTATCACCCAGGACCACTATGTGACCCGGCTGCTGCACTCAGCCGGGATAAGCATGGACCAGCTCGGGGTGAATACACCTGATGCGGACCCGCGACAGATCTGGCGGCGGTTCTGCGAGCGGTGGCACCTATTCCTTGGCACCCCTGTGCGCTACTGGTTCGAGAGCGAATTCAGCGAGGTCTTCGGGCTCGAAGAGCACCCCACGGCCCAGAACGCGGATGCGCTCTACGATCAGCTGGCCTCAACCCTGGCGCGTGAAGAGTTCAGGCCGCGGAGTCTCTTCGAACGGTTCAATATTGCCGTACTGGCCACCACGGACGACCCCGCCGACGACCTGTCGACTCATCGGGCACTGGCCGAAGACCCAACCTTCAGCGGCCGGGTGCTACCCACCTTCCGAGCGGACAAGTACATGGACCCTGCTGGGGCCAAATGGGTCGTCAAACTCGAGGCCCTCACCGAGGTCAGTGGCATCGACTGCGGCAGCTACCGCGGCCTACTGGACGCGCTGCGACTGCGCCGACGGTACTTCATCGAGCATGGGTCGACGACATCGGACAGCGGGGTTCCGGATGCCTGGGCCGAGCCGCTGGCCGATGCGGACGCCGAACGCCTGCATGCTGTCGGACTAGCCGGAACCATCAGCGCAGATGAGGCGGTGGCCTATCGACGCAACATGTTGTACCAATTCGCCGCCATGTCTGCCGACGACGGGCTCGTGATGCAGCTGCATCCGAGCGTCCTGCGAAATCATCACCGGCCTACCTTTGACGCCTTCGGACCGGACACCGGCCATGATCTGCCTGATATCGCCGCCTTCACCCGGCCACTGGAGCGCGTACTCAACGACTTCGGCACTCACCCGGTTTTCCGGCTCGTGTTATTTACGGTGGACGAGACCGCCTTCTCCCGGGAGATTGCGCCCTTGGCTGGGTTCTATCCCTCGGTCTACGTCGGCGCCCCCTGGTGGTTCATCGACACGCCTGCCGCTATCGGGCGATTCCGCGCCGCCGCCACCGACAGCGCCGGCTTCTACAAGACCTCCGGGTTCATCGACGACACCCGGGCGTTCTGTTCCATCCCGGCCCGCCATGACATGTCGCGCCGGGCCGACGCGGCGTTCCTAGCCAATCTGGTCGTCACCCACCAGATCAGCGAAGCCGACGCACTAACCGTCGCCCGTGACCTGGTGCACAAGATCCCGGTCGAGACCTTCCGGCTCAACGGATAGACCGAGCGCTGAACCGTCCGTGATCAGCCGTTCCTTGACGCGCAATGCGTTGGGGATTAGGGTTTAACCGGAATCGATTCCGGTATCGATTGCGGGGGAGTGCATGGGATCAGGCATCGCATCACTATCGATGACGTTGCGCACTTGACACTGTGGTCTTGGTGATCCCAGCGTGGTGGCGACCCCGTTGCGGCCGCTGGCTCAAACGACCAGACGAACGTGGATGCGGCCTGCTTCACGATCCCTTCGCTCTCGACGGTCCACCGGCCGCTCTACGAGATGGGCAGAGCGGCGGCGAGCACGGTCGTCGCTGCAGCGGAGGGCCGCCCGATCGAGCGGCACATCGAGATCCCGACCAGGCTCGTGGTGCGCGAGTCCTGCGGGGGCGCCACCACCCCGGCGGGGCTTGTGGGATGGCGAGGTGACGCGGCTGCGCATGACACCGATGGCCACGACTGACAGGGGGTGAAGATGCAGAGAGAGGCGGGCAAGAGGGCGACGGACCACTGTCGACCAAAAGACTATGAGGAGACTACCAATGTGTAGCAAGAAGAAGGCTAACTTCGGCGCGCTAATCGCCGGTGTCGCCATGTTCGCACTTGCACTCACCGCATGCGGCGGATCCAACGCCTCAACCTCTTCGCCCAACGGTGCGGGCAAGACGATCAACGTGTACTTCGGCGCCGACACGACATATGGGCAGCAGCAACAGCAATGGTTCAATGACGTGTCGGCAGCGTTCGAAAAGCAAACCGGCGCCAAGGTCAATTTTGAGACCTATGCGAGCGCTAACGACGAGCTGACCAAAATTCAAACATCTGTGGTGTCAAACCAAGGGCCTGACATCTATTCTTTGGGCACCACCTTCACTCCGACCGCATACTCGACAGGTGCCTTCGTCAAATTGACGGCGGATGCCTGGAATAGAATCGGCGGCAAGAACAAGTTCATCCCCTCGACGTTGGGCATCTCCGGCCCGGATGCAAATAATCAGATTGGCATCCCATTCGAGTCTCGGCCCTTCGTAATGGCTTACAACACTGACCTCTTGGCCAAAGCGGGGATCGACAAGCCGGCCACAACGTGGGACCGGCTGGGCGCGCAAGCTAAGATGCTCACCGGCAACGGTGTCTATGGGATGGCCGTTGGCTACAAGGACAATTTCGATCCTTGGAAGTACATCTGGGCCATGGACCGTCAGTCCGGGCACGCCCTCGTGAACGGCAAAACCGCTAAGCTCGACGACCCTGCCACACTCAAGGCTTACCAGACCTACTTTGGCTGGCTGACAAAGGACCATGTCGTTGACCCGGCTTCGGTGGGGTGGACAAATCCCCAAGCGCTCGCCGCGTTCGCGTCGGGTAAGGCGGCGTTCTTTCCGATGACTACGGCGACGTCGATGAACACCTTGGATAAATCGGCGGTCAAGGGCAAGTACAAGTATGCGCTGATGCCGACGGTGCCCCCAGGTGCCACATCGGCTCCCTCCGGAGGCACTCCGGTGGCCAGCATCATCTCGGGAGACAACATCGTGGTTGCCCAGTACTCCAAGAACCAGGATCTAGACTTCGCTTTTATCAAGCTCCTGACCGACGATGCTCAGCAGAAGATCCGGTACAACACCTTCGGCCAGCTGCCGGTGAATCAGGCTACGGCCAAGGAGCTTGAGACCAGCAACCCGGCGCTAGCTCCGTTCGTTGCCTCTGCGGCCGCGTCCTATGCCACACCATTCACCGGGGCCTGGGGCAATATTCAACTCGCTCTGGTCAATGTCGTGGTACAGGCCATCCCGAGTCTGGCCAACGGATCGGTGAGCGACACGACGCTCCAGTCGCTGCTGGCCGACGCGCAGAAGACGGCCCAGGATGCGCTCAGCCGTTCCAAGTAATGCTTGACAGGCAAGTAAGCTCGTCGCAATCTTCCGGTCGGCCCGCTTTAAGCGAGCCGACCGGAGGAACCCCCTCCCGCCATGGTCGACCGCCGGCGAGTGCGCGTGCCCGCAGAGGGGTCAGCGAGCGCAATCGCCCGCTCTGGCTGTTGATCCCCGGCGGTTTGTTGATGGTCACCATCATCGTGGTGCCCATCCTCATCGCCCTGTACATGTCGGTTCTTGGCCTTGACCAATACACCCTGCGTCAGTGGCTCAACGCGCCCTTTATTGGCGTCGGTAATTACGTCGAGGCGTTGACCCAATCATCGCTCCTGAAGTCGTTCTGGATCAGTATTTCATTCGCCGTGATCTCTACCGCGGCCACGATCCCGCTCGGAGTAGGCGCAGCGATTGCAACCCAAAATCGGTTCCGCGGTCGGGCAGTGGTGCGATCGGTATTCCTGATTCCCTACGTACTGCCGTCCTTTGTGGTCGCCACCGTGTGGCGCACCATGTTCCAGCCCGGCGGGATCATCGTCAACGGTCTCCACTCGGCCGGCATCACCAGTGGTTTGTGGCTCAATGGCCCGAAGAGTTATTGGACACTCATCATCGTTGAGATCTGGGCATCGTGGCCCTTGATCTACCTGTTGGTCCTCTCCGGTCTGCAATCAGTCGATCATGAAGTGCACGAAGCGGCGGCGCTGGATGGGGCGCTGTGGTGGAGCAAGTTGCGTTACGTGATCTTTCCCTATCTCAAGGGTCCGTTGTCATTGGCTTGCATCATTGCCGTCCTCAACCACATCAATAATTTCACCCTACCGTTCGTGCTATTCGGCGTGCCGGCTCCCCGGGACGTGCAGACCCTGCCGTTCTTGATTTACATCACCAGCTTCCAAAGCTTCCGCTTCGGTCTCAGCACTGCGATGGGATTCATGTCTTTGATTCTTGTGGCGATTCCATTGTTCATCTACCTGCGAGCCGTCAAGCTCGACACCGATTGAGCAGGCCGGGAATGACGGCAAGCGCACTCCCACGCGCAAGTAGCGCCACATCGCGCAAAGCGGAGACACGACAGGATGAGGTCCTGCGGCTGCTTCCCAACGGACTGCTGGTCGTTGTCATCGGGGCGCTCTGCGCCTTGGTGATCGTGCCCCTGTCCTATGTCATCTTTGCCTCGTTGAACTCCGACGTGGGCGTGGCCCGAGGCGAGTTCTTTCCTAGCAGCTTCAGCTGGGACAGCTACGTCAAGATCTGGACCACCGTGGGGCTGGGAAGGGGTATCGGTAACAGCCTGGTCGTGGCGGGCAGCACCGCCGTCGTGTCTGCGGCAGTCGCCACGGCTACCGCATATGTCTTGGTCCGCTTCACCTTCATCGGTCGGGTCACGATCTTGCGTAGCCTTCTAGTCCAGCAATCAATTCCCGGAACGTTGATGGTATTGCCAGTGTTTGTGGTGTTCTTCTCCGCGAGCACCTACCTTGGCATCACCGTGATCGGTACTCTGTGGGGACTGTCCATCACCTATCTGACTTTCGCCTTGCCATTTTCCACTTGGGTGATGGTGACTTACTTGCGGGGCTTGCCGAGAGTGCTTGAAGAGGCTGCCCAGATTGACGGTGCGACCAACCTGAGCATCTTGGCCAGAATCGTTCTACCGTTGAGTTGGCCCGGCATCGTCGTCTCGGCGATCTTCGCCTTTCTGCTTGGCTGGAACGATGTGCTCTTCGCCTCCGTGATGACCAACTCCGATACCCGTACGGCGGCGATCGCCCTGCAGATCTTCGGTGCGACTCAGGAGGGCGGCGCATTGCCGCTCTATGGACAGATGATGGCCGCAGCACTGGTCTGCGCCACGCCGGTGGTTTTGCTTTATCTGATTTTCCAGCGCAACCTAGTGGGTGGCTTGACAGCGGGAGCAGTGAAGTAAGAGTGACCCGGAAAGCTTCGGTGAGTTGGAAGTTGTCCGGCTTTGGTGACGAGATCGATGCCGACCCGACTGTTCAAGTGGCGGTGCTGCAGGCGCTGGGCGCGAACCACATTGAGGTTCGCAGCGCGTGGGACACCAATATCGTCGAGATGAGCGAGGCGCAGCTGGCCGACTTGGCTGCGCTCTTCACCGCCAAGGAGATACGCGTGTCCGCGATTGCGTCGCCGATCGGCAAGGTCGATGTCGGGCTGCCGGTGGAGCATGAGGTTGAACGATTGGGGCGGGCCATCAGCGCCGCCGAGACCCTGGGCACCAGCTACATTCGGATCTTCTCCTTCCACTATGGGAGCCGCGACGTCGAGACGGTGCGAGGGGACGTCATGACCCGGATGCGAGCCTTAGCAAAGACCGCCGAGGAAGCCGGTGTGATCCTGCTGCACGAAAACGAGAAGGACATTTTCGGCGACATCCCCTCTCGAGTGCTGGACATCATCGAGACCGTGAACTCGCCGGCCTTGCGGGTGGCTTGGGACGCGGCAAACTTCGTCCAGGTCCGCGTTAGACCCTTTGACGATGCCTATCCGCTGCTGCGCCCGCACCTGGAGTATTTGCAGGTCAAGGATGCGTTGTTTGCCGACTCAACCGTAAGGCCGGCCGGTGAGGGCGACGGTCAGCTACAGCCAACCATCAATGCACTGCGGGATTCCGGGTATGCAGGCTTTGCCTCGCTGGAGCCTCACCTGACTGGGGCATTCGGTTTGGGTGGATTCTCTGGCCCGGCCGCTTTCGGGGTGGCCGCGCGCGCCTTTGCTCGCGTCGTCGAGAAAGCCGGAGTTGAGCTGGTCTGAGCACAATCCAACTTGGAGTTGCCATCGTCGGCTGCGGCACGATTGGGCGTACGCATGGGGCAGCGGTGGGCGAGTTCGAGGAGCTGACGGTCGTCGCGCTGGTGGACGAAATCAGTTCGGCCTCCGCCGCGCTCGGCGATGCGATCGAAGCACTGGGCAAGCCGCGCCCGACCACCTATCTGAAACTGGCAGATGCCCTGGCCGACCCGGCCGTAGAGTTGGTCGTCGTCGCCACACCAAGCGGTCTACACATTGAGCAGGGGCTTGCGGTGTTGGCGGCCAATAAGCATCTGATCATTGAAAAGCCTCTCGACGTCGACCTGTCCCGTGCCCAAGAAATCGAGACCGCCGCTCTGGCGGCCGCAGAGCGTGGTGTGGTGGCGTCGGTTATCAGTCAACACCGCTTCGACCCGGCCAGCCAGATCGTCGCCAAGGCACTTGCCTCAGACCGCTTCGGTCAACTGACCTCGGCGGTTGTCTCGGTTGCCTGGTGGCGCTCCCAGGGGTACTACGACGCCGGGGACTGGCGAGGCACCTGGGCTATGGACGGCGGCGGAGCCCTGATGAATCAGGGCGTGCACACCGTCGACCTGCTGCTGTGGTTCATGGGCCGGCCGGTAGAGATCTACGCCCATACCGGGCTGCTCGCCCACGAGCGGATGGAGGTGGAGGACACGGCGGTGGCCACCATCGTGTTTGAGTCCGGTGCGCTTGCCGTCCTGCACGCGACAACCTGCGCCTACCCGGCCTTGACCGCCCGGCTCCAGGTGATGGGCTCGGCCGGATCCGCCGTCATCGATGGCGACGAGCTGACCTATTTTCACGCCGCCGCCGCCGGCGAGGACGTCGGGCCGATGGGGCTGGGCGGCGGCGGCAACCAGAGCGCCGAGGTGCTTGGTTTGATCGACGCCCCGCGAGAGATCGTGGTCGAGGATGCGACCACCTACCCGGCCGGCCACGTGCGCCAGTATGAGGACATCCTGCGGGCTGTCAATTCGGGCGCCGAGCCGGGCGTTCGCGTTTCGGATGCTGTTCTCGCACTGGCCGCCGTGCGCGCCGTTTATGTCTCCTCGACGCTGGGCCGACCCGTGCTCTTTGACGACGTCGTCGCCGGCAAGTACAACAACATCAAAGTAAGGACCGGAAAGCAATGAACTTCTCTGTCTTCACGGCCTCCACTCCCGATTGGACACCGGAAACAGCGACAAAGACCCTCGCCGCCCAGGGCTGGGACGGAATCGAGTGGCGGATCACCGACCAAATCGACGCCGAGACCCCCGGGTTCTGGGCCGGCAACCGGGCGACCTGGCCACTGACCGGCCTGGAGGACCACCTCGAGGAGATCGCTCGGATCACCGCCGACGCCGGCCTGGAGTTCTCCGCTTTGGGCGGTTATGCCCGGTGCGATAACCATGAGGATGTCGAGCGCGTCCTTTCCGCCACCGTCCGGCTCGGTGCCCGGCAGGTGCGGGTGACCACGCTGCCGTTGGGCACGTCGCGGATGGGGGGCGGTGAGCCAAGCGGCCGCAGCTATCCGGATCTCTTCGCTGAAACCAAGCAGCACTTCGGCTGGGTAGCTGAACGCGCTGCTCACCACGGGGTCAAGGCGCTGGTCGAGTTGCACCACGAGACGGTGATTTCCTCCGCTTCGGCCGCCCTGCGCCTACTGGAAGGGCTCGACCCGCGGCATGTCGGTGTCCTCCACGACCTGGGAAACCTGCTCATCGAGGGCCAGGAGGAAAACCTGGCCGGACTACAGATGCTCGGCGACTATCTGGCTCACGTGCATGTGAAGAACGCCCGCTGGGTGTCCACCGGCACCGAGGGGGACGGCGTCCTCGCCGGTACCGTGACCTGGGCCAACGAATGGGCTACCTTGCGAGCTGGACAGGCGAGCGTTGCAGACTACTTCCGCGCGCTTGCCTCGGTCGGCTATGACGACTGGGTAGCGGTGGAGGACTTTTCCACTGAACTGCCTCTGGCCGAACGGACGTCGGACAATCTGGCCTATCTGAAAGCGGTCGAAGTGGCGGTGCGGATGGCGCAGTGAAGCGGCTGAACCGCCACGCGCTCGATCTCCCTCCGGCACCGATCCGCATCGTGCACCTGGGACTCGGGGCATTTCATCGCGCCCACCAAGCGTGGTATACCGAGCGCGCCAACGCGAACGCCCGGACGGGAGATCGATGGGGAATCGCGGCCTTCACCGGCCGCAGCCCGCGCGCCGCCGAAGCGCTTGCCGCCCAGGACGGCCTGTACACGCTGATCACCCGCGCGCCCGACGGCGACAGTGCTGAGGTGATGACCGCCATCGTCGAAGCCCGCGACGGTGCCGACGCACACCGGTGGCGCGATCTCCTCGCGGCCCCGACGACAGCCGTCGTTACCTTGACGGTTACCGAAGCCGGCTACCGGCGCGGACAAGACGGGACGCTTGATCTGGCGGACCCCGACGTGGCCGCGGACATCCAGCGGCTGCTCGCCCGGGAGGACTCCGCAGCACTCACGGTGCCGGGCCGCTTGGTGGACGGGCTGCGTGCACGGCGCGAAGCAGGCGGTCTCGGCATCGCCGTGATCAGCTGCGACAACATTGCAAACAACGGCGAGGTCACCGGGCAGACTCTATTTGCGCTTGCCAACGCGATCGATACAGACCTTTCGGAGTGGATTAGGGCCAAGGTGTCCTTCGTCTCCACCATGGTTGATCGGATTACTCCGGGGACTACGGCTGACGACATCGCCGAGGCGGCCGAGCTGACCGGCTACGCCGACAACGCGCCAGTCGTCGCCGAACCGTTTTCGGAGTGGGTGCTGGCCGGCGCTTTTCCCGCCGGGCGCCCGGCCTGGGAGGCGGCCGGCGCCCGGTTTGTCGCCGACGTCGCCCCATACGAACAGCGCAAGCTGTGGCTGCTCAACGCCGGCCACTCCCTGCTGGCGTACACCGGGCTGCCGCGCGGCCGCGAGACGATCGCGGAGGCCATGGAGGACCCGGGCTGTGTCCAGCTGCTGGAGCTCCTGTGGGCGGATGCCCGGGCCGTGCTGCCATCCGCAGCGCTCGAAATTGATGCTTACTTGGATGCCCTCCGCCGTCGGTTCACCAACCCGCGCATCCGGCATCAGCTCAAGCAGATAGCCACGGACGGCTCGGTCAAACTGCCCATGCGGGCCTTCCCCGTCATCCGCAAACGGCTGGCCGAGGGCAAAGACATCGGTAGCGGCGAGGTTGCCCTCGTCGCTGCATGGATACTTCACCTCAGCACGCCCCGCAGCGACGTGAACGACGGCGGCGTCGACCGGCTGGTGGCCGGCCTTGGGACGTCGCCTGAAGCGGACGCGGAACTGACCCTGAGCGCTCTCGCCCCGGATCTAGCCGGGAACGCCGGCGTCGTCTCAGCTATTGCGGCGGCCACCCGGCAGCTGACGACCCAGCATCTTTCACCGACAGCCCTTTGAAGGGAACGATATGAAAATCATCGCCGCTGATGTGATCGTCACCAGCCCTAGTCGCAATTTGTGACCCTGAAGATCACCACGGATGAGGCATTACCGGGTTGGGCGACGCTACGCTCAACGGCCGCGAACTTGCCGTCGTTGCATATCTCAAGGAGCATGTGGTTCCCGTGCTGCTCAACCGTGATCCGCACTGGATAGAAGACACCTGGCAGTTCCTGTACCGCAGCGCCTACTGGCGCCGCGGCCCCGGGACGATGGCAGCGTCCTGTGGTCCTCGCGGGCAGAATTGACGCTCGCTGCGCCATATCTTGCGCTTCAGCAGACCTTTACCACTACATGCTGGAGGATGCTGGCATTCCGGTTCGCACCGGTCCTGGCCATATACATCAACCCGTGCACAACCCGGAGCGGCGGGTGCTCATCATTGATGTCGGTTCACTAGCTTTCGAACTGCTACTCCTGTTCGGCTATTGTCGGATATTATTCGGCTGGTGTTGAGTCGAACCGAATGGGTCTGGCGTCACCTGCTGGTTAAGGCGCTGACCGGCAGCGGCGAGCGGAGGCACTCGCTGTCCTCGCTCGCCACCGACTTGGGGCTGTCGAAGACCACGGTGCACAGCGCACTCGATCGGCCACGGCAGATCGGGGCCGTGAAGTCCGGCCGGACCGGGGTTCGGGTGCTCGACCCGGAACGCCTGCTATTGCTCTGGGCTGGCCACCGGGACTTAAGCCGGGACGTCGTTTACGAGACCCGAGCCAAGGCTTCCCTTGAGGCCCTCGAGGATGCACTCACTAGAGGGTTCGTTCTCGGCGGCTTCACTGCCTACCGCCTCGCCGTCGGCCGCAACACTGTGGCCGACTACGACACCGTCTTGGCTTACGGGGCGGCGGCTGAGGCTGCCCGCCGGCTCCCTCCGCGCCGATCTGGCCGCATTCGCGTCTTGATCCTGGAGCCGGATCCCCTGCTTCACTCCTACGGTGATTACACCCCCATCCCGCAGACTTACGTCGACATCTTCAACCTGCCCGGCTGGCAGGCTGCGAGGTTCTTCGTCGATATGACTCGGAGGTTGTTTGCCGAAGAAGCGGCCTGATCCTGGTCGCGAAGATAGGGCCTTGGAGGTCTTGGAGGAGCTCCATCGCCAGGTGCCTGAGGCGATCGTGATAGGAGGTTGGGCGGCCTACCTGAGACTGCAGGCTCAAAAGAGCCACGACATCGACCTCATCGTCGACATGGCCACCATGAGCAAGCTGCAGGGTCTCTATCAGCTGGAGGCGCGCAAGCACCTCGCGGGCAGGAAGTACAAGACGGTGATCCGTGGCGTCGGGGTCGACGTCTACGCAGCGCACCAGTCCGAATTGGGTGAGCGGCTTCGATTGCCGGTGGAAGCCCTCCAAAGGCACGCCGAGACCGTCGCCGATCATCGAACCCTGCGCCCCGAGGCGCTCTTTGTGACCAAGTTAGCCGCTCTCCTCGATCGTCCAGACACCCTCCCTGGGGAGAAGGATCGACAAGACATCTGGGCGATCCTCCGTTACGATCCGGCGCGCTGGCGATCAGACGTGGTCGCTGAGATCTTCCGCCAGGCTCGTCTCGATCCCGAGTCCAGGCGCCCTCTTATCGAGGAAGGGCTGGGCTACCTCGCCGAAACCGACGGACTCAGCCGGTCGGACAAGCATCTGCTCAAGCGAGTCGGAGGCGAGTTGGCACGTGACTTGGCCCGGTCTCGCACAGGGAGGACGGGGTTTGAGTCAGAGCGCGAGCGAGACTGATCGTCGGTGACGTGGTGGCCGACCCCCGGAACGAAGATCGTGGAGGTTAGCGAATGGGCGCCAACTCCTCAGGGTCGAGCAATCGCCTGCGCATGAGATTCAGCCAGCCCGACGACGTGTTCCAAGTCAAGGTCAGTCTCGTCGGCGTCGAGCCGCCGATCTGGCGAATGGTTCTCGTGCCCCAGAATGTCAGGCTCCCGCGACTCCATCACATCGTCCAAGCGGTGATGGGATGGACAGACTCTCATCTGCACCAGTTCTTGGTCGGCGAAATTCGTTTCGGGGAACCCGGTAATGAATTCGAGCCATCGCCGATCGACTACAGGGCCATCCACCTCAACCAGATCGCCCCCAGGCCGGGCGCGACGTGCATCTACGAATACGACTTTGGCGACAGCTGGGAGCACCTAATTGAGGTTCAGGATGCACTGCCGATCGAATCCGTCAAAGGCATACTGCCACGCTGCTTGGACGGCGAGAGAGCCTGTCCGCCCGAGGATGTGGGTGGCCCGCACGGATATGCCAATTTCCTCCTGGCGTTGGAAGATCCTAGCCATCCCGAACACGAGGAATGGCGCCAGTGGGCGGCCGATAATTTCGACCCCGTGGCGTTCGACGTGGGTCGGGTCAACAGCCTTCTGGCAAGGTACGCACCTCGACGGCCAAGGCCCCAGGCACGCGGAGGGTCATCCCGGCGGAGCTGATTGATGGCGATGGGGCCCTAGTGAGCGCAACGAGGCGACGGGATCGAGGTTCTGCGACTAGAGACGAAGTGACAGTCGCGCGCATCGGTCCGTACAGCAACCCAGGCGGAAAACGATGGCAAGGGGCGGCATTCAGCGTCACTCGGCGAATCAAAAACGGCTACTCCGAAGCGGGTTGCCTGGAACTCCGGACCGCAAGGCAGCAGGTTCGATTCCTGCCAGGCGCACCACCTTTTGAATTCAAAGGCTGCGCTCTACATGGCTACTTTTGGCAGCCGTGTAGCAACCGTGTAGCAACGCTTAGCAACCGTTGTCCCCTCACTAGCCGGCGCGGGCCTGGTGACCTGGTGCGGCTGAACCGCCCCGGGTTTCGTCTGTGGTTGTTGACTTTGCTACACGATGACTTACATCCTTGCCGGTAGTGACTAAACGGTCCCGGAAGGGTGAACCCAAAGCGACAAGGCCAGGGAAGGCGCGCGACAATCGGGCGACACAGGCGGCCTCGCGCTCGGTGGATGCCACGCGTCTCCTCCCAGGCGAGAGTGCCAGTACAGACCCTTTCCTTCCCGGCGAAAACCCGACAGCGGGAGATAGGGAAGATGTGGAGCACTGGATAAACGTGTACTCGGAGTTGCTGGACTTCAAACGTTTCATGCTCGACGGAGCCTCTGCTCGAGTTCGTGAGATGGTGACCGACACTGCGAAGATCGAAATAGAAACCACAGACCTGACGATCGTTAGGGCGGAGGCTGAGCGATTAGCACGACGCCTCGCATTCTGGCGTAGCCGCCTGGACGCGTTGGAAGGCGAGGGAACCCAGCCACCTAGGATCGATCCCTCGCGCTGAACTCATTCGCGAGACGCTGGCCCTATCCGCTTCCCGCGAAGCTAGGTTCTAGGTCCGAAGGCAGCGAGGATCGGCCGCAGACGCACCGCCCTATCCGACCTGTCGACCATCTCTTCCCAGTACCTGAGCCGATCCAACTCCCGCTCAATCTCGGCCCCGACGAGTTGAGCGTCGGCCGCACAGTCGTCCGGCCGCCGTGAATTGGCAATTAGGGCCCGCATCCGCCGAAGCGCCCGCTGGTGTGCGCCCAGCAGCTCAAGATGGAAGTTCATCCAGAACACCGCATCCCGAAGCGAGACGGCTTCCCGCACCGACCAAGAATGAGTCGACGGCCAGAACAGGAGCCATAACCATGAAGAATCACGTGCTGCGGTCAGCCAGGCCGAAATCCACTGCCAGTCGTGTCGCAGGTAGTGGTGTAAATTCCGGGCCCCTTTGACAAAGGGCCACCGCGTGGTTCCAAGTGGAGGTGTTCAAGACACCACCTGGAGGACCACGACGGTGGCGAACCCCAGGATGGCACTACTCGACCTGCTCAACAAGGACGAGCAAGGCGCCGGGCAAGCCGAACGATGGCTGCAGCCATTTGCTCTAGTCTCGCCGGCGCGGCGAGGCGGGGAATCGATGGCCGGCTGCGGCGGTTCTGAAACTAAACGTGGCTCAAGATCAGCCGCTGCGACCGGGTACCTGGAGGATTGACGAGCTCCACTCCCAGGTCGTGGTGAGCGTCTGGCACTTTAACGTGGCGAACCTGCGGGCCAAGCTTCCCCGTGTCAGCGGTACTCTCGAGCTGAACACTGACGATCCATTCCACTCGACGTTCCGGGTGGAGATCCAGTCGGCCTCCGTCAGCACCGGTCACCCGCGGCAAGAGGAGTTCATGCGCTCCGAGCCCTGGCTCGACGCTGAGCGGCACCCGCTGATCACCTTCTCCGGCGGTCAAATCGAGCCACGCGAGGGCGGCTACCTGATCGCGGGAGATCTAAGTCTTAAGGGCGTGACTCGCCGGGTCGAGATCCCCTTCGATTTCCACGGCGTTGTCGCTGACCCGTGGGGCCTCCGGGCCGGTTTCACATCCCGGTTCACCGTCGATCGGCGCGACTTTGGCATTACGTGGGACCGGATCTTTGACTGGGGTCTGATGGCCAGTCATGACTTGACTTTCACGCTGGACATCGAACTTGTGTATCCGGACGAGGCACTGGCCCAAGTGCCACAGCAGGTGGACTAGCCTACGCATCCGAGGCTTGGACAGAATGGCGTACTTCAAGCGCGGAGCCAGCCTAAGGTGAGTTGGTCGGTCTTGGTCGGGTCGTGGCTCGGACCCAGTGGGGTCGGACGTGTCGCGACGTCACGGTAGAAGCACGGCGGGGACTGCAACCCGAAGAACGACCTGCTAGCCGCTATCTGAATCCATATCCTCAGCGGATGTCGGTCAGCTTCGCGCCAGGTGCCTTTATGTCCTCTCGGATTGCTCCCGCTTCAAGTCTTGAGACTCTTCTCTGGCATACCCTCACGGGTGTCTGTTGCGAGATGTCTCACCGTCAACTTACGTCGAGGATTAACCCTAACCGCGCCCCTTAGGAATCGGCAGGGCCTTGCCGGCTTCCCCGATCGCGATTCGCATCGGCTGGACCTGCGCCGCCTTCGGCACGCTTACGGTCAAAACGCCGTTCTCGAATTGAGCGGCGATCTTCGAAGGGTCGATCTCTTTGGGCAGCTCCAGCTTGCGGCTCCAGTTACCCCATGGTCGCTCTTGGCGAATGAATCTGGCCTCGACATCGAGCGGCGTCGCCTTCACTGCAATGCTCAACAGGCCGCCCTCGAAGCTCACCTCGACGCTGTCCTGCGGAACCCCGGCGACGGTGGCGTGGAGCTCATAAGCGTCATGCGTCTCCAGGATGTCAACAGGTAGGGCATAGGTCGGCGTGCCGTCCTGCTGACTTGCAGCTCCATAACCAAAGAACTGCTCAATTAGGCGATCCATCGCAGCGCCGCTCACAAGGTCGGACGTTGGCACCAAGTAATGTGTTCTTGTCATCATTCAGTACACCTCCTGGTGTAGCTTTTATGTGAACTATACTTACACTAATTCCTACCCTGCCGCGGTCAGGTCCAAACATCCAAAGCAACAGGGAACAGGATCCACTGTTCGCGACACAACTTGGCGCCGGCGAGGCAAGTCAGAGTTAGCCAGCGCTCACCATGAAATCATTGCTCGGCAACTAGCAGTAGCTTGGATACTGCTACTGGCCAGCGCTTGCTATTCGGAGCGCATTAGGAGTAGCGTTCGGTTTGGCCCCGAGGGATACGTTCAAGGGAGTCGGAATTCGTCGCAAGACGGGCGCCGAAGCCTACGAGGCGGTCCGTTGGGGTCATTCTTTTTCTAGCCCTGGCAAGGCGACACCCGAAGGCCGAAGGGGACAGTAATCGCAAGATCCGCGTCCTCTTGACGAGAGGGGTGGGGTTCAAAGAAGTCCATCTGGCGGCCACTGGCGCCCGGACGTAGTCCTAGAGGAGACCGCGAATTCTCGCGTCTTCTAATGATGCCACCAACCCTTCCCGATCGCGTCCAAGCGGGGCCTTCGCGCGATACAGCGTCGCATAGAGAGCGCCCTGATTGGATCCCAAGTCCCGATGACTCGTCGGACGACCGCCCGGAAAGGCGATCTAATGTCGCTTGCGCAGGCGCTCGCCTAACGCAGCCTTACTCTCGCTCGGCGACGTCTCAACCCAGCTCATGCGCATCGACGGCGGGGCGGCCGCCCCACTCCAACGCTGCCTACCGCGCGGCCTTCGCCGCCCCCACGGCTTCATCGACCATGTCGTAGAACTCTTTGATTCGGATCGCAGTAAGGGTTTGCGTGCTGACAGTACCGAACGATGCGACCGCCAACGCGATACGGGCAGCGGCCTTCTCACTCGGCAGCTCAACCACCGTCACGATGTCGTACTCACCAAGCAGCCCGTACGCGGCCGCGATCCGGTACCTCCAGCATCCTGCACTAGCTTCTCATAAGCGTCGTAACGCTTCCTGGACTCGTTGATCGTCTTTGCGCCCTCAGCTGTGAAACGAACCAAGGTCACGAATGTCATCCGTCCACCTCCCGGCGGCCGCCCACCGGGCCGGATGCTACTCTCGAATCCAGCTACCAGGACTCGCCTGGTAACGAAACCCAACTTGAATCTGATCCGGTAGAGACGGCGATGCGCGACCGAAAACTAATCGACGAGGATTTTCTAACAATGACGGGCGAGGGCAGGGTGCCTAATGAAGCACTCAAAGTTGCTGCCACCTCCAAGCCGGTCTTGCTGGCCGGTGCCATCGCCGCAGTGATCCGGAGTCAGAGCCGCGTCGAGCTTCATGCGATTGGGGCTGGCGCTGTCAACCAGGGCATCAAGGCGATCGCTATCTCGCGCGGTTACGTCGCGCCCGAGGGCCTCGATCTAGTGTGCATCCCGTCCTTCATCGACTTGTCGCTCGAGGGGCAGGAAAGGACCGGGATCAGACTTTTGGTGGAGCTGCGCTGACCCAAGAGTCCTCGACCACATGCTCAAACCCGCAGCTGGATTTAGGCTGGCTGGCTTAAGCACGTAAAAGCGAACCAACTCCAACCGGCCCGATGATGCCGCTATCGCGACTTGGCCAGCCGCTGGCGACAGCGCAGCGGGATTGAGCAGCATCGCCTCGCAATCTGCCAGTTCGAATTCCCGTGTTCGCCGGACCGTGCGCCGGCAGCCGTGGGCGTTTCCGTCAGACTCCAGGGGATTGCGTCGCCGGCCTTTAAGCCCTTCGCCGCGGTTGGCTTGACGGCAGGCGTTTCCGGTGGTGAGCTGATGTCGGAGGTTGGAAGCCATGGCTGTCTACGAGTTCGAGTGCCAGGCCTGCGGCGAGCACTTTGAGGTCAGCGTTGCGATCAGCGAACACGACCGCCTGAAGAAGCGGCCGCCGGCGTGCCCCAAGTGCGGCAAGTCCCGGGTTCAGCAGCTCGTCTCAAACTTCAGCTGCAAGGCCCCAAGCAAGTACTGAGCCGCCTCATCTACCTGCTCCGCCACGCTAAATCGAGCTGGGCCGATCCCGACCAAGAGGACCGCGAACGGCCGTTGGCTCCGCGCGGCCTGCGCGCCGCCCGGACCATGGCCGAGCACGTTCAGCGGAAGGGAGTCGCGCCAGCGGTCGTTCTCTGCTCCCCAGCCAAGCGCGCTCGGCAGACGCTTGAGCTGATCGCGCCTTCCCTCGGCGCGCCGGAGGTTCATATCGAGGATCGAATCTACGCCGCGTCGGCGGACGATTTGCTAGACCGCCTGCGCCTCCTCCCGGACGCGGTGCCGTCAGTCATGCTGATCGGGCACAACCCAAGCCTGCAAGATCTCGCCTGCAGTCTGGTCAAGCGTTCGCGCTCGCGCGACATGCTGCGATTGAGATTTCCCACTGGGGCGCTTGTGACGCTCGCGACTTCGGCCCCTTGGAAACAGCTCGGACCCGGCGCAGCGGAATTGCTGGCCTACGCTGACCCGCGAAGCAGCGGATTACCTGGCCAGCATTAATGCCCGGCAGCCGCTCTGGAAAGCCAAGTAATAGATCCTCCCGCAACAGCCTGCTCTACTCCAGGTAGTCCCTCAGCTTCTGGGTGCGCGAAGCGTTGCGCAGCTTGCGCAGCGCCTTAGCCTCGATCTGGCGGACACGCTCCCGTGTTACGCCGAACCGCTTGCCTACCTCCTCCAGCGTCCGTAGCTGACCGTCGATCAACCCGAAACGGAGCTGGACCACCCGTCGCTCACGCGGGGCGAGCGTATCCAGGATGTCCTCGACTGCATACCGGAGCATCGCCAGCGAGGCGGCGTCCGAGGGTGATACGGACTCCTTGTCCTCCACGAAATCGCTGAGGCGAGAGTCATCCTCCTCGCCGATCGGCGTCTCGAGCGAGATGGGGTACTGGGCGATCTTGATGATCTCCCGCGCCCGCTCGGGAGTGATGCCCATCTCCTCGGCTATCTCTTCGTGGGTGGGCTCCCGGCCCAACTCCTGAAGAAGGCGGCGAGAGGCCCGGACCAGCTTGCTGATCATCTCCACCATATGGACCGGGATCCGGATCGTCCGCGCCTGGTCCGCGATAGCGCGGGTGATAGCCTGCCTGATCCACCACGTGGCGTAGGTGGAGAACTTGAACCCCCGGTGGTAGTCGAACTTCTCGACCGCCCGGATCAGGCCCATGTTGCCCTCCTGGATCAGGTCGAGGAAAGACATGCCGCGGCCGTGGTACTTCTTGGCCACGGAGACGACCAAGCGGAGGTTGGCCTCGGTTAGCCGCCGCTTCGCCTGGTGCGAGCGGTAGAAGCGCTCGACCACGTTCTCTTTGGCGCGCCAGAAGGTACGGAAGTGTTCGATGTCGGCGGCGCTCATGGTGCGGAACCGCTCGGCGGCGAGGGAGTCGCTGATGCCGGGCGCGATCTGACCTTCGTTGCGGTCGGTGATCCGCCCGAGGGGGTCGGCCTCCCCGCCCATCTCCCTGTAGATCTCGGCTCCGCGCCTGAGGGCGCCTAGCTTCTGGAGGTCGTCGCCAAGCAGGGCCTGACCCAGCTGCTTGCGCTCGCTGTTACTGACCCGGGCCAGCTTCTCAATTGCCTCGGGGAATGTCTCGTTGATCCGGCGGAGCTGGCGCAAGGCGTCCTTCTCAGGGATTGTCAGCAGGCTCAGCGCCTCGTGCGCGCCGCCCGCCTCGATCGCCTTGGCGAGCTCGACCTCGTCGGCGGCGGTAAGGAGGGTGGTCCCGCCGATCTCCTTTAGATACATCCGAATCGGGTCGTCGAGGGAGACCGAGTCCTGCATCTCGAGGTCGATCAGGAGCTCGTCGTCGGTTTGCTCGACTTCCTCCAAGTCCTTGTCACCGTGGGTGACCTCGATCCCCAACTCCTCGAAGACCCTGAAGACCCGGAACACCTGCTCCGGCTCGGGCTCCATGTCGGGGAAGGCCTCGAGGATGTCGTCGGAGAGGAGGTAGCCCTGCTCCTTGCCCTTGACGATCAGGCCCTCGGCGATCCCGATCAGCTCGTCCTCGAGCTTCGACTCGACCTTCTCCCGGGTCTTCGCCAAGTAGCCTTGTCCCTGTTCTTGTTCTGAGCTGCATCGCCGGCCGACGACCCCTAACGCGATTTCCCTTTCGTTAAGCTTCCGCCAAGCGGCGCCGAACGCGCCCCAGAGTTTCTGAACGCGGCAGTCTCAGCGATGCCGGGCGGCACGGCTCTGGCTCCGCCCCCTGGGCAGCTTCCTACTGCTCGGCCACTAGCCCCGCCTCCTGGGCAGCCTCCTGCTGGGCCGCCTCGCCCGCGGCGTTCATGGAGACGTTCCCGTTCAATTCGCCCCGCCCTCGATTGCTAGCCGGGCCGTCCTGACGTCGCCGATAACGGTTCCTGAGCTCGCTGGGAACAGCCTTTCGCTGGGCAGTGACCTTGCCACTCACGTGGCCTCCGACGCTAACATCGCGGCCGTCTACGCTCGCATTGACTTTCGCCGACTGCTCGATCTGAATGTGTCCGGTCGCCCGCAGCTCACCCTCAGCGGTACCCTTTACTGCCACGACGGGTTGCCTCCCCTGGTTTGGTTCAGGCCGGCGGCCGCCCGACCGCCGCCAGATACATCACCTGGCGGCCGCCAGAAGCGGGCTCGAAGAAGCCGGTCACATCGTCGTCGAAGAACGTGAGGCCGGTCGCGCCGAGGCCCTCGGCGACTGCGGTCAACTCGACGCGGCCGCCCGCTATACCACCTGCCATCTGCGCCACCCGGTATCCGCGGTCGCCAAGCCGTGCGAGCTCGCTGTCGAGGTCCGACAGAAAGTAGATGTTAGCTGCAGCGTCTCCGCCGATTGGTTGGTCCAGAGCGAGCGCGCCGGCCTCGCGGCGGTAGTCGCCGGCGCGGATCAGCCTCAGACCCGGCCCGTAGGCGCCCGGCTCCAAATCCGCGACGGCGTTCACAACCAAGAAGGGCTGCACGAGGCGGGTTGAGAAGGAGTCGCCGGGGACCGGCTGTTCCGCGGCCGCGAGCATCGCCTCCAGCTGCTTGCGGCCGATTGAGCCGCGTCCGAACTTGCGTGTCGAGCGCCGGGCGCGAATGACCTCGTCAACAGGCGACATGAAGAGCGCGCCGGCCAGTCCCGGATGGGCGCCGTCGATGCCATGCGACCAGGCGGCCGCTGCCGCGCCGGACGCGAAAGAGGACGCCCGGTGCGCCTCCTCGATCTCGGGGTAGCGAACCTGGCGCAGCGAGAGGGGCATCGTCGGCAGATCGAGCGGCGGCAGGGAGCTCGGAGGGAGCGGAGGCAAAGCGCTGTCGCCGACAGCCACCAGCGCCACCGCGGCCTCGCGCTCGCCATCCACGCCGAGCAGTCGGCTGACCTCGCCATCGGCGAATCCCATGACCACCGCGGTGGTCAGCCGGACGGTCGCGGCGACCACAAGCAGGTTCGCCAGGATGGTGCCGGCATCCCAGTACGCGTGGCGATATGCGCGAGCGCGATATTTCCACGAGTTCCGCCAGAACGTGCTGGTGAGGATGAAGACGACCGGGGCATGTGCGATGGCCCCGAACCCACCAGCCGCCTCTGCCAATGCGCCTCGGACGTCGTGCCCGCGCAATCGGCGCAGGGCGTGATCGTGCGCTCCGTAGTGATACAGGCCGGCAGGCAGGTCCGGCCGCTGGGCGGTCGCGAGGTAGAGCTCGACGTGGTAAAGAGCGCCCGTACAGGGCGCGGCGCGGAAACCATACAGCTCGCCACCCGGGTAACGCCGCCAGCGGAGCACCCCGTTCGAGAGCAGGCAGAGGCGGCCGATGTCGTCGGGCGGCGGGATGCCATCGAGCCCGGTAAAGACCTTGAAAGCCAGCGGCTTGTTGGCCCAGTCCAGGTAGTTCAGGCTGGACCGGACGCTGGCATACGAGTGCTTAGTCGCCTCGTGGTATCGCCGGAGGTCGTTCACGTGGGCTTGCATTAATGCGTCCCTCTAAGGAAGTGGCTTCGCTTTAGCCGACCGCCCCGGTCTGCCCAGCGGTACCCGCGGATCGGACGGTCTAGCGCCGGCAGCTGTCGATTGTCCGAGTGGTTGGCGCCCTATCCGCAGCCTGGCCCGAAGCATGGGTGCAGCGGTTGGCGGCGCCGGAAGCGTCGCGTTGAAAGGCCTCGCCTGGAAGGGTTGCGTGGCCTTCATGATCGCGTTCGAAGCGGCGTCCCGCGTGGCAACACTGATTAGCTTGTTGGAGGTCTACCTAATGTCGGACTCAAGCAGCCGGCCTCCTCTTGAGCCTCCACGTTAGGTGCGCCAGGTCGCCCGATCCTAGCCTTGGGCGGTGCTCAGCGGTCGAACGTCGTCCACGCCTGTCAGAAGCGTAGCTCGGCCCGGAGGGCCGTCGAACCGACGTGCAATTCGTGAATCCAAGGCTTACGGTACTGGCGGCAGAGCCAGGCCCGGCGGCAGGGATGCCACATCGGCCCAGGAGGACGGCGATGGCCACGAGTGTGGATCCGGCGGTGTCGGAGATTGTCGCAAAGGTCCTGCAGCTCACCCAGGCCCGGGTGCCCGAGACCTTCGTGCGTCAGTTCTATGCCTGGGCTGCCCGCGAGGACCTACGCGAGCGGGGCCCGCAGCGGCTGGCCGAGGCAGTCGTAGCCGACTTCGAGCTGGGACGGCGGCGCGTGCCGCGTGAGATACAAATTCTTATAGCCGGCGCCACCGTCGACGTCGTCACCGACGACATGCCCTTCCTAGTCGACTCGGTCATCGCCGAGCTCACGCGTCAGGGCGTCCGCCTGCAGTTCGCGGTCCACCCTGTCTTCCGCATGCGGCGGGATCCCAAGGGTGAGCTGGTCGAGGTGTTGCCTGCTGACTCCGAGGATGGCAGGCCTGAGTCGTTCATCCACATGGAGGTGGACCGGCCGCCGCAAGAAGCAGCGCTCCGGCGCGTGCTCCAGAAGGTCCACGACGTGGTGGAAGACTGGCCCAGGATGCGGGCCGAGGCGAAGCGGATTACAGCCGAGCTGGAAGTGAACCCGCCGCCGGTCGACCCTCACGAGGCGCGGGAAGCGCGGGCGCTTCTGGAGTGGATGGACCAAGGCTTCTTCACGTTCCTCGGCTACCGTGCGTACGACCTGCTGACCGAGAACGGCGAGGACACGCTGCGCGCGGTGCCGGGCTCCGGCTTGGGTCTGCTCCGCGAGGACGGTGTAGAGCCTGAGTCGCATAGCTTCGGCCAGCTACCGCCCGAGGTCCGGCGCCTGGCCCGTGCGCCTCGCCTGCTCAACTTGACCAAGGCGAATTCGCGCTCACCGGTCCACCGCCCCTCATATATGGACTACATCGGCGTCAAGCGCTTCGACGCTCAAGATCAGGTCATCGGCGAGTGGCGCTTCCTGGGCCTGTACACCACCAGCGCCTACAACGCCGACCCCTACCAGACGCCGGTCGTACGCCGAAAAGTGGCCATGGTGCTGGAGCGGGCGGGATTCCCGCCTGCCAGCCACAGCCGCAAGGCGCTCATAGACATCCTCCAGACCTACCCGCGCGACGAGTTGCTCCAAATCGGCGAGGAGGAGCTCTTCCACATCGCGATCGGCATCCTCCATCTGGGCGAGCGCCAGCGACTCCGCCTCTTCGTCCGGCACGACACTTTCGGTCGCTACAACTCCTGCTTGGTCTACCTGCCGCGCGAGCACTACAACACCGAGAACCGGCTGCGCGTCCAGGAGATCCTGCTCAACGAGCTGCGTGGTACCGGCGTCGATTGGGACGTACGGCTCACCGAGTCGGTACTAGCCCGACTCCACTTCGTGGTTTACACCGACCCAAGCCAGCCCCCCCGATACGAGCTGGCGCACCTCGAGTCATTGCTGGCGGAGGCCACCCGGTCGTGGGGCGAAGACCTGCAGCAGGGACTGGCCGACGAGGCGCTCTTCGCGCGCTACAACCAGGCCTTTCCGGCCGCATATCGCGCCGAATTCGAGGTTCAAGACGCCCTGGATGACATCGCGAAGCTCGAGAGGCTGGAGCCGGAGGGCGGCCTCGCTATGCGCTTCTACCGCCCCCAGAGCAAGACGGAGACTGCCGGCTGGCGGCTCAAGGTGTTCCGCGCCGGGGAGGAGGTCTCGCTCTCCCAGTTCCTCCCCACCCTTGAGAACCTCGGGGTAAGGGTAGTGGATGAGCGGCCGTACCGGATCGAGATTGTGGACCGTCCGACCTGGATCTACGACCTAGGCCTCAGCTGCCGGCCGGGAGAACTCGATGACCTGCTAGGCCGTCAGCTCTTCGAGGAGGCTTTCGCTGAGGTTTGGCGCGGCGAGCTCGACGACGACGGCTTCAACCGCCTCGTGCTGCGGGCGCGGCTCACGGGCCGCCAGGTTGTGATCCTGCGTGCGCTGAGCCGCTACCAGCGTCAGACCGTCAGCGCCTTCAGCCCCGGGTACATGGAGGCGGCGCTAGCGGCCCACCCCGACGTGGCCCGCCTGCTGGTCGAGCTGTTCACGGTCCGCTTCGACCCGCCTGGTGACCGGCGCCAGGTAACAGAAGTTGACGAGCAGATCGGAGCAGCCCTGGACGCTATCCCAAGCCTGGACGAGGATCGCATCCTGCGCGGACTCTGGGCACTGGTGCGGGCGACGCTGCGCACCAATTACTTCCAGCCGGGGAACGGCGCACCAAAGACCTATGTCTCGTTCAAGTTCGACCCGGTGCAGGTGCCCGACCTGCCGCTGCCTCGCCCGATGTTCGAGATCTGGGTTTACTCACCGCGGATGGAGGGCTGCCACCTTCGAGCTGATCGGGTGGCGCGAGGCGGCATCCGCTGGTCGGACCGGCGGGAGGACTTCCGCACCGAGATCCTCGGCCTGATGAAGGCCCAGACAGTGAAGAACACGGTGATCGTGCCGGTGGGCGCCAAGGGCGGTTTCATCGTCAAGCAGCCCCCGGCTGGTGACCGTGAGGCGCAACAGGTCGAGGTGATTGCCTGCTACCGAACGCTTATCCGCGGCATGCTCGACCTCACCGACAACCTGGTGCCAGGCCATGTCTTACCGCCGCCGGACGTCGTTCGGTACGACGAAGACGATCCCTACCTGGTGGTCGCCGCCGACAAGGGAACGGCCACCTTCTCCGACATCGCCAACAGCCTCGCGAAGGAGTACGGCTTCTGGCTGGGGGACGCGTTCGCCTCGGGAGGCTCCGCGGGCTACGACCACAAGAGGATGGGGATCACGTCCCGGGGCGCCTGGGAGTCGGTCCGCCGGCATTTCCGGGAGATGGGGGTCGACGTGGATCGAACCTCGATCACGGTCATGGGCATCGGCGATATGGCTGGCGACGTTTTCGGCAACGGGCTGCTCCGCTCCCGCCACTTGAAGCTGATCGGCGCATTCAACCATCAACATATCTTCCTCGACCCCGACCCGGATCCCGAGCCGAGCTACCGCGAGCGGGAGCGCCTATTCAATCTGCCGCGCTCAGCCTGGTCGGACTACGACCCGAAGCTGATCTCAAGAGGTGGTGGCGTTTTCGAGCGCTCAGCCAAGTCGATCCCAATCTCGCTTGAGGCGCGAACGGCGCTCGCCATCGAGGCCGAGCACCTGCCGCCCAACGAGCTTGTCAGCGCCCTGCTCAGGGCGCCGGTCGACCTGCTCTGGAACGGTGGCATCGGTACCTATGTGAAGGCCGGTACGGAGAATCACGCCGAGGTCGGCGACAAGGCCAACGACGCGGTGCGCGTGAACGGTCGCGAACTGCAGTGCAAAGTGGTCGCGGAGGGGGGCAACCTAGGGTTCACGCAGCGGGGCCGGGTCGAGTACGCGCTTCGGGGAGGCAGGCTCAACACGGACGCGATCGACAACTCCGCGGGAGTCGACACATCCGACCACGAGGTCAACATCAAGATCCTTCTCAGCGGCGCGATTGCCGCGGGCGAGCTGAGCGAGAGTGAACGCAACCAGCTCCTGGCGGACATGACTGAGGAAGTCGCAACCGATGTGCTGCGCGACAACTACAAACAGACCCAGACGCTGAGCGCCATGCAAGCTCTGGCGGCGCCAATGCTGGACACCCACGCCCGGCTGATCCGAGTCTGGGAGCAGCAGGGCAGGCTAAACCGCGCGGTCGAGTTCCTGCCGGACGACGAAGCCCTGGCGGAGCGGCGCGCCCAGCGTTTGGGGCTGACCCGGCCTGAGCTGGCGGTGCTGCTTGCCTATGGCAAGATCGCTGTCTACGACGAGATCCTGGCCTCTACGCTTCCCGACGACCCCTACCTGGAAGCCGAGTTGGAGGCGTACTTTCCAAGCCCGCTGGTTGAGCGCTTCCGGAATCGGCTGCCAGAGCACCGGCTGCGCCGCGAGATCATCACCACCAGCGTCAGCAACGCCGTGCTGAACCGCGCCGATCCGACACTGGTTCTGCGGCTGAGCGACGAGACGGGCGCCTCAGCGCCGGAGATCGCGGCTGCCCACTGGGCCGCGTGGGAGGCCTTCCGCCTGGGCGAGCTGTGGGCGCAGGTGGAGGAGCTGGACAGCCGTGTGCCGGCGCAGATTCAGCTCGACTTGCTGGCCGGCATCTCACGACTCGGCGAACGATCTGCGCGCTGGCTGCTGCATCATCGCCGCCGACCGCTCGACATCGGCGAGGTGGTGTCGTTCTTCCGACCTGGCCTTGAGCGCGTCACCGCCGAGTTGCCGAGGCTCCTGCGGGGCGTGGACCGCGATGGGCTGGAGCGGGCTGCCTCGAAACTGCAGGAGGCCGGGGTGCCTCGCGAACTGGCGGACAAGATTGCAGGTCTCGGCCCGGCCTTCGCTGCGCTGGATGTGGCGCAGGTGGCGGAGCAGAGCGGCGACGTGTATAAGGTGGCCGCGGTCTATTTCGGGCTGGGCACCCGCCTCCACCTACACTGGCTCCGCGACCGCATCCTCGAGCTGCCGCGTGACGAGCGCTGGTCGAGTCTGGCCCGGGCCGCGCTTCGCGACGACCTCCACAGCCTACAGAGCGCACTCACCGCATCGGTCCTGCAGTACGGCGACGGTCGTGAGGCTTCCGATGCGGACGAGCAGATCGAGGCTTGGGTCACCGCCGCCGGACGGCCGCTCCAGCGCTGCGTGCAGGTGGTGGAGGACATCCGCATAGCAGAAAGCTGCGATCTGGCGACCCTCTCGGTCGCGCTGCGCGAGCTTCGCAGCCTGGTCCAAGCGACCTCCTGAACCGTGCCTGCAGCTCTGCGAGGCCTTCAGCTCGGCAAGCAGTCAATCTCACCCTCAAGGCACCTAATGGTGGTCGAAATCGTGTTCGCCCTTTCGGGCCATCGAAGAGAGGGGCGCTCGCGGCCGGACAGATGTGTCGCTCACGATTCACCTGCCCGCCTCCCCGTCGTCCCCGTGACTGGGCGCGTAGGTGATGCCCCCGAACAGCCTTGAGAACACCAGATCCCAGGCTCCGACATACTCGAGCGACCGTCCGCCAAATCCGGCCTTAAACAGCCCCAAACCGTACCAGGGATGGAAGGAGTCGGAGCTGGGCGGAGCGATTCCCCAGAGGTCAAAGTCCCGGCACCCCTCTCGGGCTGCGGCTCGCATCGATTGCCAGAGAGCTGCGTAGGCTCGTATCAGATTCGGATTTCCTCCAGTCCAACCCGCGTAGAGGTTTGCAAGCCCTGCGATCAAAGTGAGCAACCAGCGCGGCCGCTAACGCCTCTCCTCCAGACCTCGCGACGTATGTTCGGCGCCAGGGTAGAAAGTCGAGGAGGGGTTGGTAATAGCTCCGTCCCGGGGAGGCTGAGGCTATGCCGCACCGCCGAGACCGAAGTCAGCCGCGCCATCGTGGCAGCAACCCGAGCGGCAACCTCCGCTAAGCGGCGACACTCGGCGGCACTCAGCGAATTCAAACCTGATAGTCCGAAGGGGACTGCCTGCAACTCCGGACCGCAAGGCAGCAGGTTCGATTCCTGCCAGGCGCACCACCCTTGACAGAACGCGAACCTTTTGGGTTGGCACGATGAACGAGGGTCGGATCGAGTGTCGGCCTTCGACGGCGGTCGGCCCGACGAGGGCCTGCGTCAGGGTCTTGTGGTCCTCGCGCGTGCCCTTGGTGATCATGAAGCGGATCTCGGCGAGGATCTCCTCGATCTCCTCAGAGGCCAGCGGAGGATCCTCAAGGTCGATCGCGTTCTCGAGGCCCGCGCAATCGCGGCGGAGGTCCGACAGCTTTCGGGTCAGGGTCTCGACGCGACCGGCGCAGGTGGCCTCGTCCAAAGTGCCGGCCTCGAACGCGACGAAGTAGCGCTCCAGTGACTGGCTCACTCCCAGGCGACGCCCTTGGTGAAAGAGACCTCCATGTCACAAGCGTCGCAGACGATGTAGTGCCCGCCATCGCTGTCGCGGACCTCGTCCCACAGGTGCCAGCCACGAGCACAGAACGTGCGCTTCCAGACCCAGCCCGGGATCGCGAAGGCGAGCAGGTGCGGGTGGGTGATCCCGTGCCGCCGCGGCCACTCCCGGCTCTTGGGCCACAGATTGGCTTTCGCTGCTGTCAGCGCGGTGATGAGCTCGCCGGTCTCATCAGCATCGTGGAGCTCGATCGAGGTTCGCTTGCGAGTGTGAGCGCCCGGCGGAGCCAGCCGGGCGAAGAGCCTGGCGTCGTTGGGGGTGCGGAGCTTGGTGTCCGCCCCCGCCTCGCCGGAGGTCTCCAGCCGGCCGGAAAGCCCGCGCGGGTGTTTCCGGTTTAGATGTAACTCCGGCCGTTGGTCATTTATCCGACAGAGTTGCCTCTTGCGCGAACCTTATGCGTGGCCGCCGATCGCCTCAGGAAAGAAAACATGCAGCAGCGTCGGGAGGTCAGGAAAGTGCCGGTATCTGTCCGAGCTAGATTGGAAGTCGGCGACCTGACCGGCCCCTCACCGACGAAGCGATCGTGCGCGAACGTCACCTGCAAGTGCTGGACGGCTTTGCGCCGAATTCGGGACCGTGAGGTCCCGGGTTCGAATCCCGGGCCCCGACCACCAACCCGACGAGGGTTGCGGCCAGGCATTGGTGCCCCCATGCGAACTGCAGTAGGCCTACTCAGGTAACCAGCCATCGCCAGCGCGAGCGATCCGAGACGTTCTCGTCGCATCGCAATGGCCTGCTCGCTAGCCCTCTGGGCTCCCCAATCCACTGGCTCGGTGCCTGAGTTGCAGACCACAACCGGGTCGCGGTCAACCTAGTCGGGCGGTCGGCTTTCTCGCGGCTCCCAGGATGCGCGGCTTGAGGATCGGTATCGGTGACTCTTCCTCGACCCGCTCGACAATCCAATCCAGCTGAAAGCCGCTCCCCTCGATGATGGCTCTGGTGTCCTGGTTGGCGCGGCAGCCGTTCCCAACCACCCTCCATAGTGGCGCCAGCCGATCCTGCCAGGCAGCCAGTCGCGGCTCCTGTGCCCGTACGTGCTCCAGGAAGAGCAAGCGGCCGTCCGGCCGGAGCACGCGAGCAGCTTCCGCGAGGGCTTGCGCGGGATCCGGAATTGTGCAGAGACAGCAGGTGAAGACAACCGTGCAAAACTCTCATTCGGGAAAGGAAGCGGATAGGCGCCCGCCTGCCGGAAATCCACCTCGAGCCCGGCGGCGGCTGCCTTGTCTCTGCCTCTTTCGAGCATGGCGTGGTCTGGTTCCACGGCGACCACTTCCAGGCCGGGAAGCTTCGGATAGTGCCGGAAGTTCGCCCCCGTCCCAGCGCCAACCTCCAGCACCCGACCCCTGCTGCCGGCGAGCACCTCGGCGCGAGCCCTGCCCAGGAACCGTTCCTCTGCCCTGCGGTCGATCGCGTCATAAACCCAGGCGTTCAGGCGGCCCCACACGTGGAGCCGGCGAGTGGCCGCTAAGGCAGCGAGGGCCAGCGCGGCGGCTGCCAGCGCTCGTCGCTCTTGCAACTTAAGCACGAGCCGGTCGCGTGCCTAGAGCGGCCGGCTCACACATCTTCAGATGCCATGCGAGTCGATCGACCGACATCTGGAGGTTGCCGGGGGAAAGCGAGGGCAAATGGAGGCGACCTTCGAGGCTGCCCCTCGGCCACTTATTCCGCTGTTAGCGCCCTGTCTCCGCTGGCAGCCCGGGGACGGTGACAAGCCCAAGTTGCTGCATCATCCCCAGCTGGTCAGAAACCGCCCAGTGCTCGACCATTTTTCCGTCAGAAAAGCGGTAAATGCCGATGTTGGCCATGGTCATGCGTCTACCCGTGGGCGCCATGCCCATGAGTTGACCGGTGTGCGTGCCTTGCTGCATGGTGCGGGCCCAGACTTTATCGCCGTCTGCCGTAACGTCGTCAATGGTTGCTTTCAGGTCCGGGAAGGCGGTCCGCAATGTGGTGAAGACGGCCTTGAGACCGTCCAGGCCAGAAGGAAAGCCCGGCGGGTTGGCATGGTCCTTGAAGTCGGGCGCCACGATTTCCTCCAGCACCGCGAAATTCCCACCGTTCCAGCCCTCTTCCAGGTAACGGCGGTAGATCTGCTCGGTCGTCTCAGCGGACATACTTCTCCTCCCTCGGGTGTTAGGAGTTACTGCAGTAGCCACTACAGTAACGACAGCGGCAGCGAACGGCACGCAGTGGACTTCAGCGACGGTCGCGACTTTTTGGCGGACGGATTGAACTCAGAACATCAGCGGCACGCGGCGGACGGCCTTTCGCCCAATTCGGGACCGTGATGTCCCGGGTTCGAACCCCGGGCCCCGACCAGAGAGTAAGCCGGTGACGTCACACTCGCAGCCCAGGTGCCGAGGGAAACGGGCGACCCCGCAGCGCCTGCCGGGCGAGTGACATGCGCCCCGCCAGCTGTCGCGCCACTCGTACTCATGGTTTGAGAGAACCGTGACGAAGAGGACCGGTCCCCAAACGTCCTGCCAACCGTGCACGTCGAGGACGCACTCGACGCACGGCGCCTCAATGAACCGCCGGAACTCTCCTTCGAGCCTGATCCTGGTCATCCTGCCTTACCTCCAAATGTTGTTGGGATAGGCAGGCAAGTCCGCCTCGCGAGGGGGACAGAACGGGATGACTGACCTTGAGACTGCGTATAGCACGCGAAGGCCCCTCGGTGCCGCTGCGGGCGGTCAGCGGGCGTTGGAAGGGTTCGGCAAGCGATCTTGAATTCGGGCGCTAAGGCGCAGTCGGGGCCGGCGGGCGGTCAGCGGGCGGTCAGCGGGCGCTCAGCGGGCGCTCGATTCCTAACTTGGAGTTGGAGAACCCAAGGTTTCGACCGATAATGACAACCCCTCTTCTAGGAAGGCAGGAGGTAATGCTCCCAGGGAACGTGAGTCTGAGGAGTGGGCCCAGACGAATGGGCAATACCGTCGTGGGTAGCTGGACCCGGACGCTTGCCGTTGTCGCGGTACTCCTTCTCGCCTTCCTCGTGGTGGCTGTGCTGGCGCTGACCGGTCGGCTCGGCGATCTCCGCTATGCCAACGTCCCTCTTATCCATCCGTACCCGTCGGCGGCGATGAAGATCCAGTTATCCGACGAGGCTCCCGAAATCGGGCCGGTGCCAGCGGGAGGAGGCGGTGGAGTGGCCGAAGCGCAACTCGACCGGCTCTCGAACATCCTCAAGACCTTCAACGAGATGTTCGGGAATATTCAGTGGGCCGACGCCGACAGAATAAGACAGCTCGTCTCGGAGGAGATCCCCGGGAGGGTTGCCGCCGACAAGGCCTATCGAAACGCCCAGGCTAACAGCGACAAGGACAACGCGCGCATCGAGCACGACAAGGCGCTGGGGCGCGTGATGACCTCGCTCCTGAAAGACGATACGGAGCTCTTCAAGCAATTCAGCGACAACGAGTCATTCCGAAAGTGGCTCCTTGAGACTGTCTTTGCGCTCACTTACCAGCCACCCATATCAGACACGCCCTTGAGGAGTTGATCTGACGAGCATGTGCGCGCGCCATTCATACCCGATCCGGTGCGTGATTCTATGACTGCCGGGTTCGGCTGGAAGGTCTTCGGGCCGGAACATTCGGCAAACCCGCCAGCGTTGACGGTGGCGGTTGAGATCCCTGGGATCAACGGTCCTGTGACCGTCGAGGGCATCTTTGACACCGGTGCGGATGGGGTCGAGCTGCATGAAGATCTGAGAGGACCTCTCGGAATCGAACACAGCAACTGCGTTCCAACCAGCCAAACGGGGCCCTGAAGATGCTCATCTGGCTGAGACGGCCGCCGAGGGTTTCGTACGCGATCTAGTTGCTGGCGTGACTCCTGCCGAGCTTGCTCGTGTCGGTCCCGACTGCATCCTTCGTTGGGATGTCGCCGCACTTCGCGAGGCCATCGATGGCGGCAGGCGGTTTCCGGGTATCACGTGGAAGGAGACCGCCGAGCGGATTGGGATGTACGAGGGGCAGTTGGTGACGCTCCGCAGGGCGGCTTGATCGGATTCCCCGAGCTGATGCGAATCGTCCAGTGGCTCGGTCAGCCGGCGGTGGCTTTCACCTTCGCATCCGATCGGTAGCCGTCGCGCCGAACCTTGGCGTGCCGGCCGGCGAGGGCGATCCGCTCGCTGTTAAGGAAAGTCAAAAGGTTCTTATTGTGGAAAGCTGGGTGCACCAGATCTGAATGCGGACTGGGGCTCTTAGCGGCTACTTTAAGTTGCCAATGTAGCAACGGGTGTAGAAACGCACCGCTACTTCGCTAGCCAACCGTCGATGTGCTGCGGCATCACTTCGGTTAAGGCGGCTGCGTCTCGAGCGCACTCCGGAACGGCGAGCGATAAGAGGAGTCGTGAAACAGCTTGGCCGTCAGGGGATGGAACTGAGGGAAGGCCCGGACAGCAGCGGCTGCCGTGGCAGCGCCGATCAGCGGCCCCGCCACATAGACCCAGAAGTTGGCAAAGCTACCTGATACGAGGTCAGGCCCGAAGCTGCGAGCCGGGTTGAGGCTGGTGCCGGTGTAGGGAGCGCCCCGCCAGACCAGGACGGCGACTAACGCCCAGACCGCCAGCGGGGTCCAACGGGTGATCGACCTCTTAGAGGTGCAGAAGAAGATCATGCCCATCAGCAGCGCAGTCATCAGCGCCTCAATCAGGACCGCCGTCCAGGGCGGCAACCCAGGGGCCAAGAGCGTCTGACCGTAGTGGACGCTCGCGGCGCGGTCGCCCCAGGCAAGCCTCACCAGAGCGGCACCGGTGGCTGCGCCGGCGGTCTGGGCGGCGCTGTAACCGAGCAGGTCGACCGACCTCACGTGGCCAGTGAGCCAGAAGCCGAAGGTCAGCGCGGGATTGAGGTGAGCGCCGCTAAGTCGGCCGGGTGGCGTCAGCGCGAAGAGGCTGCCGGTCGCGGCGAAGAGTACTCCGGTCAGGAGGAGGCGCCACCCGGGGTCCGGAATCACAGTGGCGACCGGCGATCCTGTTCCGAAATCGAGCACAACCACGCTGAGGCCGGTGAACACCACGAGCCCCATCCCCAGCGCCTCGCAGGCCCACTCGGCGAGGTGAAGCTCCCGGCGGCTCAGACTCGCTCGCAGCGCAGGACTCCCTTTACGAGAGATCCAGGGGTTGGCGCAGGCGGGAAGTTGCCCGATGCGGAGGCCGCGTGGCACGCTGGTGGGCGTCTGCTCCTGGTCCCTCGAGGCGGGAATGCTGATGAGGCATGTTGCCTTTCGTGGACTTCGCCGCCACTACGAAGTTCAAGCGTAGGGCCAGGAGACGGCCAAACCCTGATCGAGCCGCGAACGCTAATCGCCGGCGCCGCTTCCCGCGCCCACGCCTGATCCAGGGCGGTTGTACGCTGCAAAACTAGGAGCGATATGGCCGCGAAGGAGCACTGGACAGCGGCGCCCGATGGTCACGACTATCCGGCTGCCGCTGACTATCTGAGCCTGGTCATGCCGCAGAAAAAGGCCGATCAACTGGTCCGCCGCCTCCGCGCCGCACCCCTCGTGCACCGAAAGGCGAAGGACTTGCTGCGCGCGAGCGCTCTGCCCGAACTTCCCCCAGACAATGTTCACGTCGCGAAGGACCTCGCGGAGGTCAAGAAGGGGAAACTGCTCTCTCCGGTTCTTCTGGTTCGAGGTCATCTCGACGCCCAGGTCCCACTCACGGTCGCCGATGGCTACCACCGCATCTGCGCCAGCTATCACCTCAACGAGGACGCCGACATCCCGTGCCGGATTGTCGACTGGTCGAAGGCGTAGGACGTCGAGAACGAGATCGAATTCACGCGGCCCATCGGCCTGATTCAGAAGGGTGGGTGACTCGCGGTAGGAGAAGCTCCACCCGCGCGAGGACTCGGTCAGGACACCGGCCGAACCGGCGTGGCAAACACTCGCAAGCCGGAGACAAAGAGGGATTGATCCCACTCCGGTGCAATCGGCGAGTGGAGTCGGGTCGTCTGCTAGGTTCAGCCGGTGGCGGGCTCCCCAGACCGAACCACTCCGACGGACCCGGCTCAGGTGACATTGACGCGTACGCGGCCGGGACG
The DNA here is from genome assembly GCA_955652705.1 of Candidatus Dormiibacterota bacterium. Classification (GTDB taxonomy): domain Bacteria; phylum Chloroflexota; class Dormibacteria; order Dormibacterales; family Dormibacteraceae; genus VBGR01. Next base: position 62,799 of record CATPBK010000050.1, on the reverse strand, counting down.
CCGACTCGGCCCGTTTCTCTGCTGGGCGGTCGTCTTTGCGGACATCGGGACCTCCGTCTATTACACCCCCGGAATCCTCTACGGGCAGGTCGGTGTCCACGCCGCTCTCTTCGTCACGATGACCCTCGTTGTCTTCGTCCTCCTCTGCATCAAGTACGCGGAGGTCGCCGTCCGCTACCCGGAGGGCGGGGGCGTGGTCACGGTCGCGACGCGAGCCATCCATCCGTTAGCCGGACTCGTGGGTGGCCTTCTAATCCTCGTCGACTACTTCTTGACTGCCGCGCTGAGCGCGCTGTCCGGTGTCATCTACGTCACGGTTGTCGCTGGTCCGTTGAAGCCGACGGTGCTGATCGTGACGATTGCCGCCCTGCTTCTTCTCGGCCTGCTCAACCTCGTGGGCGTCAAGACCAGCGCGCAGGCGACGGCTATCTTTGCGACCGCGGCCGCGCTCGGCCAACTCGCCGTCGTCGCTGGCGTCGCCATCCACCTGGGACCGAGTGGTGTCCTCAACTCCTTCTCGCACCTGCTGTCGGGCCCACGCCTGGGTCCGCTGGGGGTGCTGACAGGATTCTCGGGTGCCTTCCTGGCTTTCTCGGGCCTCGAAAGCATCGCCCAGCTGGCGCCGGCGATGGCCGAGCCGCGCCAAAGGGTGGCGCCAATCGCGATGGGGCTCGTGGTGATGACTGTCGCGATCACGAGTCCGCTGCTGACGCTCTGGTCGACCACCCTCCTGGATCCAGCGAAGAACGACCCGAATCAGTTCGTATCCCTGCTAGGAGGCTTTGCAGCCGGTCCGGTGTTGCAGATCTCGGTGGCCAGCAGCGGGGCGCTGCTGCTCGTTTTTGCCAGCAATACCGCCTTGATCGGGACCTACAACGTCTTCCTTGCGTTGGCCAAATTGGGCTTCCTCCCCAACGCCCTGACCAAGACCAACCGCTGGCGGAAGACTCCCCACGTAGCGATCCTCGTTGCGACAGCTGTCCCGGTGGGAGTCGTCGTTTTGTCCAGAGGCAACGTCGTGCTGCTCGGGGACCTCTACGCGTTCGGGCTGCTCGGCGCCTTCTCTGTAACCTGCGTGGCCCTCGACGTTGTGCGCTTCCATGAGCGCCGGGTGCAGCGCCTGGGCCGCGAGGCCGTCAATGTGGGCCGGATTCGGTTCATCCTCGGCCTGATCACCACGGTGCTCGTCAGCGGCGCCTGGATCACGAACCTCTTCGCGAAGCCGCTGGCGACCCTTTTCGGCGGTTGCGTGACCCTCGTAGGAGTTGGCATCGCCTTCGTCACCTACCGTCGCGCGAATCGGCGCGGTCCCTCCCTCCTCTTCCCCCATGTGTACCACCACCAAGAGCCTGTGGTCTTCATCTCGAAAGGTCGCCGGCTGCCGGCATCCCGCGTCTTTGCGCTCCTCCCCCACGACACCGAGCAGGCGGAGCAACTAGCCGAACTGGCAGCGGCGGACACATCAGGCCGGCCGGTCGCCTTCGTCTATATCGCCCACTCAGACACAGCCCCGACGAAGGATCCGCAGATGTTCGAGATCATCGACCCCTACCGCGATGACACCACCGCGCAGGAGGTCTTCGCGCGAGCGGAGGCTGCCGCCCGCAAGGCACGCCTCGACAGCCGCTTCGTATACGTCCCCGCCGAGGCGCCCGCCGGAACGGTCGACTGGCTGGTGACGCACATGGCCCCCGAGGAGACGCTCATGCTTGACGACGGCGCCGGCCTCGCGGCCGCTGACAAGTTCACGTTGGAGCGTCGGAGGGCAGGTGATACTCCTGTGCTCCACTACCGGGCGAAGCCCGCTTGACAGGCTTGGGCAACAGGCGCACCAGATTGAATTTGAATGCCTTCCCTGCGCTCGCGTTTCCACTCGTGTCGGGACCGTAACATCAGCCGGCAGAGCTGATGATCGAGGCGCCACCCAGCCGCGACTCCACGCCCGAGGAGGTCGCGTACCACGAAGCCGGCCACGCCGTGGTCGGCCACGGCCTGGGGCTGGATCTTGTCGACGTCGATGTCCTCGGGGACAACGAGGGCGGCCATGGCCACACCAACTTCCGCCGACCCGACTGGTACCGCCCAGGAGTCTCTCTGGATGAGCGCCACCGGCGCTTCGCGGAGGTAGTCGTCATCACATTCCTGGCGGGAACGGTGGCCGAGACCCGACACGCGAGCTTCCGCAACCCCAATGCCTCCGGCTTCGATCTCGAAGCGGTTGCTAGAGAGTGGCTGCGCCTGCTCGACTCGCCCGACGAGGAGGCCCTGATGCAGCGCGCGGAAGCCTTGGTCGACGCCAACTGGCCGGCCATCGAGCGGCTGGCCAAGGCCCTGATGAACGCGCGGCGCCTACCCGGCCCCGAGGCGCTCGCGGCCGCGAGCTGAATTCGACCCAGCAGGACAAAGAATATGGAAGGGGCCTCCGAGTGGAGGCCCCTTTCCCGGTGACCTCTCGAATCAGGCAGGCTGCGGCTGGGTGCTGACCGCCGGCTGCGTCTGGAGGTCGAAGCGTCTGTAGGCCACCGTCCAGCAGGTCGACGTGAATGCGTTGACCCCGCCCACTAACGTGACCGCGACGATCAGCCAGGCGGCGCCGAAACCTAGTCCCGTCGCCAGCGCGAGCAGCCACCCGCCGGCGAAGTAAGCGGCGGCGGCGAGCGCGACGATGGGGACGGCAGCCACCACCAGGCCCAACCCCACGACGGTCGCGGCGACGATCCCGGCGACGACGACCAGCAGCCAGAACAGTGCCACCCGGCCGCGGCGGCGCCAGATCAAGCTGAGCGCTGTCCGAAAGCCGTCGGACGCTCCTTTGCCCTCGAGCACGATGACGCGTACGCCGAGCACGATGGCGACCCCGAAGACGACGAAGAAGGGGATGGCAGCGAGCAGCAGGACGCCGGCAAGCAGGCCGGTCGCGACCGCGGCCCCGACCGCGCCGCTGGCCCCAAAGACAATGGTCATCAGGCCCAAACCGCCGATGACGATCGCGAGACTCGCGAAGACGATGAAAGCAAAGAACTTGAGCCCCAGCACCGGCCAGAAGCTGCGGACGCCGGCGCTCCAGGCCTGGCGGAGACCGAACGGCCGCTCCGCATCGTGCTCGGCGCCGCCCTTGACCAGCGCCCCGTTCGCCACTGCGGACAGTACGAACAAAGCGACGCACAGCAACGCCACGGTGATGCCGATGGTCCAGAGCAGCGCCGCGTGGGCGCCGACCCAATTCGTGAGCTGACTCCAGACCGCCTGGCCCGACAGGTTGCTGTGGGAGTTTCTACTGCTCGAACCGGTCTGGAAAGTCGTGCCTATGGTCGTTGCCTCCCCAGCGAAGAGCGCGAGTAGCCATAGGTACTTGTGGCGCCAGCTGATCGCGAGCGCCCGTGTCAGGATCTGTAGATAGTCCATCTTTCAGTTGTCTCCCTTCTTAACTCAGCGTGCCGGAATCCCAGTGGCCGCGTGACGGGTCGTTTCATATCTGCCACGCACCCTTACTACGCCGCAGTCGACGCCCGCGTTACAGCTCATAACCTCTCGCCCAGGGATGGCGTAGAGATGTCCCGCCCGGCGGCCGCGGCTGTCTTGAACGATTTGGCTAACCTCTAGGTGATTTGAGCTTCGTCACCTGTCAGATCTCGATCTCGCTCGACGGCTTCGTCGCCGGACCCAACCAGAGTCTCGAGAATCCGATCGGCGAAGGCGGGATGAAGCTACACCAGTGGCTGTTCACAACGGCCAGCTGGCGGGAGCAGCAAGGGCTTCAGGGCGGCGCGCGCACCGCCGACTCCGACGTTGTCGACGACGTCTCCCGCAACATCGGCGCCTTCATCATGGGCCGCAAGATGTTCGGCGGCGGTGACGGACCGTGGAGCGAGCAGTGGAAAGGCTGGTGGGGCGACGATCCTCCTTACCATGTGCCGGTCTTTGTTCTCACGCACCACGCGCGCAAGCCTCTGGCAATGCAGGGCGGCACCACCTTCAACTTCGTGACCGATGGGATTCACTCCGCGTTGGATCAAGCCAGAGCAACCGCCCTCAGCCAGAACGTCGTGATCGCCGGCGGCGCCAGCACCGTGCAGCAATATCTGGCGGCGGGGCTGCTCGACGAGCTTTATCTCCACATTGCCCCGGTCGTGCTCGGGGCGGGCGAGCGGCTACTTGAGAACGTCGGCGAGCCCAGGCTCGAACCGGTCGAGGTGGTGGCCTCGCCGGCGGTGACGCATATCAGGTACCGGATCGCCAACTAGCGCGGCCGGGATTCAGAACCAACAACTGAAGTCACAGCCACAGAAGCCAAACTTGACTTGACTTGACGTGCCCAGGATCCTAGGTACCTCGCACTGTCGGAACGGCGCACGGACTGGAGGAAAGGACCGGCATCCCAGGCACACGAATGGCTTCAGGAGAGACGAATTCTGAGGGAGAGATGACTCCACCCGCCCCGGCACCGACCAAGCTGCCGAGGTCGTAAGCCAGCATGACGGAGCGGAAGCTGCCTCGGATCTTGGTAGTCGACGATATCCGCGCCAACACGCAGCTCATTGAGGCCTATCTCAAGCCGATGGGATACGAGGTCATGACAGTCGACAGCGGACTGGGCGCGCTGGAAATGGCCCGCGAGAGTCCCCCTGACCTCGTCCTGCTGGATGTACGCCTTCCCGATCTCGATGGCTTCCAGGTCTGCCGGAAGCTGCGAGAACAACAGGCGACCAGCCTGATCCCGATCGTGATGGTGACATCCCTGAATGCAACGGAGGACCGCGTCAAAGCACTTGAGGCCGGCGCTGACGACTTTCTCTCTAAACCAGTCGAGCGGTTGGAGCTGAAGGCCCGCGTGCAGTCCATGATCGAACTGAATGGACTCCGCGAGCGCCTGGACGCCGAACGCCGCGAGACCCTCCTATCTGCGTTTGAGCGCTACTTTCCGGAGCGTGAGTCTCTGGAGATGATCTCGCGCGGCCAGGAGCTGGAGGAGAGCGGACGAGAGTCCGACGTCACAATCCTGTACACAGACATCAGAGGGTTCACCGCGTTCTCCGAGCGACTGGAGCCGAACCAGGTGGTGCCCTTGCTCAACACCTACTTCACCGAAATGGTGACGATCCTTTTCGACCACGGCGGCACGCTCATCTCCTTCATCGGTGATGCAATGCTGGCTACTTTCGGTCTCCCACGACCGAATCCCGATGACGCCGACAGGGCCTTCCAGACGGCGCTTGCAATGCGCGCCCGGCTGGATGAGCGCAACCTGGCCGGGACGTTCGCGGCGGTGGGCGGCCTCCGGATCGGTGTGGCCATCCACAGCGGCCAGGTCATCGCGGGCACGATCGGTGCGCCCCAACGAATGGAGTACACGATCATCGGAGACGCGGTTAACACAGCGGTCCGCATCGAGGGCCTGAACAAGAGATTCGGCACCTGGCTTGTGCTCAGTGAAGCCGCTTCTCAACGAATCTCAGCACAGCGGCCGCTGCGCGGCGGAGATGAGGTCCAACTGCGAGGACGTGAACAACCGCTCCGGGTGTTCATGCTCGCGGACGATCCGGCTTAGAGTCCCGCGGCAAGCCGGCACGGTCTTCCAGCATCATGAAAGCTGTGACAGCGTCATGGCGCCGGCCGCGGCGGACAGCGTGCTGACGGTCGGGCCCGTTCGCGACCGCGCGCAAACATCGCGCGCTTGATGGGCGCGACGTCCTGGCGTCTGGCAGCTGCCGAACGGCTGCCGCCTCCGCGCAGCGTGCTCGCGCATCTTCGGCCCGTCTGGGTCACCGCTCTGATCGTTTCGGCGCTCTTGAACTTCCTCATCTATGTCAACCGGGTCCACTCTCTTTTCAGTAAGAACGACTTCCGGCTCTACTACGCGGGAGCCGAGGTCGGACTGCGGTACGGCTGGTCCCACATCTACGACGCCAGACTCGAGCAGGCGGCGGTGGCGGCGCTGCAGCCGGCTGGGCCGTGGTACGCGCTGCTGACACCTGCGCCAATCACCTGGCTCGTGGCGCCGCTGACGCTGCTCGGCTACTCCCGCGCGTACTGGGTTTGGGTGGCGCTGAGCGTCGCTGCCCTCGCAGCGGCAGTGTGGTTTGCCCGCCCTCGCCATCACCCGGTCGCGCTCTACCTCATCTGGTGGGCGGCGCTCGGCCCACTCTGGTTCTCAGCTTATGAGGGCCAGGTCACGATCCTGGTGGCGGCAGCGTTGCTGGTCGGTTGGCGGCTGCTCGAGACGCGGCGTGACTTCGTCGGCGGAGCGATCCTCGCGTTGGCGCTCTTCAAGCCGCACCTGGTGTTGCTGCTCCCGCTGGCGCTCCTGGTGGCCGGCCGCTTCCGAGCGTTGCTGGGCTTCGCGGCGCCGGCGGCGGCCGCGGTCATCGCGATGCTCGTGACTCTTCATCCCGACGGCATCCAGGGCTATCTGGTGACGCTGTTCCTGCCCAAACCGAAGACTGACACGGCAGAGACCCTGAACACCGCGCTAGGTGGCGGAACGGCCGTGCTTGCCATCCAGGCGGCCGCGGTCATCGCCGTAATCGCGATTGCGGTCCGCGCCCGCCGCGCGCGCACCGCCTGGCAGGTGGTCGTTTCGGCCCTTTTGGGCTCGTTCCTGCTGGCCAGCTACTGGCATCCGCAGGACTACCTGGCGCTTGACGCTGCGGCCGCGATCATGCTGGCCGCCGGCCCGCTGGAAGCCGCCGTCTTAGTCGCGGCGGGCGTGGCGATCGTTTCGACACCCGCGAGTTCCCTCGCGAACCGGATGACGTCGAACGAGGTGACCTTCGCGTGGCTGCTGTTCGCGTTCGCCTTTCTCACATTCCTGGGCGTCCACGCTTTGACTGTACGTAAGTCGGCCGGTCCGGACCCGATCCTGTGACCGCGCAACTGCCAGAAGTGAGGCTGTCTATTCCTCCCGCGTTGCAACCAGCCATAAGGAAGACCACCGGGCCTCCGCTCTGTGCGGACGCCCGGCAGCCTGGGGTAGCTGGTCGACTACAAGCAACACGTGACCAGCGTGCGCCGCGCCAGTCGCCTGGGTCATCGTGAGATGCGCACGAATTGGCCGAGGCCAATCTAGTTGGGTCTTGCGGTAGTCGACGGGCGCTGACCAGGGCGCGGCATCAACGGATCCGCTTTGGCTGAGCGGGCTCGTGTGAGCTAGCTTTGACCCGGTGGGTGAAACGAACTGGGCAGGCACCTACACCTACCGGGCCGGCAAGCTGCACCGGCCGTCGACGCTGCAGCAAGTGCGGGAGATCGTCGCGAACACGCCGCGTTTGCGGGTGCTCGGCTCGCGGCATTCGTTCACTGACATCGCGGATTCGTCGGAGCTGCTCTCGCTCGACGGGCTGCCGATAGACGCGGTCGTGGACCACGCCGCCCGCACCGTCTCGGTCAACGCCGGCATCACCTATGGCCAGCTGGCTCGGGCGTTGAACGCCGAGGGCGTGGCCTTGCACAACCTGGCCTCGCTCCCCCATATCTCTGTCGCGGGTGCCGTCGCCACGGCCACGCATGGCTCCGGCGACGCCAACGGCAACCTGGCGACGGCTGTCGCCGGCCTGGAGCTCGTCACCTCCAGCGGCGAGATCGTCACGGCGTCCCGAGGCGACGCCGACTTCGAGGGCATGGTGGTCGGACTGGGCGCGCTCGGCGCGGTCATGCGCCTGACACTCGACATCGAACCCACCTACCACGTAAGCCAGCGCGTGTTCGAGGGCCTGAGCTGGCATGCGCTGGTCGACCACTTCGACGAGATCACCGCGAGCGGCGCCAGCGTCAGCCTGTTCACCCGCTGGGGCGACAGCGTCGACCAGGTGTGGGTGAAGAACCGGGTGCCGGCGGCGCCGGAGCGCGGCGATCTCTGGGGCGCGGTCCCGTCGAAAGTCGACCGGCACCCGGTCCCGGGCCGCGATCCCGCCAACTGCTCGCAGCAGTTGGGCGTCCCCGGTCTCTGGTCGGACCGCCTGCCGCACTTTCGCATGGGCTTCACGCCGGGAGCCGGTGAGGAGATTCAGTCGGAGTACTTCGTGCCGCGCCGGCATGCAGTGGCGGCGATCCAGGCCCTGCGTGCGGTGGCAGACAGGATCCGAGACCTGCTGCAGGTCTGCGAGATCCGCACCATAGCTGCCGACCAGCTCTGGATGAGCCCGCAATACGAGCAGGACACGATCGCCATCCACTTCAGCTGGACGCGCGACCAGGCCTCCGTCGAGCGCGCGCTCGTCGACGTCGAAGCCGCGCTGTCCCCCTTCGAGGCCCGCCCGCACTGGGGCAAGCTCTTCCTCCAGGACGCGGCGTCCATCGCCGCTCTCTACGAGCGGCTGCCCGACTTCGCCGGCCTGGTCGAGCGGCTCGACCCGCGCGGTGCCTTTAGCAACGACTGGCTGGAGAGCCACGTCCTCGGCGTCAAGTAGCCCTGCCGACCGAGTTGTCCAGCAGCTGGATGGAGGAACCGATTCTGGTGGCCGATGCGGGGCTTTCCTTGAGGGCCTGATACACGGTGTCGACAGGCCCGGCCTGCTCGTCCAGTGAGTTAAGGCCGACCGCCAGCCAGACTCGGGGCGCAGGCTGGTCCAGGGTCAGCTGCTGAGCATCGACGCCGAAGTTTTGGGGCGGCAAGCTCCCGGACCAGACCAAGCCGAGGGGCGGCCGCCCGGCGCCGTCCCACCAGGCGCGCAGGCGCCAGGCGTCCTGGCCCCAGTCGAGGTTGCTGTTCGACAGGTATCTCTCGGGGCGGGGCCCGGCCAGCTCGTTGAAGTAGCCGATGTGCAGGGGACGGTGGGCGAGGCTGGAGAGAGCCGTGGCGACGACCAGCGCCGAAGCCAACCCGAGAGCCGCTCGGCGTCCGGCCAGCCAGGGGAGTCGGGTCAGCTCTCGCGGCCAATGGCCAACCAGGGAGCCGGCAGCCAGCGCCAGCAGAGGATAGGCCGGCAGCACGTAGCGAACGCCGAGGTCGAGCTTGCCCAAGCTCGGGATGAGGAAGAGCAGCGCCACCGGGAGCCAGATGTAGATCGCCTCTGTGCGCGCCCGCGTGCGCAGGTGCGCGAGCGCGGCGAGCGCCACGAGCGCCAGCATCCCCAGCGTCGTCTTGAGGGCGAAGGCCTCCAGGAAGTAGTAGCCGAACCCGTTTCGGCTGACCTGCCCGTTTATGAAGTTGTTCCGGCCCGAGCCGGCCGCCCCAAGCTGATGGCTGAGGCTGAAGAGCCATCCCGGTGGTGCGACCCAGGCGAGTGGAGCCGGATGGGCGCCAGCAGGCGGGAGCTGGAGGGTGACCGGTAAGTAGGCCAGGCAGACGAGCGTCCAGGCGACCGCGGCAAAGCCGGCCGTCACGGCGATGGCCGCCCTGGCGCGTTGAGCCAGAGGGCGGCGCGCAGCGAAGAATTCGGCGGCGGCAACCAGCGGCAGCAGCTCGAGGGCGCTCACTTTGCTGAGCAGGGCCCAGCCCAGCGCCAGGCCTCCCAGCAGCAGCCAACCACCTTGGCGCGTGCGGCTCCACGCCCAGTGCGCTCCAAGCGTGCCGACGACTCCAAGACTGAGCGGTAGGTCGCCGGTCGCCAGGTGGCCATGGGCGAGCACTGTGGGCTCGAACACGAGGAGTGAGATCGCGATCGCGCCGGCGACGGCGCCAGACAGCGCGCGCCCCCAGAAGAACACCACGATCGCCAGCAGCAGCGCCGCGATCAAGTTGGGCACTCGAGCCGCCAGAGTCAGGCGGCGCAGCTGGTCGGGGCTTACCCGGTAAAACGCGTCCTGGCTGGCGCATCCGCCCGTCGTCGCACCGGCCAGCCGGACGGCCAGCCCCGAGAGGACGCGGTGACCCACCGGTTGGGAGGGGTCGCGGTCCAGGCCGTCGGAGACCAGGCAGGTTCCGCTCCAGATGTAGTGCGGCTCGTCGACGGTGATGGAATCCGCCCAGGCCTGTTCGAGCATCTGAGCCGCCATTCCAGCGAGGAGCAGGCCCAGCAGGCCCAGCGCAAGAGCGCGAGGCAGGACGGTTCAGCCGCCGGTTGGGTGCTGCATGTCGTCGGTGGGCTCCTCGGGTGCGGGGCCGCCGCCATCGTAGGCGTCGTTCACCTGAACAGCCTCCTCGCCCGGCCGCTGGTCGGCGCGCTGCCGGCGCCGGCGCTTAGCCCGGGACTTTGGATCGACCTTGTCGCCATCTGAGCTCATGGCGAAAGGGCACAGCTCCGGCCGGTCGTGAGACTGGGGCCGCCCGTCTGGCGCATGAAGATGGGAAGGCTCGTGGCCCGCGGGCCTCCGCTGATGGCATCGGGCCGCGTGGTGTCACCACTGGCGATGACAACGCGGCCGCGAACGTCGAGGCTGTTGGTGAAGTAGTCGCCGAGGCTGCGATCCTGGCCGGTCGCGACGCAGGTGGTCCCGCTGTCGCAGATGCCACCTTCGTGGATGAATCGCCCGGCGGCGTTGGTCAGCACGATGCATCTCATGAGACCACAATCGACCATCGGGACGCTCAGATTTGCCACCTCCATCGAGCCACGTCAAACACGCGATCGATTAGCTTTGTGAGGGTCTCTCCATAAGAGAGCTACGGAGTTGAGGTGAGGACATGTCGAGAGAGTTGACGCTGGGGGCCTTCGTACCCCAAGGCTGGCGGATGGACCTGGCGGACGTGCCGGACCCGATCGAGAAATACGAGACCATGAGCCGCTGCGCGATAGAGGCGGAGCGAGCGGGCTTCGACTCGATCTGGGTCTTCGACCACTTCCACACCCGCCCGACGGCCCGACTCGAGGCAACCTTTGAGTGCTGGACTTCGATGGCCGCCCTGGCCCGCGACACGAGCACCATCCGGCTCGGCCAGCTGGTCACCTGCAATGGCTATCGCCCGCCCTCGCTGCTGGCCAAGATGGCGAGCTGCGTGGATGTCCTGAGCCACGGCCGCCTGATCCTGGGCATCGGGGCGGGTTGGTACCAGGAGGAGTTCGAGGCCTACGGATACGAGTACCCGGAGACGCCTGACCGGCTGCGCATGCTGCGCGAGGCCCTGCAGGTTTTGAAGGCGATGTGGACGCAGGAGCGAGCGGAGTTCGAGGGCCGCTATTACCAGGTTCGCGGCGCCATCAACGAGCCCAAGCCGGTGCAGAAGCCCCACCCGCTGATCTGGATCGGGGGCGGCGGCGAGAAGGTCACGCTCAAGCTCGTCGCCCAGTTTGGCAACGCCTGCAACCTGAACGGCGACCTGGACACCGTCCGCCACAAGCTGGAAGTCCTCCGCGGGCACTGCGAGACGGTCGGCCGCGACTACGACTCGGTCCTGAAGACGATGGAGTTCTATGCGATCCTCGGTGACCCGAGCGAGGTCGCCCGGGTAGTCGCCGACACGGCGCGTCGCACCGGATTGGACGAAGCGGCCGTCCGCGCCTGGTACCCGGCGATCGGCGATGCCGATCACCTCGCGCGCCTGATCCAGTCCTATGTCGAAGTGGGGATGGAGTACGTGGTCGTCAACCTCCCGAATGCCTTCGAGGGTGGGGTCCTAAGCCGCTTTGCCGAGGAGGTCTTCCCCCGCCTCGGACTGGCCCTCGCACCCAAGCCTGCCTGATCCCGGCGACGAGTCAAGGCCGCGCGATTCGTCGAGTTGGCCAGCGGCCTAACATGGCTGCCAATGCTTCTCCGCCGATCGTTTTTGCTATTCGAATGAAGCTGCCCTTCCTGGCAGCCCTGTCGCGGCCTTCTGACGATGCCTACGAAGTGCTTGAGCTGCCACGCGATGCCAGCCTCGAAGAGGTCGAGCAGGCTTATCACAGGCTCTCGGAGTACTGGAACCCCCGCCGCAACGCACTGGACGAGGCGCCTGCCCACTACCAGGCGGTGCGGCAGGCCGCGACCGAGCTGGCGACAGGCAAACCGCAGACAAGGCCGGCGCGGAGAAGGCTGGCGGTGACCATGACGGGGGTGGCGATTGTTGGCGTCGTCGCCGCGCTGATCCTGGCTCCGCCAGCGCTTTCGCATCGATTCGCAGCCAGGGCTTCGCCCGCGCACACGACCTCGCCGGCGCCGGCTCCTGTACACCCGGCGGCCCTGGACCCGGCGCAGCTGACCCTCCGGCTTGACGACCTCCCGGCAGGCTATTCAGTGCTGCGGGCGGGCCCGGCCGCGACCGCCGGCCCGGGCCAGCCGGTTCCCAGCTGGGACGCGGTCTTCCAGCGCGGAACCCCTGGTGGTGTCGACTTTCAAGTCGCCGAGTCCCTGGTTCTCGTCTACCCCAGCCCAGCCGAGGCCAAGGTCGGATTCGATCAGCAGGTCGCGGCGGGTCAGAATGCCGGCCGGGTCCCGTTCAGCCTTGGCGACGAGTCCACGGGGTGGGTGGAGCCGGCTCCGAACCGTCCGGGGATGAAGACCGTGAGGCTGGCCTTCAAGCTCGGCAACCTGGTCGCCGAGGTGGGGGTTCTCGGCTCCGAGGCGAGCGGGGTCGAGGATCAGGCGCTGGGGCTATCGGCGATCCAAACCGGGCGACTGCAGGGCGCCTGACGCTACCGCGGGGGCCGCGCCCGCGCCCGCCGCCTCCGAGCCGAGAGGCTGGACCATCCGATCAAGACCAGCAGCAGCCCGGCCGCCAGCTCGAGCAGCAGGTTGGTCCCCGTTGTGGCCAACCCAGGAATGGCGAATAGAGGGCAGTTGCTGCCGGGCGGGGGCGCACCCAAAGCCGGGCAGGCCACCGGGCGTGGGCTGGAATCAGCAGCCACCACCTTCGCATCGGAACCGCCGCCGGCGGGACCAGTCGTCGTGCTGGTGGTGCCGGCGGTTGCCGCCGTGGGGCTGGCTGAACCTGCTCGAGCGTCCTGGCCGGGCGGTCCGGCCGGGATCCCGGCCGAGGTCGGCGCCGGCAGCTGATCGAGCGAGGCGAGACCGGCTGGTGAAACCGCCGGTAGCGGCACCGGCAGCGGAGAGTCAGGGATGACCGGCGTGGGAGACGGCAGGGAATCCGGCAACGCCGGGGTCGGAGCCGGCAGCGGCACCGGCAGCGGCACCGGCAGCGGCAGCGGAGAGATAGAGATGGCCGGCGTGGGAGATGGCAGGGAATCCGACAACGCCGGGGTCGGAACCGGCAGCGGAACCGGCGACGTTTGCGGCAGCGTGTAATCGTCCAGCGGGAAGGCCAGCGACCCCAGCATCAGGAATAGAGACGCGAGGAGCCTGCCGTGAAGGCCCGCTGTCATGAGAGTTGATAAGAGTTATATCATGCATGGGGGTATCGTGCGCGAGTGAGACCTTGCGTGTGCCTTCCCTTTTAGCTCGAGCCGCGACCTGGGAGGTAATCCGGAGAGGAGACCGACTGCCTGGCCATCTCGAGGACCTGCTCCTCGCCGCGGCTGTGAAGGCGCCCTTGCCAGGCCGAACTGGAAGCGCCCGGTTCGCGCGCACACTCGATGCTGCAGAACAGCCAACCACCTCGCAAGACGGCTCCGCCGACGGTTTCACAAGCACAAGAGGCGCAGAAAGCAACCATTGGAGGAGCGTGCGCCGCGGCGACGGTCAGAGTCATCGTGAGAGGCGCACGAAAGTTCGATCTTGCTTACCGGGGGATCTGACGAGGCGACGAAACTGGGCGCACGCCCACCAAGGCGGCCCGACTAAGTCGACTGCGCCGCGCCTCGCAGGCTCATTCGACCGAGACTGAAGGCGCCGCCGCGGCAGCCGCATAGCGGTCGTATTGCATCCTGAGGAGCTCGATCACCCGAGCCGCGTCCTCCGGCCCATCCATCCAGCAGCTCACCCAGCCGCTTTGAGGCAGGACGTGGTGAGGCTGCACGCGGCCGGCTGCAATCAGCTCGTCCCGTAGCTTGCGAGGTAGAGGCAGGTCGGCAAGGCGGTCCCCGTGGACATGGCCCATCTCCTTGCGCCCGTAAAGGTATTCGGTGCCACCAAACCGGTGCGTCACAGCCTCCACTCCCGGCCAGGATGTGACCGTCTCCTGGATGAGTTCACCTAACCCCACGCGCACTAGAACTCAGGGGCACGGACGCGTAATCCCTTTCGCGACTCTCGCATCTCCGGCAGGGTGGCGCTGAGAACCCTCTGAAACCACGCCGAGTTGCTTTAGAGGTCCTTTAGAAAGAAAGGGCATGCTGCGGCCATGCGAATCCTGATCGTGGAGGATGACCATCGGCTCGCGGCGAGCCTCCGCCGGTCGCTGATGGAAGCGCGAATGGCCGTGGACGTGGTCCACGACGGTGAGGAGGCGGTAGCGGCGGGCCTGACCACGCCATACGACGCGATCGTCCTCGACGTGATGCTTCCCGTGCTGGACGGCTTTCAGGTGACGCGGCGGCTGCGTGACCAGCGCATCGAGAGCCCGATCCTGATGCTGACGGCGCGCGACTCGGTCGACGATCGGGTTGCCGGATTGGAAGCGGGCGCGGACGACTACCTCGTGAAACCGTTCGCGCTTCGAGAAGTGGTGGCGCGGCTGCGCGCGCTCACGCGCCGGCACGTGCCGAACCGCAAGTCCGACCTGCGAGCCGGAAAGGTGGTGCTCGACACTGCGGCCCATTCCATGACTGTGGACGGCAAGCCCGTGGAGCTGACCTCTAAGGAGTTCGCCATTCTCGAGTACTTCCTGCTGAACCAGGGACGGTTGTTGACCCGGGGCCAGATCCTCGAGCACGTCTGGGACTACGAGTTCGACGGCGGCCGGAACCTGATCGAGGTCTACATCGGCCGGCTGCGCAGCAAGCTGATCCAGGCGGGCGCGGGCGATCCCTTTGTAACTGTGCGCGGCTCCGGTTACCGGTACAGCGCCGTACGGGGATGACGCGCTTCCTCGGAACCACCCGAGGCCGCCTGGTCGCCTTCTCCGTGGCGATCCTGGCAGTGGCGCTTGTGATTGCGAACGGCGCCGTGCTCGGCTCCCTGTCACTCGCCGAGAGCAACCAATCGGATTCGGTGCTGATCACGCAGTCTCGCGTCCTCTCATCAACGCTCGAGGATGTGAACGGCCGGCTCACGCTGGACGCGTCCGACATCCCCGGCGAGACTCAGGCCGGCATCGCCGTGGACGCCGCGGTCGTGTCAAGCGGCGGCGTGCTTGCACAGACTCAAGCCCAGCCTCTCCCGGTCGCAACCCTGGACGGCCTTGCGCGTCGCTCCCAGGCCGCGAAGGGGCCGGTCTGGGCCGACCTGATGGACAGCCGCGGGGTCCCGAGGCGCGCCTACGCCGTGCCGCTGACCACCACCTCGGGTCCGCCCGCCGTTCTGGTTGTCAGCCGGTCGGTCCAGGAGATGCGCAACACCCAGCAGCGAACGCTGCTCCTCCTGCTGGTCCTGTCGGCCATCCTGCTGGTGGTGGGCGGGAGCCTCGCCTACTGGCTAGCCGGCCGGGTGCTCCGGCCCGTGCGCACGATCGCCGGCCTGGCGCGGTCCATCAGCGAGCGCGACCTTCACCGGCGGGTCGAGGTCAAAGTTCCCCCCGATGAGCTGCAGGAGTTGGTGGACACCTTCAACTCCATGCTGGCGAGGCTCGACGCCTCGTTCGAGAGTCTCCGCCGGTTCACCTCCGACGCGTCGCATGAGTTGAGAGCGCCGCTGGCGCTGATGCGAAGCGAGCTCGAAGGAGCTCTCACCCGTGACCGCAGCCGCGAAGAGTACAAGCGCGTGCTGACCGCGCTGCACGGCGAGGTCGACCACCTGAGCCGGCTCGCGGACCACCTGCTGATCCTGGCCCGGGCCGACGCCGGTGCCCTGGTGCCCGAGACCGAGGACATCGATGTGGCTGACTTCCTCCACGAGGTCGGAGCCCGTTGGGGGACGGTGGCCGGACAGCAGGGCGTGCGGATCGAGGTCTCTGCGCCGCCTTCCGGCCGCATGCGGGCCGATCCACGCCTGATCCGCCGGGTTCTCGACAACCTGCTGGATAACGCCGTGCGGCATGCGCCGAAGGGGACGCGCGTCGTCCTGCGCGGCTCTCCGGCCGGCGGGGGCTGGCAGCTGGAGGTGGCGGACCAGGGTCCCGGCGTTCCGGCCGAACATCGCGACCGGCTCTTCTCGCGCTTCGCCAGGCTGGATGCGGCGCGAACCCCCGCCGGTGGCGGGGCCGGGCTGGGGCTGGCGCTGAGCGCCGCGATCGCCCGAGCGCACGGCGGCACCCTCGAGCTGCTCCCGGACGGCAAGTCAGGAGCGATCTTCCTCCTTCACCTTCCGAAGACGCCCACCCCGCGAACCTGAGGCACATTGACGCCAGGACTCGGCTCGTTGAGGCACGTCGGGTATTGGCTTTAGGTGGCCGTTAGAAAGATCGGCCAGAGTGGGACCTCGTGTTCCAAGACAAGAGGCGGGAATTGATTCTGGTCGGGCTGGCGAGCGTCATGGTGATCGGATCGGCCGCGTGCGGTTCTCTTGGCGGGACCTCAACGCCCGGCGCGGGGACAGGCGGCACCACCACCGGCGCCGAGGCCAACAACGGCGAGGCCCCAGCCGTCGCCTACGTCGATTCGCGCTACCACTACCGGATCGACGCGCCCGGCCACATGACCGCAAACGCGGACGGCGTCGCAGCTTATGTCGGTCCTTCCGAGCGACTTCAGGTGGCCGTGGTCCAGGGCACCAAGGCGGCGGATGTTCGAACGCTCGCGCGCGACGATGCCGCCGGTCTTCCCTCCAGCACCACCGGCTTCCACCTGGTTTCCAGCCCGGCGTCGATCACCATCAACGGCCACAAGGTTGAGAAGTTCGTTTACAACTGGAACGCCGGGACGAGCCCGGTCACCGGAAAGCCGGTGACGCTGGTCGGAGTCCGCTACTACGTGCCCAAGGATGCCGCGACGGTGGCCGTGATCACTTACGGAATCGTGTCCAACCACTACGACCCGCAAGGCGCCGACGACATCGCGAGCACTTTCCAGTGGCAGTAGGCGAGCGCGCGGGCGCCGCGGTCTCCACCGCGGAGCCGCTGGTCCGCCTGCAGGACGTCTTCAAGATCTATCGCGAGGGCACGACCGAGACGGTGGCGCTGCGCGGCGCCAGCCTGGACTTGCCTCGAGGCCTGCTCACCAGCATGGTCGGACCCTCGGGCAGCGGCAAGTCAACCCTGCTCTCGATCATCGCGGGGCTGGCGCTGCCCAGTGCTGGGCAGGTGATGCTCGAGGGCCAGGACTTGAGCCGGCTCGATGAGGCGGCGCGGGCCCGGATCCGGGCGCAGCGGATCGGCGTCGTCTTTCAAAGCGGCAACCTGATCCCTTTCCTATCCGCGCTCGAGAACGTCCAGCTGGCGCAAGCGCTGTCCGAGAAGCCCCGCCGGAACGGTAGGGCGGCTCAGGATCTGCTGGGCGAGGTCGGGCTCGGGAAGCGGCTTCAGCACCGGCCCCGCCAGCTCTCCGGCGGCGAGGTGCAGCGGGTGGCGGTCGCGGTGGCGCTTGCCAACGAACCGGATCTGCTGCTCGCCGATGAGCTGACCGGAGAGCTCGACTCGGCCACCGCCGAGCAAGTGATCGGTCTGCTCGCCGAGATCTGGCGCCAGCGCCATACGACCATCCTTCTCGTGACCCACAACCCTGAGCTGGCCGCCCGGGCCGACCACCGGCTGCGGCTCGTCGACGGCCTGGTGAAGAGCGCGTGAGCGGCGGCATCGCGTTGCGCCTCGAGGCCTTGAGCAAGGAGTACCGGGTGGCCGGCAATTCCGTGCGCGCGGTCGATGGCATCGACCTCGACATCGAGGCCGGCAGCAGTGTCGCCATCGTCGGGCCGAGCGGCTGCGGCAAGTCGACCCTGCTCGGCCTGCTGGGAGGCCTGGAGCGACCAACTGAAGGACGGGTCTGGTTCGGTGAGGTCGAGCTTTCGGCGCTTGGCGAGGCCAAGCGCGCCGCGCTGCGACGCAGCTCGATCGGATTTGTCTTCCAGTCCTACGATCTGCTCTCCTTCCTGACGGCGAAAGAGAACATCGAGTTCCAGCTCGCGCTGACCGGCCAGGCGAGCGGCAACGGCCGCGCGCAGGACCTGATCGAAAGGCTGGGCCTCGATGAGCATTCTGAGAAGCTGCCAGACCAGCTTTCAGGCGGCCAGCGCCAAAGGGTCGGGATCGCTCGTGCTCTGGCCCATCGACCGGCCCTCATCCTCGGTGACGAGCCGACCGGCGAGCTGGACACCGAGTCCTCCGTGGCCGCCATGGACCTGCTCCTCGAGGCCCAGAAGGCCCTCGGCGCAACGCTGGTCGTCGTCACCCATGACGCGGACGTGGCCGCCCGTTTCGGAAGGGTCGTGAGCCTCCGTGACGGCCGCCTCGCGGGAGACACCCGCGGGGAGCTGGAAGGGAGTGAGGCGGATGCTTAGCTACGCCCTGCGTGACCTGCTCCGCAATCCTCGGCGGACGCTGGCGTCGCTGACCGGCGTGGCCCTGGCGGTGGCGCTATTCTCCTCGATCACCTTCTTCGTCGACAGCTCAGCGGCGCGGATGACCGAGCGGGCGATCGCCCCCGTGGCCATCGACATGCAGGCGGGCCTCACATCTCCGCTGGCCTCGCCGCTTTGGCTGACCGAAACCCTCGACGGGGGCACCACGCTGGCGGCCGGACAGACGGTCACCGTGAGTCTCACAGCCGTGAACGGATCAACCCGAGCGATGACCAGCGTCGTCGTCCGTGACGAGGTCCCGCCGCAGCTGGCCTACGTGCCCGGGTCGGTCACCGTTGGTGGCCGGCCGGTCCCCGACGTGGGGGGCGAAAACCCACTCGCCGCTGGCCTCGGAATCGCCGATCTGGCGCCCGCCGGCAAGGTAACCGTCGCCTACCGGGCGAAGGCCGTGGCGGCGGTCGCCTCGACGCAGGCGTTGAGCCTGCACGGCACGATCGCCAGCAAGGAGGAGCCCGCCCCGGCCACCGCCAACTCTCAGCAGCCGCTGAGCCTTGACCAGCTCAACAGGCTCGTCGCCAAGGTGCCTGCAGTGACGACCGCGGACCGGCTCGGCTCCCTGGATCTGCCCGCCGGCAGCCTTCGTTCGGGCTCCGCGGTAGTCGCCCAGCCGCTGCGCGTATTCGCCTTTGATCCCAGGTATCTCCAGCACTACCCGATGGTGCGGTTGACGAGCGGCGCTTACGGCGCCGGAACGGCGCTGTTGAGCCCCGATGCGGCTCGCGCTCTGGGGGCCGGCCCCGGGAGCGCGGTCGCGCTGACTCTGCCCGGCCGCACCCCGCCCCTGGCCCTCAAAGTGGGCGGCACCGCGGACTTTTCGAAGGCGGATCCGCTCTTCGCCAGCCGGTCAGGGGACAGCCAGGGCGAGTTCGTCCAGGTGCCGAACGTGCTCGTGGTGCCGATGTCGGTCCTGGAGACCGAGATCCTGCCCGCACTCCGGGTGGATGCCGCGTCTTCCAGCCCACTCTTGAAGGCGCCTCCCGCGCTCGAGCTCGACCTCCACCTCGATCGGGCTCGCCTGGCCAGCGATCCGACCGTTGCGGCCGTCACCACGCAGGGCCTGAAGCGGTCGATCGAAAGGCTGGCGCCTGGCCAGGTGTCGGTCATCGACAACCTCTCCGATGCGCTCAACAGCGCCAAGGGCGACACCATCCTGGCCAAGATCCTGTTCCTCTTCCTGGGATTGCCAGGCGTTCTGCTGGCGGCCTACCTCTCCCGCTACGCGGGCGGGCTGCTGGCCCAGGCCCAGCGTCGAGAGCAGGCCACCTTGAGGGCTCGCGGCGCCCAGCCCCGCCACCTTTTGAGGGGGCTCGCCTACACGTCGGCCAGCGTCGCCATCTTGGGGTCTGCCCTCGGCCTGGCACTCGGCTTGCTCACGGTTGTCCTGGTCCTCGGAATGCCAGCGCTGGCGACGGCGTCGCGCCAGAGCTTCGCGCTGTCGGCCGGCCTGTCGGTACTGGCCGGCCTGGTCACCACCGCGCTCGCGCTGTACCTGCCCGGTCACCGCTCACTGTCGAAGGAAGCCGGTGAGGAGCGGCGGGAGCTCGAGGTCAGTGCTCCGCCGGCCTGGCTTCGGCTGCGCCTGGATCTCGTCTTTCTGGCGGCGGCCGCGCTGGTCTGGATCGTCACCCAGGTCTCCGGTGGCTTCAAGCCGACGCCGGCCGAGGGACAATCGGTCTCCCTGTCCTTCTACACGCTGCTTTCGCCGCTCCTCGGCTGGATCGGCGCGACCCTCCTTGCGGTCCGCCTAACGCTGCTGGCCGGTGGCCGCCTGGGCCGGCGCCGGCGCACCGGCTTCGGCAGCCTGACCCTGGGCACGCTGGGCAGAAGCGTGGAGCGGCGATCCGCCTCGCTTGCCTCCGGAGTCATCGCTGTCGCCCTCGCCGTCGCCTTCGGTTCCAGCCTGGCGCTATTCGTCGCCACTTACGGCGCCGAAAAGGCCGCCGACTCCCGCTTTGTCACCGGCTCCGACCTGCGCGTGACTCCGAGCGCTCTCAATGCCCAGACCACGGCCTTCGGCACTCAGCTCCGGGTCGCGGGAGTCAGCGGCGTGACTCCGGTCGCCCAGACTTCCAACGCCCTCGTCGGCACCGACAAGCGGGCGCTGGTCGCCATCGATGCGACCACCTTCGACCGGGTCGCCTCGTTGCCCGATTCCTTCTTCCCCAACCGGAGCGCCGCCGCGGCGATGGCCGCCCTGCGGACCGACCCGGCGGCGGTGCTGGTTTCGACCGAGATGGCGAGGACCTTCAATGTCCAACCCGGCGACCAGGTCAAGATCCAGCTCACCGACGCCTCGGGGAGACAGATCCCGGTGACCTTCCACGCCGCCGGGGTCTTCCAGAACTTCGCGGGCTTCCCTCAGGGAATCGACCTGGTCTCCAACCTGGCTTATTACCAGACCGCGACCGGGATCCCCCGAGTAAGCCTGTTCTTCGTGCGGGCCACCGATCCCAGCCCCACCGGAGTCACCCGGGTGGCCGACCTTCTGAAGGCCGGACCCGGGCGGGCAAACCCGATCCTGGTCGAGACCACGGCCACCGCCATCAATCGGGACTCATCGACCCTGGCCGCCCTCAACCTCCGAGGCCTCGGTGGGCTGGAGGCGATCTACACCGTGCTCATGAGCGCGGCCGGCATCGCGATCTTCGTCTTCGGCCTGTTGCTCCAGCGGCGCAAGGAGTACGTGACCATGCGCGCCCTGGGCATCCGGATGAGCCAGCTCCGCAGCCTGGTGCTGGGCGAGGCAGCCGTGGTCGCCGTCCTGAGCCTGGTCGTCGGCGCGGGGGTCGGCGCGGCCATGGCGGTCATGTTCGTGCAGATCCTGGCTCCTCTCTTCACGATTCCACCGGCCGCGCTGACGGTCCCGGCCGGCGAGCTGGTGCTGTTCGCGACCCTGATCCTGGCCGGCATGGGCCTTTCGGTGGTGCTGGCGGCGCGCAGCCTGCGGCGGCTCAATCCCGTCGAACTCCTCCGCGAGGAGTAGTGCAGGTGTCCAGGTAGTCGCGATTCGCCGAACGACTAGCATGGGACGACTCTGTTCGACTGATCAAGGAGCGTGGCCGCCATGTTCGGAACCGTCGCCAGGATGAAGTTCAAGCCAGGTGGCTTTGAAAAGATGCAGAAGCTGATGGAAGGGATGGAGGGCAGGCAGGCCAAGGGCTTCCAGTTCATGGCCGTCTACCGCAGCACCTCCGACCCCGACGAGACCTGGTTGACCATCGGGTTCCAGGATGAGGCGAGCTACAGGGCGAACGCCGACGACCCAGACACGAACAGGATGTTCCAGTCGTACCAGGAGCTGCTGGCTGCACCTCCCGAATGGCATGACGGCGAGATCGTGGCCATGAACCAGGCAGATACCAAGGCTTCTGTCTAGGTCTTTGATTCAGGTCCCCGACCCGGCCGGGTTTGGTGCCTCAGCGCCCAGGGTATGAGGCGTGTAGCCATGTGGTTCAACTCCCGTCACGCGATGACGCTGCCGGCCAAGGAAGACGCGCTGCCCGGGCGAGCGGACGCGATCGTGGCGCCGGGCCGCCACCTCGTCTTGGGCACTCCCATGGCGCCGCCTTACCCCGAGGGAACCGAGGTGGCCGAGTTCGCGCTCGGTTGTTTCTGGGGGGCGGAGCGCAAGTTCTGGGAGACGCCCGGCGCCATCGTGACGGCGGTCGGTTACGAAGGCGGGTTCACCCCGAACCCGACTTACGAGGAGGTCTGCTCGGGCCGGACCGGCCACGCGGAAGCCGTCCGCGTCGTTTTCGATCCCAAGCGGGTTTCCTACGACGAGCTGCTGCGCGTGTTCTGGGAAGACCACGATCCGACGCAGGGCATGCGCCAGGGCAACGACGCCGGCACCCAGTACCGCTCCGTCATCTTTGCCAGCTCCAAGGAGCAGGTCAGCACGGCCGAGGCATCCCGGGCCCGTTTCCGGGAGGCTTTGGCCGCGGCCGGATACGGCGCCATCACGACGGACATCGTCCCGGCTGCCGAGTTCTACTTCGCCGAGGACTACCACCAGCAGTACCTGGCCCGGAACCCGAACGGGTACTGCGGTCTCGGCGGCACCGGCGTCAGCTGCCCGATCGGCGTCGCCGGCGTCGGCGGCAATTCCTAAGAGTCGGCGAACTCCAGCCTGCGGACACCCGCCAGGTCCAGCCAGTAGCGGCCTTTGCCGTGCACGATCCGCATCAGGACCTGCTCGCAGGACGGGCAGCGCACGACGACTCCCGGCGCGTTCATGTAGACGTCGACCCGGCCGACCGGGTGGACGGCCCCGCAACCCGCGCAGGTGCTCTCCGCGAGTGTCATCTCGACTGTGAAGATCTCCCGCAAGAGACCGGCGATGGCGTTCCCGTCGAGCTTCATCTCACTCTGCTGCACAGCTATCCTCCAGTCGCGCCGAAGCGCTCGGTCTTGATCCGCCGCGGGTCGTAGCCAAGCTCGACCAGGAGCGAGGCGGCGGTCTCTACGAAAGTGGTTGGGCCGCAGACGTAAGCGAGCGGGGTTTCGTCACGGGACCAGGCCACCTGGGCGACCATCGCGCGGTCGATCCGCCGTCCGAATCCCGTCCACTGCGGCGGTTGAACTCGCGTCAGCGTGTAGTAGACGTGGAGCTGCGGATCAGCCGTCGAATACCGCTCCAGCTCTTCCCGGTAGATCACGTCGTCGAGCGAGCGGGACGAGTAAAGAAGACGCGTGGGCGTCGGCGCTTTACGAGCCTGGCGGTGGCGGATCATCGCCATTAGGGGTACCACGCCGGAGCCCCCGGCCAGGAGCAGGAGCGGGCCCTCGTCGGCGGCCCGCCAGACGAAGTAGCCACCGATCGGCCCCCGGAGCTCGAACTTGTCGCCAACCACGACCTCCCCCACCAGGTAAGGCGAGACCTCGCCATCCTCGAGGCGCTCAACGGTGAGCGCGACCCGCGCGCCCTCAGGCGGCGACGCGATGGAGTAGCTGCGCTGGGCCTGGTAACCGTCTTGCGCGGTCAACCGCACGTCGACGTGCTGGCCCGCCAGGTGGCCGGGCCAGCCCGGCACCTGGAGCACGAGGCTGGAGACGTGGTCGGTTTCGCGGACGACCTCGGTCACCTCGGCGAGCTGCCAGCTCAGTCGCCCCAATAGCGCTGTTCCCGCCATGGGTCTCCGTACAGGTGATAGCCGTTGGATTCCCAGAAGCCCGGCTGGTCCTCGAGCTGGAGCGTGATGCCGCGCACCCACTTGGCGCTCTTCCAGAAATAGAGGTGCGGCACGAGCAGGCGTGCCGGTCCGCCGTGCTCAGGGTCGAGCGGCCGCCCGTCGTATTCGAAAGCGATCCAGGACTTGCCTCCGGCCAGGTCCTCCAGCGGCAGGTTCGTCGTGTAGCCGCCGTCCGAGAAGACCACGGCGTAGTCAGCCGCGGTCTCGACGCCCTCCAGGAGCGTATCCAGAGAGACCCCGGTCCAGGAGGTGTCGAGCTTCGACCATTTGGTGACGCAGTGGATGTCGACGGTCACCTTCTCGCTCGGCAGGCGCCGGAACTCCTCCCATGTCCAGCGCCGCGGCTCGTCGACCTCGCCTTCGATGGAGAACGTCCATTTCGCAAGGTCCGCGCGCGGCGTCGGGCCGGCCGAAAGTACCGGGAAGCCGTCGACCAGGTATTGCCCGGGCGGCAGCCGGGAGCTGGCGGCCGGGTCGCGACGCTTGCCCTTGAACCCACGCGATATGAACGCCATGAGTCTTCAGGTGCGGCCGGCGCGGCGCAGGCTGACGGCGACCATCACAACCACGATGACCGGAACGAGCCACCAAGCCGTGACGCCGCGCGAATTCAGAATGGCCGTGACGATGAGCCCGGCCAGGATCGCGGCCGCCACCGTCCAGTCGTCGCCGATGATGAAGTCGTACCAGAACCGTCCGAAGCCGATGAGCCAGGACAGCAGGAACACCTAGGTCCCTGGGCTATACCCAAACGCATGACGGCGCTCGATGGTGATGAAAGTGGCGGCCGTCAGCAGGTAGAGGGCGAGCAGGCCGAGGATGGCGCCGTCACCGGCCGGCCAGGCCACCCCCAGACCTTCCAGCGACCAGAAGGTGCCGAAAGTCGTCAGCAGGATCCCCACCATCAGCTGCAGCAGGCTCCGCGGAATCTGGGTCACGAGGCCTCTGAGCGCCGCTCCGATGGCGGCGATCACCACCAGGGCCGCCACGCCGCCGATCACAGCCGGCCCGAGCTGGCCCGCGTTCACGCCGAATGAGACCACGATGAACGCGACCTCCAGGCCTTCCAGGACGACTCCCTTGAAGGCGAGCACGAAAGCCGTCCAGTCGAACCCTTCTCCGGTCCATTCGGAGGGCTCGTCCGCCGCCCGCATGCGCAGCCCGGCCAGGCCGTGCGCGGCCACGCGCCGCACGCCCTTGCGAAACCACTGCAGCCCGAAGATGAGCAGGAGGGTGCCGATGATCAGGCGGAGCGGGCCGATCGGGGTCGCCCTCAAGGCCAGGCCGAAAGCTACGACCACGACCGCCAGCACCAGCAGACCCGCACCCACGCCGGCGAAGGTGGCCCGCCAGCCGCGGGTCGCCCCCACTCCGAGCACGATCGTCACCATCTCGACGGCTTCGACGGCCGAAGCCAGGAAGGTCGTGAGCAGCACGACGGCGACGCCGGTCACCGCCCAATGCTAGTTGCGCGCGGAAGTCGGGGCGCTGGGTCGGTCTACTCGGCGGCCCGGCGCAGTGCTTCCGCGTCCAGCGGGGCAGTGCGACCCAGCATCCGCCAGGCCAGCCGGGCGGCGCCCATGGCGACGACCGCGAGGATCACAACGCTCTGCACGGGGACAGCATCTCCCACGGCCGGTTAAGAAAGCTTGGTGCGGGAGTGATGGATTGGAGCCGGTTTGGTTAGTGACCAGAGATCGAGCGCCTCGTCGGCCAGCCTGTCGGCGCGAACCTTGACGCCGCTTGCCACGAGCCGGCCGGCGGCCGCCATCTCGCTCTGCTCCTCCAGCTCAGGATCGCCGCCACGGTCGAAGCCAACCGCGGCGCGGACCACGCCGGCCTGCAAGTAGAAGCCGAGGAAGCGGCGCTCGTCGAGGCTGCCTCGAATGACGAAGCGGTCCCACTTCCTGGCGTGCCCGACGTACTCGAGCTTGTGGCTGTACTGGTCGGACCAGAAGGTGTGGAGATAGTCGTAGGGCTCGACCCTGCCGGCCAGGATCCGGCCGGCCGCCCGCCCCTGCTTCTCGGCGTTGTTGTAGTGCTCAACGCGGATGCGGCCGAAGAGCGGGTGCAAATGGTTGGCGACGTCGCCGGCGGCGTAGATACCCGGTAGGCTGGTCCGGCAGAGCGCGTCCACCAGAATCCCGTTGTCGACCTCAAGGCCTGCGCTCTCCGCGACGTGCAGGTCCGGCTCGATGCCGACCGCGACCACCGCCAGCTCGCAAGGCAGCCGGGCGCCCTTCGCGGTGATCACCCGCTCCAGTCCGCCGGCGCCTTCAAAGGCGACGACCTGGTCGTCGGTTCGAATCTCGACCCCCTCCTCGCGATGCACCGCCGCCATCACCTTGCCGACCTCTTTCCCGAGAACCTGGCCCAGCGGCAAACCGCTCCTCAGGATCGCCGTGACCCGCACTCCAAGCTGGCGCAGCGAGGCGGCGACCTCGCAGCCGATGAATCCCAGCCCGACGACGACGGCCCGCGCGCCAGGTCGGGCCTGGCGCCTGATGGCGTCGCACTCGGCCACGGTGCGGAGCTGGTGCACCCCGGCCAACCGCGAGCCGGGCACGTCGAGGCTCCGGTTGCGGCCGCCGGTCGCGAGCAGGAGCGCCTCGTAGGGCAGGACCTGGCCGGAGTCCAGGCGGACCTCGCGGGCAGCCGGGTCGAGGCTGACGACGCTGGCGGAGGTCAGGTCGACGTCGTGCTCCGGGTACCAGCCAGGCGGTTTGACGAACCAGCCGTGCAGCTCCTCCTCGCCGCGCAGGTAGGTCTTGGAAAGCGGCGGTCTGCCGAAGGGGACACCGGGCTCCCGCCCGACAAGCCTCAGCCCGCCGCGATAACCCTCTTCCCGCAGCGCGACGGCGGCGCTCCCGCCGGCCAGTCCGGCGCCCACGATCACGATGGGTCGCTGGACGGCCATGGCCTTCACCCTAGTCTCCGCGTTTAGCCGGAAGCTGCACGCGCGCCTCGGGAACCTAGCCCTGGTAGTCTCCGCCGCCTCCTGGCGTCGGCGTCGGCGTTGGCCTCGGCGTGGGTGTCGGAGTCGGCGTGGGTGTCGGAGTCGGCGTGGGTGTCGGAGTCGGAGTCGGAGTTGGAGTTGGCGTCGGAGTCGGAGTCGGCGATGGCGGCTGGCCGCCGCTCGCCAGCAGCGCCACGTCACTGCGGACTTTCGGCAGCGTCGAGTAGAAGACGCCGCCCGGGCACTCGGTGGAGTTGACATCGCGGTGGCCGGCGATGTTTGGAAAGGTCGACCGCACCCCGCTGACCGGGTTGGTGTAGCGCTGTGAGCCGGTTGCGCTGATGCTGTGAGTGCTCGCTTTCCAGGCCAGCACCTGTTCGATGCCTTTGCGGCCGGCTGCTGTCGTGTCCTGGCTGGTAAGCGTGCCCAGCAGCGCGATCCCCACGGTGCCGGAGTTGAACTGAGCGGCATGCGCGCCGGTCACTCCCCGTCCTGACGTGTCCTCCCCCGTCGGCGACTGCCCGGTCGGATAGGGCCGCGAGTACCGGCCCTCATAGATCCGGCCCGCTTCGTCGACCAGGAAGTTGTAGCCGATGTCTCCCCAGGCCTGGGTGACGGCGTGGTAGTAGTAGATCGACCTGATCGTCGCGGCGGGATTGGGGTCCCGGTTCTGGGTCGCCGTGTGATGGCAGACCAGCTTCTGGACGGGATAGAACTCGGGCGTCCAGCTCATCAGGCTCTCGTCGCAGCCCCAGCCGGCGCGCGTGATGACGGGCGGCAGCGCGGCAGCCGCAAAAACGCCGCCGCGGGTGTAGCTGACGCTCCGCTCGCCGTCTACCATCCCGAGCACCCTGACGTCCTCCAGGCGCCGGTCGGAGCGGACCTTGACCGCCACGGCGCCCGGTGCGGTCATGACCGCGCCGTACGTCCGGCCGTCTTGCTTGACCTCGCCGACCTCGTCGTGGAGGACGGCCAGCCAGGGCCCGAAGGTCTGCCCGTCGGTGCTGAAGGCGGCGAAGACGGCGGCCTCGTGGTTGCCCTGCCAGTGCAAGGCGACATGGGACGCCGCGAACGGGAGGCCGCGGCTGTCCTCACCGTCGACGGTTCCGGTGGACTCATGGGCTCGCGTTCGGATGGTCTCCCGCGCATAGATGGGCAGGGAGTCGAGCAAGCCCAGCGTGCCCATCCCGGCGCCAAGGGCGACGCCCGTGCCGAGGCCGCGGATGAACGTGCGACGGGTGATGTGAAAGCTCATCTGTTGTGGCGGGGACCTCCGACGAGACCTGGACGAGCGCGGGCGGCTAGCTTACTAGGTTGGGCGGAATGGGTCAGCCCGGGAACGGCCCTGCCTTGCTCACGAGGCTCGGCAGCTCGCGGCCGAGCTGCTCGCCCAGCCAGCCCGAGATGGCGATCAACGCCTCGAGGTCGATCCCGGTCTGGATCCCCTCGCCCTGAAGCAGGTAGACGAGGTCCTCGGTGGCGATGTTGCCGGTGGCCCGGGGCGCGAACGGACAGCCACCCGCGCCGCCGACGGAGGCGTCCAGCAGCTCGGCCCCGGACTCCAGCGCGGCCAGGGCGTTGGCGATGCCGGTATTGCGGGTGTTGTGGAAGTGGGCGCCCGCGCGCGCGCTGCCGAGCGCTCGCACGCCCGAGATCAGCTCGCGGACCTGACGCGGCACCCCGACACCTATCGTGTCCGCCAGGACGAGCTCGTCCGGCGCTGACTGCAAGACCTGCTCGGCGACGGCCAGCACGTGGGCCGGCGGGACTGGCCCCTCGAAGGGGCAGCCGAAGGAGCAGCTCAGCGTCACGGTGATGGGAAGACCGTCGTCCTCAGCCCTCGCTACCAGGCGCTTGCAGAGTGCGATCCCTTCCGCGACTGTCGTGTTCTGGTTGCGGCGCGCGAAGGTGTCGGTGACCGGGAAGCCGTAGTTGATGCGGTCCAGGCGGCAGGCCGTCGCCCGCTCGTAGCCCTTCTCGTTGAGCACCAGGCCGGAGTAGACCGTCCCGCCGCTGCGGTCGACGCGCGCCATCACGTCCTCCGCCCCGGCCATGGCGGGCACCAGCTTCGGGTTCACAAAGCTCACCGCCTCGACCCTCGGCAGGCCCGCCGCCGCCAACCGCGCGATTAGCTCCGCGCGCACCGATGGTTCCAGGATCTTGGCCTCGTTCTGGAGTCCGTCCCGGGGGCATACATCGCAGATGACCAGGCTCACCAGCCCGATCATGCCACCGCGTGCTGCGCCACAAACCCGCCGCCGGCGGTGCTTGAAGCAGTGAATGCCGTCAGAGCCGGTGCTGCGGACCGTCGCCCTCTCAAAGTCCTACGGCTCCCGGGTCGCGGTCGACAACCTCGACCTCGAGGTCTCCCGCGGCGAGCTCTTCGGGTTCCTCGGCCCCAATGGGGCGGGCAAGACGACCACCATCCGCATCGCCCTGGGCCTGGTCGCGCCGACGACGGGCTCAGTGGAGATCCTGGGCCGGGAGGTGCGCCGGCATCGCGCCCGGATCCTGCCCCACGTCGGGGCGCTCGTTGAAGCGCCCGCCCTCTACGGATACCTGTCCGGCCGCGACAACCTGCGTGTCATCGCTGACCTCCTGGGCGGTGTTCCGCGGCGGCGGCTCGACCAGGTGATCGAGACCGTCTCGCTCCAGGGCCGAGACCGGGACCGGGTTCGGACCTACTCGCTGGGCATGAAGCAGCGGCTCGGCCTCGCCATCGCGCTCCTCAACGACCCCGACCTGCTGATCCTCGACGAGCCTGCCAACGGCCTCGACCCGGCCGGCATCGTCGAGATGCGGGACCTCCTGCGCGGCCTCTCCGCTGCAGGCAAGACCGTCTTTCTCTCCAGCCACGTCCTGAGCGAGGTGCAGCAGATCTGCACCCGCGTCGCCATCATCAACCACGGCCGGCTGATCCGCCTGGCGCCGGTTGTCGACCTTCTCGAGTCGCCGGGCGATTTCCAGGTGAAGGTCGACGACCCCCAGGCGTTGGCTCTCCGGCTGCAAGCTCACGACTGGGGCCGGCAGGCCCGGGTCGAGGACGGATTGGTGGTGACTCCCGCGCCCAACGGCCGGGGCAGGGAGCTGATCCGCTTGCTGGTTGAGTGGGGCGAGCAACCAGATTCGGTGTCTGAGCGCCAGCGGGACCTGGAGGACATCTTCTTGAGCCTGACCGGAGGTGACTCTTGAGCACCGCGGGGCCGAGCCCGAGCTTCGCCGGCTCCGTCCGCGGCGAGACGATCAAGATCAGCCGGCAGCTGGCCGTCTGGCTGCTGCTGCTCGGCGCCTTCGTGCTGCTTGGCGTGACGATCCTCGCCACCACCAGCGCAGAAAACATCCATGCACTCGCGAAGCAGGACCCGACCGCCTGGGCCTACAACATGCTCGACATCTTCGGCACTCTCTTCCAGATCGGCTCGGGCATCTTCCTGCTGCTAGTCGGCTCGCGCTTGATCGGCATGGAGTACTCGGCCGGGACGATCCGCGTCATCTACGCGCGGGGCGTGGGCCGGCTGCAGCTGCTGGTGGCCAAGCTGGCGACCCTGGCCGTGCTGGGCGTCCTGCTGCTGGCCGGCTACCTGCTCGTGGTGGGTACGGTCCTCGCGGTCCTGGTGAACTCCTGGACCGGCAGCCTGACGGCCGTCCAGTCCATCTCGCAGGCCTTCTGGGGCGATTTCGAGCGCTGGGTCCTGGTCCAGGGGATGAGCATCGGCGTGGTCATCCTGCTCGCCGCGGCAGCTGCGGCATTGGGGCGCTCGCTCGCGTTCGCGCTGGCGGCCGCCATGGCCCTCTTCCCGGCCGACAACTTCCTCGTCATCATCCTGGAGCTGACGTCGCGCGCGACTGGCCATCCGCATCCCTGGACGGACATTTCCGCCTACCTGCTGGGGCCCAACCTCAACATCGTTTTGAAGCTCCTCGAACCCAAGCACATCTCAAGGCCCGCGTTCGCGGCGCCGCTCGTCAGCGTCGACGCCAATCACGCCCTTGCGGTGATCGGCGCCTTCGCGCTTTTCTTCGCGGTCGTGGCGGTCGTCCGCACAGTGCGGCCCGACGTCCTCGAGTGAAAGTCCCGGATCTCTCAGCTCCTTCCCAGGATTCCATCAGGCCGAGCCAAGGACCGGCGACCATCCTTGACCACATGAGAACCAATGAACGGACCTCGGCGGAGCTCCGGGATGCGGCCCTGCGCCGGCTCCGCCGCCTGACGGTGGGCGTGGCGGGCATGGCGACTGCCGCCCTGGCGGTCTTCGGCGTCACCGCCGCGGCCACCATCCCCGGCACCTCGTCGCCGGCGACGGCTTCCACCTCCACCTCCACATCCACTTCCACGCCGGCCGCTTCGACGACGACCACGACTTCGTCGACGACCACCCAGCCTTCGACGGCGGCACCGCAGGCGTCGAGCTCGAGCTCGGCCTCCACCGTGGCGGTCACCGGCGGCTCCCGGTGAAGCTCGGCATCGCCGACGACGTCGCGCTTGGCTGCCGGTTGCGCATCGCCGTCACCCGGCCCCTCGCGCTCGACGCCGCTACACAAGCCGTGGATGAGGTCCTGCGTGCCATCGATGCCGCCTGCAGCCGTTTCCGGACGGACAGCGAGATCGCATTGGTCAACGCCGCACCGGAGACGGAGCACCACCTGGGCCCGCTCCTGGCGCTGGCACTCGGAGTTGCGCTGGACGCCGCCCGCCGGACGGACGGCGCTGTCGACCCCACCGTCGGAAGCGCGGTCAGGCTGCTGGGCTACGACCGCGACTTCGACCTGGTGCCCCCCACCGGCCAGCCGATCCGGCTCCAGCCCAGCCGCGTCCCGGGCTGGCAGAGCTTGCGCTTCGACCCTCAGCGCCGTCTGGTCCGGGTGCCCCGGGGAGTCGAGGTCGACCTCGGCGCGACCGCCAAAGCGCTGGCAGCCGACCTGGCGGCCGGCGCGGCGCTGGCGGCCGGAAGCGCCGGCGTTCTGGTCAGCCTGGGCGGTGACATCGCGGTCAGCGGCCAGGCGCCGCCCGGCGGCTGGCAGATCCAGGTCAGCGAGGACAGTGGCGCCCCCATCGTCGATGGCGAGGAGGTCGTCACGATCATGGCTGGCGGCCTGGCGACCTCCAGCACCACCGTGCGTCGCTGGCGCCGGGGCGAACTCGAGCTGCACCACATCATCGACCCGGCCAGTGGCCTCCCGGCCGGCGGCCGCTGGCGGACCGTGACCGTCGCCGCGCACAGCTGCGTCGCCGCCAACACAGCCTCGACCGAGGCGATCGTGCGGGGTGACGGCGCGGTTGCCCGACTCCGAGCGGCCCGCCTGCCCGCCCGCCTGGTCGATCGGGAAGGGTCGATCGTGAGGCTCGGCGGCTGGCCCGCGGACGCCTTGAGGACGGCCTGAGGATGGAAGAGCAGGAGATCTGGATCGATCGCACCAAGTGCGACGGGCACCGGCTCTGCGCGGAGCTCTTCCCGGAGCGGATCCAGCTCGATGACTGGGGCTACCCGATCATCACGGCTGGGGCCCTCCCTGCCCACCAGCTGGACCATGCTAAGCGAGCCGTCGCGGCTTGCCCCGTGCTCGCCCTCAAGCTCCGCGCGGTGAGCCTCCCGACTCGGACTGTTCCTCCGCCTCCTCGAGAGACTTCAGCACCGCGTCATCCAGGGCCTGGAGCGCCTCCCGGATCGTAGCCTGGGGTACCCGAAGGGCGGCCTCGAGCCGGATTCGCATCACCTCCCAGGCCTCGTTCGTCTGCCGCTGCGCGGTCGCCCCGGCCAGCGTCAGCGAAAGCCGGCGGGCGCGGCCGTCCCGAGGATGCGGCTCGCGCCGCAGGTGCCCGCGCGCCTCCATCGAGTGCAGGTAGTCGAGCAGCGTGGTGAGCGGCGTGCCCAGCCGGCGCCCCATCTCGGTCGCGGTCAGCGGTCCCTGCTCGAAGAGGAGGCTGTAGACCGCGTACTCATCGGCTCGTAGCTCGGTCTCGGCGAGCGCGGCGCCGAGCAGCCGGCGCGTGTGCTGGTTCAGCACGAAGAGGTCGAAGAGGAGCGAGATGCGGCGCCCGGGCTGGTCCACGTTGCCCAGGATAAAGCACGGATCCGTGGCAGATAGCACGAACTCGTGGTATCTTCGCGGCCGTGGGCCGGAGGGCGCCGGGCTGGGCAGCCGTGATCCTCGTTATGACCGCCTGCACCACGGGGTCGCCGCCCACCAGGCCGAGCCCGCCCGCGCCCACACCTCAACCGCGAGATTCCGCCGCCTACGTGGGGGCTTACCGGATCGAGGACGGCTCGACGATCGTCTTCAACGGTCACGGCTACATCGTCAACCTGCGCGACAGCTCGATCCGCCAGCTCTATCCAGCGGCGCCGATCGACAACTTCACCTTCGGCTTCGGATTCCAGCTGCCGACGCCTAAGCAGGCAGCCGTCGCGTTCGAAGTCGCGGGCGACCGGGCGGCCACGCTGACCGAGACGTTCAAGGGCCGCCCGCCGCTGAAGGGCACCCGGCTGGCCTTCCGGGAGACCGAGGTGAAGGTAGCGGCCAAGGACGCCACGCTGGCCGGCACCGTGACCGAGCCGCTGACACCCGGGGATCGACTACGGGATCTGGGTCGGCCTCTACGCCAGCCTAGGGCTCACCGTCCTGGCTTACGACAAGCGTGGTAACGGCGCCTCCACGGGCACGTACCCGGGCGAATGGCCGAGCGACGCCAGCCTGGCCGTTTACGCCGACGACGCCGCCGCGGTCGCCGGCTTCCTGGCCGCCTGGCCGGGCGTCGACCCGAGGCGCGTCGGCTTCCACGGCGGCAGCCAGGGCGGCTGGACCGTACCGCTGGCCATCCAGCGCTTCCCCGCGGCCGCGTTCGCCGTACTCGCCTCGGCGCCGGCGGTGACGGTCGGGCAGCAAGTGGTCTGGGCCTCCTACAGCAACGGGTCAATCAGCCTTCCCAGCACTCCCGAATCCGAGATGCAGGCCGCGGTCCGCGCCGACCATTCGCAATACGATCCCCGGCGGGCGCTCGCCGCCATGACGCAGCCCGCGCTGTGGCTGAACGGCGCCCTCGACCGCCAGGTGCCGACCAGGGTCAACGCCGAGATCCTGCGGAGCTACGAGCGGCCCCAATGGGACGTCGAGGTGATGCCGGGCGTCGACCACGGTTTCTTCGAGAACCCGAGCGGACTCTTCCCAGACGAGGCGAAAGCGGACAAGCTGGCGGTCGGCGCGTTCCAGAGGATCGCGGATTGGCTGGCCGCCCACGCCGGCATCCCGGCGACCTCCGTCTAAGTGGGCGCCGGCGCCCCCATCACCTCGTTGAAGCTCTGCCAGTAGGCGACGCGCTGGCTGGCGATCACCGGCGGTCCGGTGGTGACAGTGACCGTGACCGGTCCGCCGATCACGCCCTGAGGCCAGGAGTAGTAGCGCTCACCGCCGGCCGGGATCGAGAAGGTGATGGCCGGCTGGCTCGGCAGCGTGAGCGTGCCCGTCGAAGTGTCTGAGCCCGGGTTCACGAGGTGGATGTTGTCGACCAGCATTCCCGGGTTGGCCTTGTCGTACCAGCTGAAGTAGGAGACGAGGCTCGCGCTGGCCGGGCTCCGCCCGATCACTTCGTTGAACGTCTGGCCGTAGAGCACCCGCTGGCTGGCGATGACCGGGGTCGAGGAGCGGACCTGAACCGGACCCCCGATCGTCCCGGCCGGCCAGGAGTAGTAATTTTCGCCGCCAGCGGGCACCGAGAAGGAGACCTGCGCCGCAGTGGCGAGCGTGATCGTTCCGGTGGCCGGGACACCTCCGGGGTTGAGGATATGAACGTTGTCGACCGACATCCCGGGGCTGGCCTTGTCGAACCAGTTGAAGTAGAGCTGGGCGGCAGCGTCTGCGGAGGTCTTGGCCGGAACCTCGTTGAAGCTCTGGTAGAAGAGCACCCGCTGGCTTGCCAAGACGGGGCTGGACGCGGTGACGGTCACGGGCCCACCGATCACACCCGCAGGCCACGCGTAGTAGCCCTCGCCACCCGCAGCCACGGAGAAGGCGATCGGGCTCGCCCCGGGCATGGAGATGCTCCCTGTCGCTGCCGCGGAGCCCGGGTTCAAGATGTGGATGTTGTCAGCCGACATCCCGGGGCTGGCCCTGTCGTACCAGTTGAAGTAGGAGACGGTGGCAGCCTCGCCGGCCTGCTTGGCCAGAACCTCGTTGAACGTGTCGAAGTACTGGACGCGCTGGCTCGCGATGACCGCCGGGCCGACCTGGAGGTTCACCGAGACCGGACCTCCGATCACCCCACCGCCCCAGCTGAAGTGGTCACCCGATCCCGGCCCGATTGAGAAGGGAAGGTCGGGCTGACCCGGCATGGAGAGGTACCCGCTGGCGGCGGTCGGCCCCGGGTTGACGATGTGGATGTTGTCGTTCCACATCCCGGGACTGGCGCTGTCATACCAGTTGAAGAATGAGCGGTGGGTGACCGGTCCCGGGATGACAGGGTTGGAGGTGAGGCTCGACTGCCCGTCCGAATTCGTAGCGGTGACCGTAAACGTGTAGGTGGTGCCGTTGGTCAGGCCCTGGACGGTGGCTGAAGTGGTGCCGGCGGGGAAGTTGAAGACTGTATTGCCGGGACTCACCAGCACGCTGTAACCGGTGATCGGGGCGTGGCAGGAGCGCGCGGCGGACCAGGTCAGGTTGGCGCTCGCGTCACGTCCGACGGCGGCGACGTCGAGCACCATGTGGGGCGGGCTGGGCAGGGCCGCGGCGTAGTTCTGCGCCAGGCTCATGTAGTAGTTCCAGTCCCAGTACGGGCCCGGGTCAGTGTGGTGGCCGGCGCCGCCGAATTGGCCCGGATTGTTTGGGTCGGGGACTTCGTTATGGCCGATCACGTGCTGGCGGTCCATCGGCACGCCCCAGCGCGAGCAGATGGAGGCAATGAGGTGGGCGCTGGTCTGGTACATCGCCGGCGTGTACCAGCAGCAGGACCAGGCGTAGCCCTCGTGCTCGATCCCGATGGCGCGCGTGTTGTAGTCCCAGTTGCCGGCGTGCCAGGCGATGTCGTGCTCGGCCACCATCTGCGTGAGCTGGCCGGCGTCGGAGGTCACGTAGTGGGCCGAACCCTGGGCGTTCGGGTCCTGGAAATGCTGGATGGCGCTGCCGTAGCTGCCCTCGATGTCGTGGATCACGATCAGGTCCACCGGGTAATCGCGGGGCCGGTCGGCCACCGTGTAGTTGGACGGGCTGGCGGGGACCCAGGCGGCGGGGCCATAGTCGGCGCTCATCGGATTGGAGCTGTGCGGGGCCGGTGCCGCGACCTGAGCCGGCAGAGGCTGAACAGCTAGCGAGATCGTCTCGCCCGAGCTGGTGGTCCTGGTCGCCCCGCTGCGGAGAGTGTCGAAGACCTCGACCGCCACGTAGTCGCCTTCAACCTGCGAAACGGCCGGGTACCAGGCCTTGAGCTCGCCGCCGCCGGGGTTCAGGTGAGCGAGCAGCGCGGCCCCACCGTCGAGGTTGGCCGCCGGGTCGTAGACGATCTCAACGCGCTGGCGACCGCTCCAGCGCGCGGCTTCGTCAAGCCAGGCCGGGCGGAGGTTGAAAGGGCCCACGCCGCCGTCGACCGAGGGCTTGCCGATGACCTCCCAGCGGGTGTTGACATAAGCGATCGCCTGGATCAGTGGGAGCGGCACCTGGCGCACTGTCGCCGCGGATTCCATGGCCGGCTCGAAGGCAAACGGCGAGGGGCTGGCCCCCGCCTGGGCAGGCGCGAGCAGCATCACCAGGGGCAGCACGAAGAGGCACCGGAGCCGGCGCACCATCGGCCTAATAACGGTCTTTGTTACACGAATCTTGTCAATTCGGTTTTCACCGCTCGCCGAAGCGGTCGCAGCTCACGAGCTCCTGCAGCGGCTTGCGCCGACCGCCTCTCGCCTCGGCTGGGTGTCCGATCGACACAGCGGTCCGGACCACCCGCTCGGCCGGCGCGCTGAGCAGCTGCTTCGCTTGCTCCCGGCCCCGGCCGACGAACCAGCCGATGGAGGATCCCAGCCCGTGCGCCGCGGCGGCGAGCATGATCCGCTCGCTGAGGCGGCCTTCGTCGAACGCCTCGTTCTCCGCTGCCTCGCCGGCGCTCACCAGGACGATTCCGAGCGCGGCGCCGGCCAGATGACGGGCGTATCCCTCCAGCTTTGCGAGCCCATGGAGCAGCTCGCGGTCGCGCACGACGATGGCGTGCCAGGTCTGGCGGTTGCCAGAGCTGCCGGACCACCTGAGCACAGCCAGGATGTCGTCCAGAGCTTGTTGCGAAACGGGCTCAGAGGTGAACCTGCGGACGCTGCGCAGGCTCCGCAGGAGGTCGATCGATTGTGCCGTTTCGCTCGCTCTCGTCACGGAACCCCATGCTAGGCGCGAGCGGACGTCAGGCTGTGAGGCCGAGGTCCTCCCAGTCGACGGCGAGCACGGCGGCCAGCTCCCGGAGTGCGACCTGCCAGGCCTCGGGAGCGGTGTCCCAGGTGAATTCCCCGTCGCTGACGCGAGCCGCGGCTTCGGCGTCCTGGTTGATCCGAATCACGCCGCGCGCCGCTCCGAGATCCTCGGCCAGGTGCGCCAGGTCGAGGCGCCCACCTGATCGGGGGAGCTTGTTGACGACCACAGTGAATGAGCTCGAGCCCGCCAGCCGAAGCGCCGCGCCGGCGACCAGGCTGGCCGTGGGCGGCTCCGCGTCGGAGACGAGCACCAGCTGGTCGGCGGCCTCCATGGCCGCGCGGGTGGCCGGGTCGTGGAGGCCGGCCCCGCAATCCAGCACGATGATGCCCGCCAGCTCCTGGAGACGCCGGATGACGCGGTCATAAGCGTCGCGGTCCAGCTTCTCCATGCGCTCCGGCTCGGTCGGCGCGGGCAGCACAAAGAGACCATGCGAGGCGCGGCCGAGGCAGCGCTCCAGCATCGTCACGGTGAGCGCCGGCTGGTGGATCACTTCCAGCAGGTCATCGACGAAGATCGGATGCTCAGGCGCAAGCGAGCGGCCCAGCGTGCCGTAGTCCGGGTTTCCGTCGACCGCGATCACGCGGTCGCTCCGGATCATCGCCAGCAGCGTTCCCAGCAGCGCCGCGGTCGTGGTCTTTCCCACGCCGCCTTTCGGCGAGATCACCGCGATGGTCGCGCACCTGGTCAGCCGGGGCGCGGAGATCATCTCGTCGAGCTGGCTCCGGTAGTCGCTGTCGCGCCAAGCGTCGCGGGCGCGTTCTAGGGCCGAATGCGCGCGGGGGATCCGGAGCCGCTCGGCGCTTGCGGCCGGCGCGGCCAGCTCGCCCGATGTCCGGCTCGAACCCGACGTCACGAGCGCCTCACCCATCGCCTGCAGCCGCCGCGGCAGGGCGGCCGGCGGTGGCAGCTTGACGCGGCGTGCGACCAGCCGGGGCCCGGCCGCGGTGGAGTCGGCCGGCGCGGCCGGCTCGAGCGGGGCGCCGGCGACGTCGCGGAGCTCGATCAGCGACTCCTCGTCGAGGTCGTACTGGCTGAGCGTGCGGTTCCCGAGCAGCACTTCGCCGTCGGGGAGCGCCAGCACCCACTGCGCGCGGTCGGCATCCTCTCCGCCGGGTGGGATTGCGCAGACCTCCAGCAGTCGCGGCACCAGGTCAGCGATCGGGGTGTCCGTGGGGAGCACCACCTCCACCCGCCGGCTGCCGGAGTCGACGGTCAGAAGTAGCTGCTCCGAGCTCATGGTCTCAACCTCTGCGGCGGCTACCCTAACCCATTCGAGCGAAAGTTCGCCATACCCGGCGTCCAACTTAACGTGATACTCGGACTGTAGGGTTCAAATACGCGGTCAAGCGGTGACCTAGAA
This sequence comes from Candidatus Dormiibacterota bacterium, assembly GCA_955652705.1. Lineage (GTDB taxonomy): Bacteria > Chloroflexota > Dormibacteria > Dormibacterales > Dormibacteraceae > VBGR01. Next base: position 24,491 of record CATPBK010000050.1, on the reverse strand, counting down.
GTCGCGGCGGCCCTCGAAGTGCCTCAGGACCTCCGGCCGGGCCGCCTCGAAAAGGGCGAGACGGTGGCCGCCAGGTGCCGTGAAGGAGCAGACAGGACCGGGCGGGATCTCCAGGGTCACGCCGCGCTCCCACCCGCGCCGAGCCAGCTCCGCCATCGCGTTCTCGAGATTCGCCACGCGATAGATGAGGATGGGCCGATCGCCCTCCAGGTGGTCGGCCAGGAGCAGGTGCGGCGGCCCCGGGGCGAGCTCGAGCATCGCCACCCGCGCGCCCATCCCCTCGACCGCAAAGACCAGCCGGGACCCCAGGACGTCGACGAAATAGGCGGCGTCGGCGGCAACGTCGCGGCTGGGAGAGTAGATGTACTCGAGCTGCTCGAAGAGGGCTGCGCTGATCGCCCAGAGGGTAGCCTAGCTGCGGCGGCGTTTGACGCGCCGCAGCGAGTGCGCTTGTTGGAGGAAGTCATGCCATGAAGCTTGGGGTCCTCACCGCCCTCTACGCCGACCGCCCCCTGGAAGCGGTCCTGGACATCGTCAAGGAGGCCGGGCTCGACTGCGTCGAGCTCGGGGCCGGCAACTACCCGGGCGACGCTCACCTGAAGGCGGGGGAGCTGCTCGAGTCCGAGAGCAGCCGGAAGCAGTTCCAGCAAGCCATCGCGTCCCGCGGACTGGAGATCAGCGCGCTCGCCTGCCACGGCAATCCGCTCCATCCGCGAGCCGAGGTCGCCCAGGCCAGCCACGCTGTCTACCGGCGCGCCGTCGAGCTGGCGCAGAAGCTGGAGGTGCCCTGCGTCACCCTCTTCAGCGGCTGTCCCGGCGACTCCGACCAGGCCCACTTCCCGAACTGGGTCACCTGCGCCTGGCCGACCGATTTCGGCGAGGTGCTGGAGTGGCAGTGGCGGGAGAAGGTGATCCCCTATTGGAAGGCCGAGGCGGCCTTCGCCGCCGAGCACGGCGTTCGACTCGGCTTCGAGATGCACCCTGGCTTCGCCGTCTACAACCCGGCCACGCTTTTGCGCCTGCGCGAGGCCTGCGGGGAGGCGGTCGGCGCCAACTTCGATCCGAGTCACCTCTTCTGGCAGGGCATCGACGTGCCGGTCGCGATCGCCGAGCTGGGCCGGGCCGGCGCCCTCTACCACGTGCACGCCAAGGACACCGCCATCGACCCGGTCAACACGGCTCGCAACGGGGTGCTGGACACCACGCCGCTGGACCAGGTCGGGCGCCGCTCCTGGGTGTTCCGCACGGTCGGTTACGGACACGGCGAGATCGAGTGGAAGCGCATCCTGACCGCGCTCCGCCTGGCGGGCTACGAGGGCACGCTCTCGATCGAGCACGAGGACGCCCTCTTCTCGGTCGACGAAGGCTTTCGCAAATGCGTCGCCTTCCTGCGGCAGATCATGCCGAGCGAGCCGCCGCTCGCCGAGGCCTGGTGGACGCGGTGACCGAGATCGGCGTCGGGATGCTCGGCTACGCCTTCATGGGCAAGGCCCACGTCAACGCTTACAAGACGCTGCCCTACATGATCCAGCCGCCGCCGGCCCTACCTCGGCTGGAGGCCATCGCGGGCCGGGACGCGGCCGCCGTCCTGGAAGCCGCCGAGCGCTATGGCTTCCGCAAGTCCTACACCGACTGGCGGCAGCTGGTCTCCGATCCCGGCGTCGAGCTGCTGGACAACGGCGGCCCCAACGACGTGCACGCCGCGCCCTGCATCGCGGCCGCGGACGCCGGCAAGCACCTGATCTGCGAGAAGCCGCTGGCGCGCGACGGGGCCGAGGCCAAAGAGATGCTGGCCGCCGCCCGCCGGGCCCGCGTCAAGCACATGGTCGCCTTCAACTACCGGTTCGTCCCGGCGGTCCGCCAGGCGTATGAGCTGATCCGGGCCGGCGACCTGGGCGAGATCCGCCACTTCCGCGCGCACTACCTGCAGGACTGGATCTCGGACCCCGACTTTCCGCGCGTCTGGCGGCTGGAGCGGAAGACGGCCGGCAGCGGCGCCCTGGGCGACCTCGGCGCGCACGTCATCGACCTCGCCCGCTTCCTGGTCGGCGAATTGAGGTCCGTGGCCGCGCTGACCAGGACGTTCATCGAAGAGCGTCCGCTGCCCAGCGCGTCAAAGGTTCCCCGCGGGGCTCGGGCGGTCGCGGGTGGTGCGCGGGCGCCGGTGGACGTGGACGACACCTTCGCGGCGGCGATCGAGCTCGAGGGAGGCGCGACGGGAACGCTCGAAGCTACCCGCTTCGCGCTCGGCCGCAAGAACCACATGGGGTTCGAGATCAACGGCTCCAGGGGTTCGCTCAGCTTCGACCTCGAGCATCTCAACGAGCTCAACCTCTACTGGGGCGAGGGCCGGCCCGAGACCAAAGGCTGGACCGAGGTGCTGGTCACCGAGCCCGAGCACCCGTTCATCAAGAGCTGGTGGCCGCCCGGGCATGTGATCGGCTGGGAGCACACCTTCGTGCACGAGATCGCCCACCTGCTGGACGCCATCGTCAACGACCGCGACGTGGCGCCCCTTGGCGCCACCTTCGAAGACGGCTACCGGACGGCGGTCATCTGCGACGCCATCCTGGAGTCCGCCTCAGAAGGCCGCCGCGTGCGGGTCCCTGCCTGAAACCGAGGCGGTAGGTTCAGAGCTCGAAGAAGACCGTCTCGCCCTCGCCTTGGAGCCGGACGTCGAAGCGCAGGTTGGCGCCGTCGGGAAGGGCGATCAAGGTCCCCCGCCGATCAGGCTCGACCTGGTTCAAGACCCAGTCGGAGGCGTTGGCCACAGCTTCGTCCGGGAAGTAGATCCGCGTCACCAGGTGCCGGAGCAGGCCGCGGGCAAAGACGTTCAGGTTCAGGTGGGGCGCCTGCGGCGAGCCGTCCGGGCCGGGGACCGGCGCCGGCTTGGCGAGCGTGAAGTGAAAGACGCCTTCGGAGTCGGTCCGGCAGCGCGCGAACTGCTCTCCCTGCCAGGCCTCAAGGAGCCCGTCCGGCACCGGCTCGCCGGCGCCGTCCAGCAGCTGGCCCTGAACGCGGAGCGGGGCGGCGCCACTCACGGTCCCTGCCTCGGAATCGCCGGCGAAGGGCAAGGCGAAGCCGAAGAACGGGCCCACGGTCTGCGACGGAGTCGGCACTTTCAATCGGGGTGCTCCCGCGGCGTCGCCGTGCGACCACGGAGCACGATGTCCCAGCGATAGCCAAGGGCCCATTCGGGCTCGGTCAGCTCGAGGTCGAAGCGAGCCAGCAGGCGCTCCCGGCCACGTGGATCGGGGATCGCCTGCAAGATCGGGTCGAGGCGAAGAAGAGGATCGCCCGGGAAATACATCTGCGTCACCAGACGGCTCCCGAGCTCAGCGCCGAAGAGCGAGAAGTGGATGTGGGCGGGCCGCCAGGCGTTGAGGTGGTTGGCCCAGGGGTAGGCGCCCGGCTTGACGGTCAGGAAGCGGTAGTGGCCGGTCGTATCGGTCAGGCAGCGGCCGGCGCCGCTGAAGTTGGGGTCGAGGGGAGCCGGGTGGCGGTCTTCCGGCTCGGCGTAGCGGCCGGCGGCGTTGGCCTGCCAGACCTCGACCAGGGTGCCGGCGACCGGCGCGCCGTCCGTGTCGAGGACGCGACCGGCGACGATGATCCGCTCGCCAAGGGGCTCGCCTCCGTGCTGGCGGGTGAGGTCGGCGTCCAGGGGCCGGACCGGCACTCGCCCGAAGGCCGGGCCGGGGGTGCGGTGGAACCACTCCGATGGCAGGCGGACCAGCTGCCGCCGGGGCGCGCGGGCGACGGTCGAGAGATAGTCCGGGTGGAGGTAGGGCGGCTCGAACTCCCTGACTGCTTCGGGTTCCGCTGGCCGCTCCCTTTCCATAACTTCGTCCGCCGCCGGCTTCGGGTCAAGATTAGGAGACTTTGCGGATCGGCCTCCAGGTCCCGGACTACACCTGGCCAGGTGGTCCGGCTCGGTTGGGCGCCGACCTCGCGGAGGTGGCCCGGGCTGCCGACGAGAGCGGCTTCGAGTTCATCGGGGTCATGGATCACCTCTTCCAGATCCGCTCAGTCGGCGCCCAGACGCGGGAGATGCTGGAGGCTTACACCACGCTCGGGTTCATCGCCGGCGTGACCTCGCGAGCCAAGCTGATGGCGCTCGTGACGGCCGCGGCGTACCGGCATCCGGGGATGCTGGCCAAGGCGGTGACCGCGCTCGACGTGCTCTCCGGGGGCAGGGCCTGGCTCGGAATCGGCGCCGCCTGGAACGAGCAGGAGGCGCGCGGCCTGGGGATTCCTTTCCCGCCTCTCGCCGAGCGGTTCGAACGCCTGGAGGAGACCCTCCAGATCTGCCTCCAGATGTGGGAGGGCGACAGCACCACCCCCTATCACGGCAAGCACTACCGGCTGGAGCGGCCGCTCAACTCGCCGCAAAGCCTGAGCCGGCCCCACCCGCCGATCATGATCGGGGGCATGGGCGAGCGAAAAACTCTGCGCCTGGTGGCGCGCTACGCCGACGCCTGCAACCTCTTTCCGACGCCGGAGGTGGGCCGCAAGCTCGACGTCCTGAAGGCCCATTGCGAAGCCGAAGGACGCAACTACGACGAGATCGAGAAGACCTGCATGTTCAACTTCGACGCCGGCGAGAGCGGCAAGAAGCTGGGCCCGCAGATCGGCCGGCTGCGGCAGCTCAGCAAGCTGGGTATCCAGACCGCCATCGGCAGCGTGAAGGACGTCTGGCGGATCAAGCCGCTGGAGATCATCGGCCGCGAGCTCATCCCCGCCGTCGCCGACCTCTAACCTCCCGGTGCCGGGGACCTACCCGGCCTCGGCGCTGATCCTGCTGGTCGGGCCCGCCGGATCCGGCAAATCGACCTTCGCGGCGGCCAACTTCGAGCCGAGCCAGGTGCTCTCATCGGACCACGCGCGGCGACTCGTCTCCGACGACGAGTCGGACCAGACCGCCAGCCCACAGGCATTTGCCATCCTTCGCTTCATCGCCGCCCGGCGCCTCGCCCGGGGGCGGCTGACGGTGATCGACGCCACCAACGTGAGGCCTCGCGACAGGAGGCCGTTCCTGCAGCTCGCGTCAAGGTTTCGCCGGCCTGCGGTCGCGCTCGTCTTCGATGTGCCGCTCCTGGTCTGCCTGGAGCGGAATCGCTTGCGTCCCAGGCGCCGCGTCGACGAAGACGCGGTGCGGCTGCAGTGGGCCGATCTGCAGGAATCGATCCAGCGGCTGGGGGCCGAGGGCTTTCAAGAAGTGCGCTTCGTCTGACGGATTCATTCCGCCCTTGCCTTAGCGGCCACTCTGGCGCAGGCTGTGTCCACCAACCGCCCTGGCAGAGCGAGTTGAAGCACCCGGCGGCCTCGCCGGGACCGGCGCCACAAGGAGGAGGGAGACGGGCATGTCACAGGTCTTGAGCCCGGATGTCGAGAGCCTGCGAGCAGCGATAGCCGGACAGCTGCTGCAAGCGGGCGACCCAGGGTACGAGGAGGCTCGCACCGTGTGGAATGCGGACATCGACAGGCGCCCGGCGATCATCGTGCGCTGCGCGAGCACCGCCGATGTCAGCGCTGCCATCGGGTTCGCTCGCCGCCGAAACCTGGAGATTGCGGTACGCGGTGGTGCGCATAGCACGGCCGGGTCCTGTGTGGTTGAGGACGGTCTCATGATCGATCTCAGCGCGATGCGGGACGTCACGGTCGACCCGGTCGCCCGGCGGGTCGTGGTCGGTGGCGGAGCCACCCTGGGCGACCGGGATACCGCCACCCAGGCGCACGGGCTGGCGACCACGGGCGGCATCGTGAGCCACACAGGCGTCGCCGGGCTCACTCTCGGCGGCGGCATGGGGTGGCTGACGCGGAAGTTCGGGCTTGCAATCGACAACCTGGTCTCGGCTGAAGTCGTCACCGCCGACGGCCGGATCCTGAAGGCGTCCGCGAGCGACAACCCCGACCTCTTCTGGGCGATCCGCGGCGGAGGCGGCAACTTCGGCGTGGTCACCGCTTTCGAGTTCGCGCTCCATCCGGTGGAGCCGCTGGTGCAGCTCGGCCTGTTCTTCTGGTCGGTCGAGCGCACGGCCGAAGTGCTGCGCCTGGCTCGCGATCTCTTTTCGACTCTGCCGGCGGAGCTGAACATCCTCATCGCGGCCATCAACGCGCCGCCGGAACCCTTCGTCCCGGAGCAGCACCGCTTCCAGCCGGGCTGTGCCCTGCTGGTCACGGGGTTCGGTTCGGCGGAAGAGCACGCAGCGATCGTGACCCGGATCCGCGAAGAGCTGCCTCCTCTTTTCGACCTGGTAACGCCTATTCCGTACGTGCAACTGCTAAAGATGTTCGATGAGGGCAACGCCTTCGGCTTCCGCTCCTACGACAAGGCGGTCTACCTCGAAGATCTCTCGGAGGGCGCGATCGCCGTGGTGGCGGAGCAGCTTCCTCGCAAGGGGTCGCCGCTCTCTGCGCTCTTCTTCTACCGGCTGGACGGCGCCTACAGTGCGGTGGGTGACGACGAGACGGCATTCGGTGGCGGCCGCTCGCCGCGCTATGCAGTGTTCATCATCGCGCTCGCCGACAGCGTCGAAGGGCTCCAGGCCGACCGGCAGTGGGTCAGGACGTTCTGGGACGCGCTCCAGCCCCACGCGATGGGAATCGGCAGCTACGTCAACGGCGAGTCCGAGTTCGCCGACGACCGGGTCCGCAGCAGCTACGGCCCGGCCAAGTACGAGCGGCTGGCGCGGATCAAAGCGGTCTATGACCCGGACAACGTCTTCCACCTCAATGCCAACATCCGCCCCGCTACCTAGACCCTTCACCGCGGAGGGCGGTTCTTGCGGCGGCGCTTGGGGGCCTCCGGCTCGGCTTCCTGCCGGCCCTCGTAGCGACGCTCGAGGTCGGTCAGCATCCTTTGGGAGGTTTCGCTCAGGGAGCTGACCACGTCATCGGCCGGGCGGGTTGCCTCCCGGTCTGGCGGCGGAGGCAAGGGTGAGGGCGTACGGGTGGCGGCTGCTGGAGAAGCGGCCGGGCGGGAGCGGCGGCTGAGCAACCACGTCGCCAACCCGCCGGCGACGGCGCCGCACAGGAAAGCTACGAGGAGCCACGCATACATCCCGCCAAGACGTTACCTCGCCGGGCCCTCACCCGCCGCCGACGACGTCTACCCAGACCAAGCCCTTCGGCAAGGTCAGCTCGCTGCCGTCCGAGAGCTTGAATACGAACGGGCTGGAGCGATCCGCCGCCGACCAGGTCCCTCCGTAGTGAAGGCCGCGGTACCAGAACTCGGCGGTCCCGCCGAAGTCGAGGTCGAAGTCGCGGCCGTGGGTGCAGCAGCCGCTCTCAATGTCGGGCACCAGGAACTCCCTGGTGTGCATTACGACGACCATAAAAGCCCTCACCGGCTGCCCCAGCCCCACGTCCATGATCTGCTGCCCGTCCTCCACCTTGCCGTAGGTTCCCGTGGCTGCGTCGTAGCGGTAGCTGCTGTGGTGCTCGGCGACGTCGAAGGCGCCGCCGTCGCTCCCGCCGCTCAGCTTGGGACGCGCTTTGGTGACGGCGAAGTCAGGCAGCCGCACGCCGCCGGCCAGGTAGGCCACCCCGTCCCCGCTGATGAACAGATTGTTGGGGGCATACCGGCTGCGGTCGCGGTAGAAGCCTCCGGTTTCGAAGATGGCGGGGACCGGGTCGGACCAGAGAACGGAATTGGCGTCATTGGAGAGCCCCGACAGGAAGAGCGTGCCGTGGTAGTGCCGGGTGAGCCGGAACGAGATCCGGCGGCCGCTTCGGATCGGTCCGACCACGCTCGGCACGTCGGTGTAGAGCGCCGTCAGGCGGGTGATGTCCCCCTCGGTCAGGTACTCGAAAACCATGTCCGCGGCCTGCAGGCCGGCCTGGGGCCGGGCGCCGTAGCCGTCGTTGGGTACCTGGATCAGCACCGGGAAGCCGATGTGTGTCGTGGGGATGCGGATGCTGAAAGCGACGGTGACCGCGAACTTCCAGACCGCGGCGTCGTGGCCGAGGTCGTCCCGCCCCGAGACCAGGGCCAGCTCGGCGGCGCCGGCCGGCAGGCCGTCAGTCGGGACGCTGGCCGAGTAATGGTCGGCAGACCAGGTCGGCTCGACGTTGGTGCCATTCACGGTCAGGGTGGTGGCGGCGGGGTTCATGCGGCTGTTGAAAGTGAGGGTGAGCGGGCTGGCCTCGTCCACCTCGTCCCCCTCGGCGACAACGGTCCCCGCTGCGTTGGCGACGCTCATCACGCGCGGCGTGATGGTGGTGAGGAACGTCCAGCTCCGGCCGGCGACGCTGCCGCCGGAATCGTAGAACCCGGCCAGGTAGACGTGGTACTCGGTCAGTTCCAGCCAGCCCCGCGTGGGGCGGAAAGTGAAGCTGCGGCCGTCAGGCGGAGATTCCAGTGAGCCGTCGGTCGCCGGCATGATGAGGAGCGCCTTCGCCAGCGCGTTGAACGCTACGGCCCGGCTCAAGCGAAGGACCAGCGGCTGGTCGAGGCGAACGTCCACCTGGCCGTCCTTCAGGCTGAGCTCCGCACTGGCCGGGGTCAGGAAAGGCACGTCGCAGGCGCTGGCGAGGAGCAGGGCGGCTCCCATCAGGAGGACAAGTGACCACTTCACCAAAACCCGTGAAGGGTAGACGCTGATCTACCAGAAAGCGCCGTCTCCGAGCAGCACGTAGAGGATGGGGCCGATGCCCCAGATGAAGGTGACCACGATCCAGACCACCTTCTGGACGCCGCCCAGGTCGCGCCGTCCCACGATATTGACGACGCAGAGGACGAAGGCGATCGGATGCAGGAAGATCGCCAGCAGGATCTCGACCAGCAGCTTCATACAGGCCGGCTCCCCATCCCTCTCAGCCCTGACAAGCTTAGGCCAGGCAGGCGCACAGGACCCAGCTTGATCCGCAGACCTGAGTAGATGGTTAGGACGGGACTCGGGGGACCTAGGATTTAGCGGCGTCTTTCATGGAACCCACCAATGTGCCCGCGGTCTTCTACGCCCAGGCAGCCCGCCTCGGAGATCGTGCCTGGCTGCATCACCACCGAGACGGGGACTGGCGGACCATCACCTGGAGGGAGGGCGCGACCGGTGTGTCACGCATCGCGGCGGCGCTGGCCAGGGCCGGTGTCCAGCCGGGCGAAAGAGTGGCGCTGATCTCCGAGAACCGGCCTGAGTGGCTGCTCTGCGACCTCGGGATCCAGGCCGCGGGGGCGGTCACTGTTCCGATCTACACAAGCAGCCCGCCGGGCAGCGTGCACTCCGTCCTGAAGAACAGCGAAGCGGTGTTCGCGATCGCCTCAACGCCGGCGCTGGCGGAGAAGCTGGGCCAGCCGGGACACGGGTTCCAAGTAGCGCTGATGGACGACGCGGTGGCGGCCTGGCTGGGGGCAGAAGCGCCGGCTGAGGCTGATGCGGCCGAGGTGGAACGCCGGCTGGGCCGGCTCGGGCGCGACGATCTGGCGACCATCGTCTATACGTCCGGAACCACTGGCGAGCCAAAGGGCGCCATGCTCGCCCACCGGAACCTGGTCGACATGGCCGCCTCCAGCCTGGCCGCGATCCACGTCGGCGAGGAAGACGTGATCCTCTCGGCGCTGCCTTACGCGCACGTCTTCGAGCGCGTCTCCGGCATCTTCGTCGGCATCCGCGCGGGCGCGACCATCTGGCTCTCGCGCGGCATCGACCGGCTCGTCGACGATGTGGCCGCCGTGCGGCCGACGGTGATCCTGGGCGTACCTCGCATTTTTGAGAAGGTGCGGGAGCGGGTTCTGGACACGGTGCGATCGAGCAGCGCGCTCCGGCGGGGTCTCTTCGAATGGGCTCAGGCCGCGGGTCGCCGGGACCTGCCGGTCGAGCACGCCGTCGCCGACCGCCTCGTGCTCGGCCGGCTGCGCGAGCGCCTGACCGGCGGCCGGCTCCGCTTCTTCGTCAGCGGCGGTGCGCCGCTCGGCATCGACGTCGAGCGCTTCTTCTGGGACGTCGGCATCCCGATCCTGCAGGGCTGGGGCATGACGGAGCTGAGCTCGGGCGCGACGCTCAACACGCTGGTCGCCCATCGCTGGGGGACCGTCGGCCGGGCGCTGCCCGGCGTCGAGATCAAGATCGCCGAGGATCAGGAGATCCTGGTCCGCTCGCCGGGCCTCATGCTCGGCTACCACGCCAACCCGGAGGCGACCGCCGAGGTCATGGCCGGCGGGATGCTGCGAACCGGCGACCTGGGCAGCCTCGACCCGGACGGCTACCTGATCATCACCGGACGCAAGAAGGAGCTGATGAAGACCTCGACCGGCAAGTACGTGGCTCCGATGCCGATCGAGGAGAAGCTGATGGCCGACCCGGCGATCGAATGGGCGGTCTTAATCGGAGACGCCAGGCCCTTCGTGTCGGCGCTGATCGTGCCCGACTGGGCGGCGCTGGCGAGGCGCGGGATCGAGGGACCGCCCGACAGACTGGCGGCGGATCCCCGCGTCCGCGAGGTGGTCCAGGCCGCGATCGACTCCGCCAACCAGGAACTGGGCAGCTGGGAGTCAGTCAAGAAGTTCACGATCCTGCCCTACACGTTCAGCGAGGAGGGCGGCGAGCTGACCCCCACCTTGAAGCCGAAGCGGCGCGTGCTCGCGGAGCGCTTCGCAAAGGAGATCGAGGGCATGTACGCGGGCCACGACGTGACCCGCGCAGGCGCCGCCCGCCGCTGACCCGCCGCTGACCCGCCGGCCGTAGCGGCTCAGCTTTCCTTAAGCAGAAAGGGTCAGAGTTCTCGTCCGTGGGGTTGAGGCGCCGGTTCCGGCCGCTCCTGATGGTAAGCGTCGCCGTGCTGCTCATCGCCGCCTGCTCGGTCCCTGGGATCCGCTTCGCGAGCCCGGCCGAGACCTCGCAGGCGACGCGCGGCGGCAAGCCGGCTACCGGTTCGACCGCGGTGCAGCCGAGTCCCGGCGTGGGCAGCTCGCCCGCCCCGGCACCTTCCGTGAACCCGGCTCCCGGCAGCGGCGCCTTGAACCAGTTCCAGGACACGCTCCGCAAGATCGCGACCCAGGTCTCGCCCTCGGTCGTAGAGATCAACGTCGGCAACGGGATCGGGTCTGGCGTCGTGCTGGACGGCCGCGGCGACATCGTCACCAACGCCCATGTCGTCTCCGGGGCGAGCGTGATCACGATCATCGCCTTCGACGGACGCCAGTATCCGGCCTCGCTCGTGGGCTCCTACGCCCAGAACGACCTGGCCGTGATCAGGGCGGACGCGGGCTCGCTCAAGGCGGCGGCCTTTGGCGACTCCTCCAAGGTCCAGACCGGCGACGTGGTGCTGGCGATCGGCGCTCCTTTCGGACTTACCGACACGGTCACCGAGGGCATCGTCAGCGCCACCGGCCGCACGCAGTCGGAGGGCAGCGGCGTCACGCTGACGGACCTCATCCAGACCACCGCGGGAATCAACCCGGGCAACTCCGGTGGGGCTCTCGTCAATATCTCGGGCCAGGTCATCGGGATCCCGACGCTCTCCGGCAGCGACCGCCAGCCCCAGAGCCAGCCCTCCGAGAACATCGGCTTCGCGATCCCCAGCAACCAGGTGATCGACATCACAAACCAGCTGATCGGCAGCGGCACCGTGACGCACACCAACCGGGCCTACCTCGGCATCACGACCCGCGACGACACGTCCGGAGGGGCGAACGTCCAGAGCGTCGTGGCGGGCGGGCCCGCCGACAAGGCGGGGATCCAGGCCGGCTGGACCATCACGGACATCGGGGGGCACGCCGTGCCGGACACGAACGCGGTCAGCCAGGTCCTCTCCGGTTACAAGCCTGGGGACACGGTCAAGGTGACGCTGCGCTCGGCAACCGGCCAGACCAAGACGGTCACCGTCACGCTCGGCGAGCGGCCTATCACTCCCTGAACTGAAAAGAACCCCCTGACCGAAGAAAGGAGAACCTGAATGGAAGAGCCCCAACCCACCCCGGAAACGCCGCCTGCGCCGGCCGCGTCCCAGCCCTCCCTGCCCGCGCCGCCCTATCCGCCCGGCCACGCGCGGCCTCCTGCGCCGGTCCACGCGCCTACGTCGCGGCCTTCGCCTCTGGAGGAGGTCCTCTTCGAGGTGAAGCGGCTGATCGTCGGCCAGGACCTGCTCCTGGAGCGCCTCCTGGTGGCACTGCTCGCCCAGGGTCACGTTCTCATTGAGGGCGTGCCTGGTATCGCCAAGACGGCGACGGTGAAGGCCCTGGCGACCGCGGTCGGGGGTAAGTTCGGCCGCATCCAATTCACGCCGGATCTGGTCCCTGCCGACCTCGTCGGCACGCGTGTCTTCGACCCGCGGAATGCCGAGTTTTCCACCGAGCTGGGACCGATCTTCTGCAACCTGCTGCTCGCCGACGAGATCAACCGGGCTCCGGCCAAGGTGCAGTCCGCCCTCCTGGAGGTCATGCAGGAGCACCAGGTCACGATCGGGAAGGAGACCTTCCCCATCCCGGAGCCGTTCATCGTGCTGGCGACGGAGAACCCCATCGAGGCCGACGGCACCTACCCGCTGCCGGAGGCGCAGATCGACCGCTTCATGCTCAAGGTCCTGGTCGGCTACCCCTCCTATCCGGAGGAGGTCGTCGTCGTCCACCGCATCACCGGGCCACCCGTCGAGCTCCGCCAGGTACTGACGCTGAAGAAGCTCGCCGAGATGCAGAAGGCAGCCGCCGAGACCTATGTCGACCCGGCCGTCGTGGCCTACGCGGCCAGGCTGACCACGGCCACCCGGCAACCCGCCGAGCTGGGGCTGCCGGAGTTCGCCACGGCGATCGCTTACGGGGCCAGTCCCCGCGCCACGATCCACCTGGTGGCGGCCGCCCGCTCCCTGGCCTTCATCCGGGGCCGCGAGTACGCGTTGCCCCAGGATGTGCGCGACGTGGCCCCAGAGGTGATCCGGCACCGGCTGCTCCTCAGCTACGAGGGCATCGCGGCCGGCGTCACGGCCGAGCACATCGTGGCAGCCCTGCTCGAGCGGAACCCCCCTCCCCAGCTGGACATGCGGGACCGGCATGCCTGACCCAAAGCCCGGCGCGCCCAAGCCGCCGCCCATCGAGTACCGGCTGGGCGCCTTGCGCTGGCCGGTCCTGCGCCGGCTGGGTGTGCACCCGTCAGGGGAAGAGCGCTCGCGCGGGCTCGGGGCCGGCCTCGAGTACGCGGACGCCCGCGAGTACGTCCCCGGCGACGATCCGCGCCAGATCGACTGGAGCCTCTCCGCCCGTTCGGGCCGAACGTTCGTGAGGCTGGCGCATCCCGACCGGGGGCTGGACGCCTGGCTGCTCCTCGATACCAGCCGGTCCCTTGACTGGGGAACCTCGCTCTGCCTGAAGCGCGAGGCCGCCGCCGACCTGGTGGTGGCTGCCTCTGTGCTGCTCGCGCGGCGCGGCAACCGGGTGGGCGCGATCACCTTCGACCGCGCCGTCGGCAGGGTCTTGCCGCCTTCGTCCGGTCGCCGTTCCCGGTCCGCCCTGATGGCGGAGGCGCGGCGAGCGCCTGGCCCCGGCGGGGACGGCCCTACCGACCTGGCCGCGGCGCTCTCCCTGGCGGCACGCATCATCCGGCGCTCCTCGCTGCTGCTGGTCGTCAGCGACTTCCAGTCGCCGGCCGGCTGGCAGCTGCAACTGCGCGCCCTGGCGCTGAAGCACGAAGTGGTGGCGGCCGTGATCACCGACCCTCGCGAGCAGGCGATCCCGGACGTGGGCCTGGTCACCTTCGAAGACCCCGAGACCGGCCGCCAGCTGGAGGTGGACACCCGCAGCAGCCGGCTCCGGGACCGCTTTCAAAAGGCCGCGGCGGAGCGCCAGGCGGAGCTGCGCGCCGAGCTCCTCACTGCCGGCGCTTTCCCGATCGCGATCTCCACCTCCGAGGACGTGCTCCGGCAGCTGATCCGGCTCCTGAGATCGATCGCGGCGCAGGGGCGCTGGCGGGCGGGAGGGGGCGTGCGATGAGCTTCCAGAATCCACTCTGGCTGCTGGGACTGCTGGTGGTCCCGGCGCTGGCCGGCCTTTACCTCCTGATGCAGGGCCGCCGGCGCGCCTACGCCGTCCGTTTCACGAATCTCGAGTTGCTGCGCTCGGTGGTCCCGCACCCGCCCCGCTTCCGGCGTCACCTGCCGCCGATCCTCTTCCTGCTCGGTATCGCCGGCCTGCTGCTGGCGGCCGCCGGTCCGATCCTGAACCTGGAGGTGGCGCGCAACCAGGCCGACGTGATCCTCGTCATCGACGTCTCCGGCTCTATGCAGGCCACCGACGTGCAGCCCTCGCGACTGGACGCCGCGACCACGGCGGCGCGGTCGCTGATCACGGCCTTGCCGGTCAACGCCCGGGTGGGGTTGGTCAAATTCAACGAGCGAGCAGACCTGGTCGCGCCGTTGACTGACAACCGTTCCGATGTGACGGCTGCCCTGGACACCTTGCGGCCGGGCGGCGGCACCGCGATCGGCGACGGGATCAACCTGGCGGTTCAGCAGCTGGGCAGGCGCAGCGCCGCCTCGGCCGCGCGGCAGTCGCCCGCCATGATCGTGCTGCTCACCGATGGCTCTTCGAATGCGGGCGTCGACCCGCTGGTGGCGGCGCAGAGCGCCAAGGCCGGGGGGATTCCGATCGACACGATCGGCGTCGGGCAGCGCGGCGCCACAACCTACGTCCGCGGCCAGCAGGTTGACGGCGTCGACGAGGCGGTGCTCCAGAACATCGCCACCACGACCGGCGGCAAGTACTACTACGCCCAGGCGGCCGGGCAGCTGAACAAGATCTACCAGCGACTGGGCTCGGAGTTTGCATGGCAGTTCCTGCGCGTCGACATCACTGTCGCGACCATGATCGCCGGCGCGGTGGTGCTGCTCCTGGGCGGCCTGCTCAGCCTGCGCTGGTTCCGCGTCTTTCCTTAGCTACTTGCCTTAGCTACTTGCCTTAGCTATTTGGCGCCGCGGACCCCGCCGTCGACGTACATCGCCGCGGCCAGCACGAAGCGCGACTCGTCGCTGGCCAGGTAGAGCGCCGCGTAGGCGACGTCTTCGGCCCGGCCCAGCTCTCCGGTCAGCTGGCGCTTCTTGATGCTCTCCAGGCCTGCCTGCGGGTCGGGGTAAGACTCCTTCAGGTAGCGATCGACGAACGGCGTGTGAATGGTGCCCGGCAGGAGCGCGTTGACGCGAATCCCGAACTGCGCGTAGTCCGCCTGCATGCACCGCGTCAAAGCCAGCACGGCGCCCTTTGACGCGCCATAGCTGGCGCGTTCGGCGAGGCCGATCTCGGCGATGCAGGAGGACATGTTGACGATCGAGCCGGACCGGCGCTCGATCATGTGCGGCACGACCGCCCGGCTGGCCAGAAAGACGCCGCGGACATTCACCGCCATGACGCGCTCCCAGAGTTCGAGCGAGGTCTCGTGCAGCTTGCCGACGCCGGCGATGCCGGCGTTGTTGAAGAGCACGTCGATGCGCCCGGTCTCGCGGATCGCTTCCGCCACCACCGACTCGCAGGAGGCCTGGTCCGTCACGTCCAGCCGCCAGCCCCGGCCGGCGACATCCGCGGCGGTCTTGAGCGCCGCCGCCTCGTCCACGTCGGTGGCCAGAATGGTCGCGCCCTCCCCGGCGAACAGCTCGGCCGTCGCCCGGCCGATGCCCGACCCGGCGCCCGTGATCAGGCAGACCTTGTCCTTGAGTCGCATGGCTCCCTCCCTCATCTCAGCTCAGCTGGTCCAGTTGAGGTCGAAGACCTCCTCCATTGCCGCCCACCAGCCGCCCGGGCCGGCTTCGGGCGCCTTCTCCTGCAGGGTTCGCATCAACTCGTCCCACTCCTGGTAGCGAGGGTCGGTGTTCGCCCGTGGAAAATCCGCGTCCGGATCGAAGCCGTCGGCCGCCTCCAGGTACATGAAGAGCCGCCGCCCGAGCAGGTAGATCCGCATCTCCCGGACGCCGATCCGGCGCAGGCAGGCCGCCACCTCGGGCCAGACCTGGCGATGATGTTGCTTGTAGCGCTCGATGGCTGCCAGATCATCGCGCAGCAGCAGAGTGAGACCGTAGCTTTGCAAATCGACGCCTCCTCAAGCAGGGTGGTGAAAAGGGCATCGAGCGATCCGGCGGTCCTGCCGAGCCGAGCCCGAGGAGGCGACGGAGGACCGGAAGGAGCGCATCCGGCGATTTCGTGACTGAGGACCGGACGAGCCGACATGGGGATCGGCCGGCAGGGCGTCGGAGCGCCGATGCCGATGCGAAGCGGCGGGAATCCTTTTCATCACCCTGCTTATAGCGAGTAGATACGCGCCGCGTTGGCGCCGAAGACCTTGCGCCGGGCCTCCTCCGACCGGCCCGCCAGCAGCTGGCGCAGAGTGTCGACGACGCGGCCGTAGTCCGCCGCCACCAGGCAGACGGGCCAATCCGAGCCGTAGAGCAGGCGGTCCTCGCCGAACCAGGAGAAGACCCTGTCCACGTAAGGCTGGAGGTCGGCCGCCTGCCATTTCGCCCAGTCCGCCTCGGTAACCATCCCCGAGAGCTTGCAGCTCACGTTGGGAAGGTCGGCGAAAGGCATCATGCGGGCGGCCCAATCAAGGTCTTCGACGCCGGCCGCGATGCGCGGCTTGGCGAGGTGGTCGATCACGAACCGGAGGCCGGGCAGAGCCTTGGCGGCGGCGAGTGCCGCGGGCAGCTGGGGGGTCTTGACCAGGAGGTCATAGGCGAGGCCCGCCTCGGCCACCGCCGCCAGGCCCCGGTGCACCGCGGCCCGCGCCAGCCAACCGGCATCGGCCTCGTCGTGGACCTGGTGGCGGATCCCGACCAGGCGATCGCCGCCCGGCGCCGCGCGAAGCCGGGCGATCGCCCGCCGGACCTCCGGATCCGTGAGGTCGACCCAGGCCACCACTCCCGCCACGAAGCCCGCCGACGCGGCCGTCGCCAGGAGGTCGATCGATTCGTCCAGGCTGGACCGAGTCTGGACTAGGACGGTGCGGTCCACGCCGGCGGCGTCCAGCTGGGGGCGCAGGTCGTCAGGGCCGAAGGGCCGCCGGAGGCGGGCCAGCGGCTCGGTCATCCAGGGGTACAGCTCCGGCGTGGGCTGCGGCCAGAAGTGGTGGTGAGCGTCGACGACAACGCTGGCGCTCACGGCGTCGGCACCGCCTCGCCCAGCAGCCGTTCGGCCTTCAGCTCGGCCCAGAGGCCCGGCGGGATCGGCGACTCGAGGAGGCTCACGTTCTCCTCCAGCTCTGCCACCGAGCGGCAGCCGGCAAGCACCGTCGTGACCGCCGGGTGGCCGAACGGGAACTGGATGGCCGCCGCCTTCAGCGGCACGCCGTGGCGCTCGCAGACCTCCGCCAGACTCCGCGCCCTCTCGACGAGGGCCGCCGCCGCCGGCTTGTAGTCGTAGGGGGCGCCGGGTCTTGGATCGGCCAGGAGCCCGCTGTTGTAGACGCCGCCGATGATCACCGCGATCTTCTTTGACTGGCAGAGCGGCAGCAGCTCTTCGAGCCCGGACTGGTCCAGGAGCGTGTAGCGCCCCGCCAGCAGGAAACAGTCGAAGTCGCCCTCTCGCGCGAAGCGGGCCAACATCGGGGCCTGGTTCATGCCGGCGCCAACCGCTGAGATGACACCCTGCCGGCGCAGCTCGGCCAGCGCGCGGTAGGCTCCGCTCAGGGCCTCCTCGTAGTGGGCGTCGGGATCGTGGATGTGGAGGATGTCGACGCGGTCGAGCTGAAGGCGCTCCAGGCTTTCCGCCAGCGAGCGCTTGGCGCCCTCGTAGCTGAAGTCGAAGACCGGCTCGCCAGCGCGCAGCAGCCGGCCCACCTTGGTTCCCAGCACGAAGGATTCACGTGGGCGAGCCGCCAGCACCCGGCCGAAGCGGCGCTCGGCGAGACCAGAGCCGTAGAGCGGCGCCGTGTCGAAGAGGCGGACACCTAGCTCGAAGGCGCGCTCGACAACCGCCAGGGCTGCCTCCTCTTCGACCGGCTGGAAGAGCATGCCGAGAGGTGCCGAGCCGAGACCGAGTCGGGTGACCTGGAGGTCGGTGCGGCCGAGCTGGACCGTGGCGCGCGGGTCCATCAATGGGCGACCAGGAGGCCCTGCAAGGCCGCCGCGGCGACCCGCAGCCGGGCGGGCCCGTCGAGGTCGGGCAGCCGGGCCTGGAGGTGCGGCTCCAGCGTGAGGAACCCGCCGTACCGGCTACTTTCCAGCTCGCCGAGAAGCTCGCGGAGCTGACCCTCGCCCTCGCCGGCGGGCCGCACGCTGGCCATCAGCGCCTCCTGGGTCATTTCGCCGGGGATCGCCACGGCGTCCTTGACGTGGAAGTGGACTACGTGGCGAGCGAGCAGCGGCCAAGCGCGCGTGAAGGGCGCCACGCCGACTTGCACGAAGTTGGCCGGGTCGAACGCGATCCTGAAAGCCGGCGACCCGACCGCTTCCACCAGCTCCAGGCAGCGCTCCGGCGTGTCGCCATAGATGAAGGACTCGTTCTCGTGAACGAGCGTGGCGCCCCGGGCCGAGGCGCGGGCGCAGAGGCGCTCGAGCCGCCGGAGGACCTCGTCCCGAGCCGCGTCGTGGCCCCCGCGCATATAGAAAGAGAAGACGCGCACGAGGCGGGACCCCAATCGCTCGGCGGCATCGAGCGCAGCTTCCAGCCTGGCCAGCTCTGCCTCGAAGTCTGCGTGCAGCTCGCTCTTTCCGACCGGCGAGGCTATGGCCGAGACGCCCATCCCGGACGCAGTCAGCTCTGTGCCCAACCGGTCGAGCCGCTCGTTGCCCAGATCGACCACGTTCACGCCCCAGGCTGAGCGGACCTCGACGTAGCCGATCCCGAGGTCGCGGAGTGCGGCTGCCTGGTGGGCGGGTTCGGCGGCCACCTCGTCACCGAACGCGCTCAGCCGCCAGCCCATGGCCGCGATCATAGGTAGGTTGCGGATCGGCTGTTGCATCAGCGACGTGGCGCAGATCGGGGCCCTGGAGGCGGCCGGCGCCGACTACTGCGAGGTCAGTGTGGCTCAGCTGGTGATGGGCGCGGAGACCCACTTCGAGTCGCTCCCCGAGCGGTTGGCCGCGAGCCCGGTGCCGGCTCGGGCCGCGAGCGTGCTCCTGCCTGCCGGCGTGCCGGTCGTCGGGCCGGAGGTCGACGTCCGCCGCTTCGAGAACCACGTGAAATCGCGATGGCTCGCCTGCAACGCCTGGGAGTCGCGGTGCTCGTCTTCGGAAGTGGCGCCGCCCGCTCCGTGCCCGACGGCTTCGACCGCCAGACCGCGCTCAGCCAGTTAGAGACGGCGCTCCGGCTCGCGGCTGAGACCGGCGCCAGGCACAGGGTCACTGTCGCTTTGGAGCCGCTGCGGGCCGCTGAAACCAACCTCCTGAACAGGGTGGCCGAGACCGCCGACTTCCTGCGCGAGCACGATTGCGGCCCGGCGAGGCTCGTGGCCGATCTCTACCACATGCGCGAGGAAGGCGAGCCGGCGAGCGTGCTGCAAAGCTGCGCCGACCTGCTCGTCCACGCCCACGTGGCCGGCCCGGAACGCCGCCCGCCGCGTGCGGAGGACGCCGACGTCGACGAGTTTCTGTCCGCGCTGCGCGCAGCCGGCTACGCGGGCAGCCTCTCGCTCGAGTGCCGCTGGGAGGACTTCGCAAAGGAGGCCCACGACGCGGTTCTCAGGCTGCGCGCCTGACCTCGTCAGGCACGGGTTCGGTGGCGCGCCCGGGCGGCCTGGTCGCGCTCATGCCCGAGGGCACGATTGAGGACGAAGTCGCCGCGGCGTTCGTAGGCGGACTGGAACTCGCCCGCTGTGGAGAGCAGGGCCAGCCGCGGCATTTCGCGCAGGAGCCGGGCATCCAGCTCCGGACGCGCCGGACGCGCTCCCGGCCAGTCCAGAGGCGAGTAGAGGTGGCGCTCCGAGCCGAGCAGCCACTTCAACGCCAGCGCCGCGCTAAGCGTCCACGCCAGCGGCTGCTCCGGCACGTTCGTGGCTACGATCTCGGCCGCGTGCGAGCTGCGCGGATCACGGCCCCGAAAGTCGTACATGACGCGCTGGTCGGGGCTCACGTAAAGGAACTCGACGTGAGCGCCCGCGGTGTTCACAGCGTTGAGCAAGCGCACCGCGAGCTGTCGCGCGAGTGCCGGCAGTCCCTGGCGGTAGAGGCCTCGCGTGACGTCGAAGGTTTCCTTCATCCAGACGGTCCAGGTGCCGTGGTAGTCCTGGAAGTCGAGCAGCGCTTCTTCGTTCAGCGACCGACAGCGGATGCCGGCCTCGGTCAGGAACTCCGGGCCGGTGCTGCGGCGTGCCACCGCGCCGATGTACTCCTCGGCGTCAGGCAGGCCATCGAAGATCGAGGTGTCCAAGAGCAGCGCCGCGTTTGACGCGATGCTCTCGATCCAGCGCGCCTTTCCGCTGGCGTCGCGATCGAGACCCATCGCGAAGTAGCTGGCGCCAGGCATCCAGAAGCACTTGAAGATGCTTTCCCGCAGGGCCTCTGCCCTGGCTCTCCAGTCTGCTGCCCGCTCCGACTCGCCGAACAGGCGAGCCCCACCGAGCAGCGCGTCATAGGCGTACGCCTGCACCTCGAGGGCGGCGATCGGCGCGTCCCAGTTCGCGATGGTCGCGTCGAGGTGCACGTAGGACGTGCCGGAGTCCTTCCAGACCTGAAAGGGAATGCCGTTGGGATTGCGGCGCTGGAACTCGACCAGACCGAGCGGCGACTCGTCCAGCTTGCGAGTAATCCAAGCGACCGCCGCGAGGACGCTGTCCCGGACCGTCACCTGGGTGCCGTCGCGGCGGATGACCGGCTCGCCGAGGATCGTGTCGCCGTAGTGCCTGCAGTAGCGAACCGCCGTGCGCACGAAAAGCGGCGTGGCGTCGCAGCTACCGTAGTAGGTCAGCGACGTCTTGTCGCCGCCCCAGACGGCGGACAGCTGCTGCAGGATCCGGGCGGACCGATGCCGGACGCGCCGGCCGTCGACGTAGAGGCGCCGGTGCTCGTGGTGAATCTTGCCGGGCTCCTCTTCGTTGCTGTCGGTGCCGGGCGAGGCCAGTCGCGTGCCCTGGAGCTGAGCCAGCTTCAAGATCACGCCCCGGGCCACGTCCGGCCTCAGGCGCAGGAGGTAGTCGGCGGCCATCGCCGAATCGCGGCCGAAGATCGCGTTGCTGAAGAGGTCGGCGCCGCTCCCGTAGAGCCCGAGCCCATCCTTCGGCCGCAGGCGCGCCAGGTCGGTTAAAGCGCTGGGCCGGCTCCCTCGAGCGGCGCTACCGGGCGTGGGCGAGATCCACCAGCCGCCGGTTCGAGCTCCTGAAGGGCAAGTACAGGAGCGTGAAGATCAGCACGGCCAGGATCGTGCAGCTGACGATGTACCACGGCCAGGGCCCGAGGTAGTCGAAGAGCGTGCCGGTGGACGGGATCCGGCGCAGGAACAGGTAGTTGCCGCCGGTGACGTAGTCGACCAGTCCCACCACCACCGCGTAGGCAGCGGTGAACGTGGATACGCGGAGCACGGCGCCCGGCGCCGGGAAGATCCGCATCGCGATCACCAGGTAGAAGGCGCCGAGCACGATGAAGCCGTGCTCGACGTAGTACTGGAAGTACACGAAGTACGGGAAGTGGCTCGGTATGTCGGGCGTGAACAGGCCCTGCAGCGTGCCGCCGACGCCCCAGAAATAGCTGATCTCGACCAGCAGCCGGCGGCGGGACCAGAGCGCTCCCGCGAGCAGGAAAGAGCCGAACTCGCAGAGGTGGAGTGGGAGGTTGTATTTGAGGTACCAGCGGTGCTCGACGATGGCGGCCCCCCACCAGCAGAACTCGGCCAGGAGCGTGCCGATTGCCAGCACCTTGGCGCCGGTCAGGATCCAGGGCCCGGGACGCAGCTGGGCCAAAGCCAGAACCGCCACGATAGCCGGCCCGACGACCACGAGAGGGACCCAATGCTCAGGGTTGGCAAGGCTCGTGAACATTTAAGGAAGCGTCATCATAAGCGGCCGCTGAAGCGGAACAACCCCCTTGAGCAGCCTTAGCCGGGGAGCAGCTCGAAGGTCGCCTGCTCGCCGGGGGTGAGCGGCTCGCCTTCACGCGAGCGCCGAACCGAGGCTCCGTACTTGCGAGCCACGTACTCGGAGATGGCGCGGGCCTCGCCAGGGTCGGTGACGTGCCGGCCTCGCACCGGCACCTCCACGGTAGGCAGCTGGAGCGCGGCCGGGCCGCCGGCTAGCAGGTTCTGTGGCCAGTGCCGGGTCAGGCCGCCGCCCGACCGGATGAAGAGCCGGCGCCCGTCGATCGTGAGCCAGATCACGACGCGGCGAGGCTCACCGCTCTTGCGGCCGGTCGTGACCAGCTGGACCTCACGCTGCTTACCGGCCGCTTCCAGCATCTCCGGGGTGAACTCAGCCATTCATCTCTTGGGAACCCGGCGTGCTGGGGCGCTGTTCCGGAGGACAGTAGGATCTCGGGCATGTCCCAGGCCACCCGGCGCGGAACTGTCGAGGAGATGCCGCCCCCGCTGCGTGCGGAGGTCCGCCTGCTGGGCTCCATCCTCGGCCAGGTCCTGGCCGAAGCGGAAGGGCCGGAGCTGCTGGCCGACGTCGAGCGGCTGCGGCACGCCACTATCGAGCTCCGCCAGACGCGCGGCCCCCGGGCCGAGGAGATGCTGGCCGGCATCGTTGAGCTCGTGGATGGCCTCGACCTGGCTCGCGCCGAGTCGGTGGCGCGCGCCTTCACCGTCTACTTCCAGCTCGTCAACCTGGCCGAGGAGCGCCACCGCGTGCGCACGCTGCGCGAGCGCAGCCAGGCGCAAGCGTCGGTGCCGGAGTCGCTGGCCGTGACCGTAGCCGAGCTGCAGGCGGCGCGGGGCGAGGCGGCGCTCCGCGCCCAGCTCGAGAAGCTGGAGATCCGCCCGGTGCTCACGGCCCACCCGACCGAGGCGCGCCGCCGGGCGGTAGTCGATGCTCTGCGGCGGATCTGGGAGCTGGTCGAGCGGCTGGACGACACCAGGCTCTCGGCCGGCGAGCGGGCCGACACGGAGCGGAGTCTGCGAGAACAGGTCACCATCCTCTGGCGGACCGCTCAGCTGCGCCAGGAGCGACCCGATCCGCTCGACGAGGTCCGGAGCCTGATGTCGATCTTCGACGAGACGCTCTTCCGTCTCGTACCGCTGCTCTATCGAGAGCTCGACCGGGCCCTCGCCGGCCCAGACGGCAGCGGTCGACGACAACCTGCCTTCCCAGCCTTCTTGCGCTGGGGCTCCTGGGTGGGCGGGGACCGGGACGGCAACCCGGCGGTCGACGCCGAGGTGACTCGGGGTGCGCAGGAGATCCAGGCCGAGCACATCTTGCTCGGACTCGAGAACGCGACTCGCAGGGTCGGCCGTTCACTAACCGTCTCCCAGGACTCCACGCCGGCCTCAGCCGAACTGCTCGCCTCCCTGTCCGGCGACGAGTCCGGCCTCGGCCAGCGCGCCGCCGAGATCCGGCAGCGCTCGCCGGGCGAACCGCACCGCCGCAAGCTCTTGCACGCCGCCGAGCGGCTCCGGGCGACGCGGCTGCGGGAGCCGGCCGGCTATCCCGATGTGGACGCCTACCTGGCCGACCTCCGGCTAGTACAAGACTCGCTCGCCGGCGCCGGAGCGCCGCGGCTTGCCTACGGCGAGCTGCAACACCTCGTCTGGCAGGCGCAGACCTTCGGCTTCCACCTGGCTTCCCTCGAGGTCCG
Source organism: Candidatus Dormiibacterota bacterium (assembly GCA_955652705.1). GTDB lineage: Bacteria > Chloroflexota > Dormibacteria > Dormibacterales > Dormibacteraceae > VBGR01. The sequence continues at coordinate 863 of CATPBK010000050.1, read as the reverse complement.
CCAGCACAGCCTCGTGCACCAGACAGCGCTCGAGGAGCTGGCGTCTGCTCGGGACTCCCTGTCGGAGGAGACGCGCCAGGTCCTCGAAACTTTCCACGTCATGGCCGACCTCCAGGCGCGCTGGGGTCTGGAGGCCTGCCGTCGCTACGTGGTCAGCTTCACGCGCCAGCCCGCCGATGTCGTGGCCGTGCTGACCCTGGCGCGGCACGCCGTCCCTGACGGCTCATTGCAGGTCGATCCGGTGCCGCTTTTCGAGTCGCGTGCCGACCTGGAATCGGCGACGGAGGTGCTCGACGGCCTGCTCGAGCTGCCTCCATGGCGGGAGTGGCTCGAAAGCCGCGGGCGGCGCCTGGAGGTAATGCTCGGCTACTCCGACGCCACCAAGGACGTGGGGTTCCTGGCCGCCAACCTGGCGCTCTACCGGGCCCAGACGGCGCTGGCGGGCTGGGCCCGCGCCAACCGTGTCGAGCTGACGCTCTTCCACGGCCGGGGGGGAGCAGTGGGACGCGGCGGCGGTCCGGCGGGCCGGGCGATTCGAGGCCAGGCGCCCGGCTCCGTCGCGGGCCGCTTCAAGGTCACCGAACAGGGCGAGGTGATCTTCGGGCGCTACGGCAACCTCAGCATCGGGCTGCGTCACCTGGAACAGGTCACGAGCGCCGTCCTCACGGCGTCTACCCCGGAGCACGAGGCGGCGCTCGCGGAGGCGGAAAGCAAGTTTGCAGAGGAAGCGGCGCTGATGGCCCACGCGTCCGAAGCGGCCTACCGCGATCTGCTCGGGCGGCCGGGCTTCGCGGAGTTCTTCGCTCGGGTGAGCCCGCTCGAAGAGATCAGCCGTCTACGCATCGGGTCCCGGCCGGCCAGGC